>JBKJUF010000503.1:0-4536 GCA_046590445.1 Kofleriaceae bacterium
AATTCGTCCCGCCACTGCCGCCACCCCCGCCGGCACCGCCGTACAGCAGCGTGATCGTCGCGTCGCCGTAGGGCGGTGCCGGCGGCGGTGGCGGCAGTGGCGGTACGAATTCTGGATCCGGTGGTGGTGGCGGTGGCGCGGTCCAGCTGGTGTCGAACGCCCGCATCCTGATCTCCGGCGGCATCAACGCCGGCGGCTGCGGCGGCAAGACCGGCACGGGCGGCAACGATGGCGGCGGCGGCGCCGGCGCCGGTGGCACCATCCTGATCGAGGGCAAGCTCGTCGAGTTGTCGGGCACGCTCGCGGTGAACGGCGGCGGTGGTGGCGGCGGCGATGGAGACGCGGGCGGTGGCGCGAACGCGACGCTCGATCGCGTGCCGGCGGCGGGCTCGGCAACTGCGGTGGCGGCCGGAGGCGCGGGCGGTGCGGGCTCGGCGCGCGACGGCTCGGCCGGTGCCGGCGTCGGCGATGGCGGTGGTGGCGGCGGTGCGGTCGGTCGCATCCGGATCAACACGCAGAGCGGCTCGGCGACGATGACCGGCGTGCTGAGCCCGAGCCTCACCGACTCCAACACGACGTCCACCCAGGGAACAGTCACGCTTCGCTGATCAGCGGTTCGTGCATCGTGCGAGTCATCGCTTATGCTCGGGCGATGCGGACCTCGGTGGGCGCCGTCCTGGTGGCGATGATCGCGGCCTGTGCATCGCCTCGCGTCGCGCACGTCATCGCCATGGCGCCGCCGCGCTTCGAGGCCGATCATTCCGTTCTCGCGGGCCTCCAGGTCACGCTCGCCGAGGCGAAGCTGCTGTTTCCCGGCGTCGCGCGGTGCACGGACATCGAGTGCCTGATCACGAGCGCCTACGTCGACGACGCCCGCGCTCGCGCGCTCGCGATCGCGCTGTATCGCGAGGCCGGTGATGTTGCCGGCGTCGGGCCCGAGGAGATCATGGATGGCGGCTATCGCGGAAAGATCCGGCTCGTCCCGCAGCTGCCGCTCGGTCGCTACCGCCAGCACCTCCAGTGGGTGGTGAGCGCGAAGCGCTCGATCGATGACTTCTTCACGCAGCTGTTCGCGAAGCAGCCGGCACCTAGCTATCGCTGGCGCGCGTTGCAATTCCGCTTCGTGCGCTCGATCAAGAAGCGCACGCCGAGCGCGTACGCGATGGGCTGGATGATCGAATACAACGTCGAGGGCTCGTTGATGACGAGCGCCGCCGGCGTCGAGGACACGCTGTTTCACGAGCTCTTCCACAATAACGACTTCGCGCATGGCGACTGGTCGGCGAAGACCCTGCAGAACGACTACGACGCGATCGTGAAGCGCTGCGGGACCAAGATCGCGTGTCTCGCGCCGTACGCGCCGAACACCACGAAGGTCCGCGGCGGCACGTTCTACGCGTTCCAGCAGAACAACGGCAACGGCGTCCACGAGTACGCGGCCGAGCTCGCGGTCCGCTACTGGAAGGAGCAGTCCGCGATGCTGCGCGGCGGCAAGCTCGCACGGGCCGCCTTCAAGTGCGGACCCGCCGAGAACGCGCGAGCCTGGACCGCGTTCGTCGATGAATTCTTCGGAGGCCGCGACCTCGTTCCGGCCTGCCCTGGCGTGCGCTGACCGCGCGGTGTCCGCCGTCAGAGCGTGCGCCGCGGCGACGAAGACCCGCTAACTACTCGACCTTAGAGATGTGCGGACCCGCGCGGGAGCTGTGCGTATCTGCCCGCTGAGCGCTCGAGACACCCCCATGTCCTCGGAAGTGTCCGAGTTCTGACCCCCGAGTCCCGTGTTTTGCGGGCATATGGCATGCACGCCGCACCTTCGATGTTCGTACCCCCTGAGCCTGCCGGCTCGAGACGGGTGAAGGCGGGGCTTGCCGTCCTTGCGGATCGACCGTGGTTTTATCCGGGGTCGATTGTGCAGCTCCCGGGAACTGTGTCTGATCCACGGTACCGAGCGTGACGGAGCCTTCGGGCGACCGCTCGTCGACACAAGGCACCATGTCCCCATCCGAACTGCCGTTCGAGCTCGACGAAGAGGGCGAAGAACATCCCAAGCCACCGCCGGTCAGCTACGGCCGCGACATCCTCGTTGTCGACGACAACCAGACCAACCTGATCGCCATCGAGGCCGCGCTCGCGCCACTCGGTCGCACCCTGGTGCTCGCGCACTCCGGCATCGAGGCGCTCGCGCGCCTGCTCGAACAGGACTTCGCGCTGATCGTGCTCGATGTCGCCATGCCCGGCATGGACGGCTTCGAGACCGCGAAGATGGTGCGCGCGAGAGAGAAGAACCGGGCGACGCCGATCATCTTCGTCACCGGCCTGTCGTGGCAGGACGATGCCGTGCTCAAGGGCTACGAGCTCGGCGCGTTCGATTTTTTGATGAAGCCGATCCGCCCCGAAATGCTGCGCGCCAAGGCGAGCGTGTTCGTCCAGCTGCAGGAGCGCACGATCGAGCTGCAGGTCAAGGCCGAGGAGCTGCGTCGCGCGCAGACCCGCGCTCACGAACGCGAGCTGCAAGCGCAGCGCAGGCGGTTCGAGAGCGAGGTCATGGAGCAGCAGATGCAGCATATGGCCGAGACCGATCGCCGCAAGGACGAGTTCCTCGCGATCCTCTCGCACGAGCTGCGCAATCCGCTGCAGCCGCTGCAGACCGCTGTCGAGGTCCTGGAGCACGATCCCGAGGCACCAGTGCCGCCCCGGATCCGCGGGATCATCCAGCGTCAGGTCCACCACATCACGCGGCTCGTCGACGATCTGCTCGACATCGCGCGGCTCAACGCCGGCAAGCTCGACCTCCGCCGCGAGACCGTGACCCTCGAGGCGATCGTCGACGAGGCGGTGCAGTCGTGCCGTAGCGTGCTCGACAAGTACAAGCACTCGGTCGAGGTCAAGGGCGGCGACGCGCCCGCCGTCGTCCACGGCGATCCGGTGCGGCTCGTCCAGATCGTCTGCAACTTCCTGAACAACGCCGCGAAGTACACGCCGCCGAACGGCCGGATCCGCGTCGAGTGGGGCACCGAAGACACCGACGCCTTCATCCGCGTCACCGATAGCGGCAAGGGGATCCCGCGCGAGCTACTGCCGTCCATCTTCGACATGTTCGTGCAGGAGCGCACCGAGCCGTCCGGCGCGGGTGGCCTCGGGCTCGGCCTCGGGCTCGTCAAGCGCCTCGTCGAGATGCATGGCGGCACCGTCCGCGCGACGAGCGCGGGGACCGGCAAGGGCAGCACGTTCGAGATGCGGATCGCGCTCGCCCCGTCAGCGTTGCCGGCGCGCACGCCTACCGGCCCGATGATCGCGCTCGAGAAGCCGCTGCGTGCGGTCGTGTGCGACGACGCACCGGATCTCCGCGAGCTGGTCGCCGAGCTGCTCCGATTGCGTGGCCACGAGGTCACGGTCGTCGAGGACGGCCCCGGAGCCATCGAGGCCATCTGTCGCGAGCGACCTGACGTCGCGCTGATCGACATCGGGCTGCCCGAGATGGATGGCTACGAGGTCGCCCGCCAGATCCGGAAAACCCTGAACGAACACACGCCTCGCCTGATCGCGATGACAGGCTACGGTCAGGCCTCTGACCGCACCGCTGCGTTCGAGGCCGGGTTCGATGCGCACATCGTGAAGCCCGCGAGCGCGGACAAGATCCTGCGTGCGTTGTACGGAAGCGAAGAGGAATCATGAGCGAAACCTTCGAGTCGACGAAGAAGAACGGCAACGCCAAGACGCGCGCGAGCGCGAAAGCAGCCACCGGAGCGCTCGACCACCGCCAGATCCTCTCCGCCCTGCGTGCCTTCAAACGCGGCGACTTCGGCGTCCGGCTGCGCGAAGACCTGATCGGGGTCGACGGTCAGATCGCGGAAACCTTCAACGAGCTCGTCGAGATGGTGAAGACCATCCGAGACGAAGCGAACGACATCTCGAACGCCGTCGGCAAGGAAGGTCAGGCCGCGAAGCGGATGCGCCGCCTCAACGCGAGTGGCGGCTGGGCCGAGTACGTCACGAGCGTCAACGACGTGATCCAGGATCTCACCGGTCACGCGAACGAGATCGCGCGCGTCGTCACCGCCGTCGCCCGCGGCGATCTCGAGCAGACGATGGAGATCGAAGACGGTGGCCACGGTCCTCGCCGCGGCGAGTTCCTTCGCCACGCCAAGATCGTCAACGGCATGGTCGCCCGGCTTTCGCAGTTCGGCTCCGAGGTGACCCGCGTCGCCCAGGAGGTCGGTGGCGAGGGCAAGCTCGGCGCTCAGGCCCGCGTGCAAGGCGTGTCCGGTGTCTGGAAGGACCTGACCGACTCCGTGAACCTCATGGCGTCGAACCTGACGTCGCAGGTCCGCGAGATCGCGCGCGTGACGACCGCCGTCGCGCAGGGCGACTTGACCAAGACGATCACGATCGACGTCAAGGGCGAGATCCTCGAGCTCAAGAACACGATCAACACGATGGTCGAGCAGCTCCGCGCGTTCGCGAACGAGGTGACCCGCGTCGCCCGCGAAGTCGGAACCGAAGGCCGCCTCGGCGGACCGTGGCCTGACCGCCGAG
>JBKJUF010000250.1:0-3661 GCA_046590445.1 Kofleriaceae bacterium
GATCTTCTCGTCGCCGAGTGCCTTGACGATCTTGACCGCATTCGACGACGTGCAGATCACGTCGGACAGTGCCTTCACCTCGGCCGAGCAGTTGATGTAGCTGACGACCACTGAGCCCGGGTAGCGCGCCTTCCAGGCGGCGAAGCGATCGGCCGGGCAACCGTCGGCGAGCGAGCAGCCGGCCTCGAGGTCGGGGATCACGACGATCTTCGTCGGGTTCAGGATCTTCGCGGTCTCGGCCATGAAGTGGACGCCGCAGAACACGATGACATCCGCTTGCGTCTTGGCCGCGGCCTGCGAGAGCTGCAGCGAGTCACCGACGAAGTCTGCGAGATCCTGGATCTCGGACTCCTGGTAATAGTGCGCGAGGATCACGGCGTTGCGCTCCGCCTTGAGCCGCACGATGCCGGCCTCGAGCTCGTCCGGAGCCATGTCGAGCTCTTCGAGGGGCGCCGCCGGCGGTGCGTTCCCGATCACGGGGAGCTTGTCCATGCGTCATACCTAGCATGGCGCGGTGCGGGAGCGGCGCGGGCTCGTCGACGCTGCCGCGCGGGCGAGCGTAGTATCGAGCAGGTGACGGCACTCGCGTTCGATCCGGGGACCACGATCGGTCGCTACCGCGTGATCGAGAAGATCGGCCGCGGTGGGATGGGTGGCGTGTTCGAGGTCGAGGACGAAAGGGGCGCACGGTTCGCGCTCAAGGTGCCGATCGTCGACGTCAACCCCGCGGGCGAGGTGACCCGCCGGTTCGCACGCGAGGCGAACGCGCTGCGCATGCTCGATCATCCCAACCTCGTCGCGGCGGTCGACGTCTTCGTCGAGGCCGGGCACCTGTTCCTGGTGATGGAGAAGGTCGAGGGCCGCACGCTCGCCAAGCTTTGCGCCGACGGCGCCGTCGAACCGCGGCAGGCACTCGTGCTGACGCGGCAGATCCTCGATGGCGTTGGCCACGCGCACTCGCAGGGTCTCGTGCACCGCGATCTCAAGCCCGAGAACATCCTGCTCGTCGACATGGGCGGCTGGGAGCGCGTCAAGGTGATCGACTTCGGGCTCGTCAAGCTGATGGGCGATGTCGCGGACGCGTTCGGCGCGGCCGCGCTGACCCGCACCGGGATCGTGTTCGGCACGCCGGCGTACATGGCGCCCGAGCAGGCGCTCGGGCGCGCCGTCGACGGTCGCGCAGATCTCTACGCGATCGGCATCATGCTGTTCGAGATGCTCGCGGGCCGGCTGCCGTTCAACAACCCCGATCCAGTCGCGCTGCTACGCATGCACGTGAAGGCGCCCGCGCCACGGCTCGACGAGTTGGTGCCGCGACGACCGTGGTGCACGCCGTCCCTCGTCGCGCTGGTCGATGGCGCGCTCGTCAAGGATCCCGCGCATCGGTTCGCGAACGCGAGCGTGATGACCGCGCTGCTCGACGACGCGTTCGCCTCGCTCGATGCCGTGATCTGAGGTCTCGCCTCGATGCCGTGATCTGAGGCCGTGATCTGAGGCCGTGATCTGATGCGGGGCGCTGACCGTCAGCGCTTCCGCTTGTGCTTCTTGCGCCGGGGCTCGCGCTCCTCGAGCGGTAGCTGATCGAGCTGCGACGCGAGGCTGCGCGTCTCGCTACTCTGGCCATAGCGGCTCTCGAACTCGTCGAGCTTCTCGCGTGCCTCGGCGAAGTCGTGCGACTGCAGATGATCGACGATCTCCGCCCAGTCATTCGCGGCGTCCTCGTTCTCGATCGGCGGCCGCGCCGCGTTGATCGTGGTCGGCGTCTGCCCGGTCGGTAGCGTGAACGGTGACTGGTTGCGCGATGGACTTGGTGGCGATGGCGAGCAGCGGGTAATCGCGAGCGCGATGATCACGGCGAGTGTCGCTGCGAGCAGCGCCCAGCGCTGCCAAACGACCGGCGACCTCGGTGCTGCGGGCAAGCCGACGAGGCCGGCGGCGGTGACGAGCGGACCGGCGCTCCGCGTGTCCGCGGTGCCGAAGCCCGGCGAGCTCGCGGCGTAGCCCGTCGACCCCGGCGTGCTCGACACGAACTGGGTGACGATCGGAGCGTGCGTCACCGGTGGCGCGAACGGCACGGGCGTCGCGATCCGCGCCGGGTCGCTCGTCGCCATCACCGGCTGGGTGTTCGCGCGCGCGAGCGCCGATGCGAAGTCGGCAGCGCTCGGCCGCTGATCGGGCTCGATCGCGACCGCCCGATCGATCACCTCGGCGACCTGCGGCGAGATCGCCGGCACGAGCTCGGTGATCGGGGGCACCGGGCCGAGGAGCGCGCCGCTCGTACCCTCGGCTCGTGGCCACCGTCCCGAGATCGCCTGGTAGAGCGTGGCGCCGAGCCCGTAGATGTCACCAGCGGGCCCGAGCTGGCCGCGCAACAGCGCCTCGGGAGGCGCGTACGCCGGCGAACCGACGAACTGCCCGGTCATCGTCAACGACGAGTCGGGCACGTGCGCGACCCCGAAGTCGGCAAGCTTCCACGTCCCCTCGCCGGCGATCAGGATGTTCGCGGGCTTGACGTCACGATGCACGACGCCCGCCGCATGCGCAGCCGCGAGCGCGTTCGCGATCTGGATCCCGAGCGCGCGGAGCTCGCGTTCGCTCAGCGATCGCTCGGCAAGCCGCTCCTTGAGCGACGGGCCGGTCACACGCTCCATCACGAGGTATGGCGGCTCGGCGGCGAGATCGATATCGAAGACCTGAACGACGTGCGGATGCGTGAACGACGCGATCGCGCGCGCCTCCTGCTTGAACCGCTCGTCGAGGAGACGCGCCGCGAGTCCGGACGCGCCGCCGTGCAGCGTCTTGATCGCGACCTCGCGGCCGAGCACCTCGTCGACGGCGGCATGGACCTCGCCCATCGCGCCGCGACCGAGAGTCCCGGTGACCCGATAGCGACCAAACGTCTGCGGCGCAGCCACGTCGACATCGTAGCGCGCAGCGCGCTGCAGCCCGCCGCGGCCGCACGTGAATCGGGTAGCGCCCCTGCGAGGAGTCGGGTAGGGTCCGCGCAGGCGACATCAACTACATCCACGGGGGAGCTTCCGCGCCGGAGGCTGAGAGGTGCAAACGCACGACCCCAGAACCTGACCCGGGTAATGCCGGCGTAGGGAGGCAGGCTTCCATGAGCGACAAGAGCGGCAACGGCAACGGCAACGGCAACGGCAAGCGTCCACTTCCCCAGGTGTCGGCGGTTGATCCCGTCGCGAACCTGCCCGCGATCGAGGGCTTCCCGGCCTCCGAGAAGGTCTACGTCGAGGCCGACGGACTCCACGTCCCGGTGCGCCGCATCCACCTCACCGGCGGCGAGCCGGCGTTCGATGTCTACGACACCTCCGGTCCGCAGGGCGTCGACCCACATCACGGCCTGCCGAAGCTGCGCAAGCCGTGGATCGAAGCGCGGCTACGTGATGGCGACACTGGCAACCGCTCGCAGATGCACTACGCGCGTCGTGGGATCATCACGCACGAGATGAAGTTCGTCGCGGTCCGCGAGCAGTGCGCGCCCGAATTCGTACGTGACGAGATCGCGCGCGGCCGCGCGATCCTACCGGCGAACATCAACCACCCCGAGTCCGAGCCGATGATCATCGGCCGCAACTTCCTCGTGAAGATCAACGCGAACATCGGCAACTCCGCCGTGTCGTCGACGATCGGCGAGGAGGTC
>JBKJUF010000353.1:0-17560 GCA_046590445.1 Kofleriaceae bacterium
CGTCCTTCGCCCTGCGCATGCACCGGCGCGTCGCTCGGCCACGGCCAGCCGCCGAACCGGGTGCGCTGGTAGTCGGAGATGGCCTGCTGGATCTCGGCGCGCGTGTTCATGACGAACGGGCCGTACTGGACGACGGGCTCGCCGATCGGCTTGCCCTGGAGGAGCAGGAGCTCGGTGGGCTCGGGGCCGGCCGTGATGGTCACGCTGGTGTCGGGACGCAGGCGGACGCCGGTGCCCTTCGCGATGGTGCGATCGGCGAGCTGCGCGGACGCCCCGGCGAACAGATAGACCGTGCGGTTCGAGGTCTGCCGCGCCGGTGGCACGATCCAGGTCGCGCCGGCCGCCATGCGGATCGACCAGATCGCGACGTCGGCGTCGGCGCTCGAGGCCCACGAATCGGGCGGCGGTGACGGCGGTGCCACATCGCCGAGGGTGCCGGCGACGACGGTGACCTCGGTGGTCTTGCCGGCGGTGTCTCGGTGGACGTGGCGCGGGATCGTGTCGGCCCACAGCATCGAGAAGTAGGGCGGGACAAGCTTGTTCTTCGCGGGAAGGTTCAGCCAGATCTGGAACAGCTCGGCAGGATTCGGAGCATCGCGCGCGACGAGCGGGAACATCTCGGAGTGGACGATGCCCTTGCCGGCGGTGAGCCACTGGACGTCACCCTCGCCGAACCGGGCGGCGGCGCCGAGCGAGTCCGCGTGATCGATGAGGCCGCGGCGGACGATCGTGACGGTCTCGAAGCCGCGGTGCGGATGTCCGGGAAATCCCGGCACGGTCTCGCCGTGATACATGCGCCAGCCGTCCTTGCCCTCGAAGTCCTGACCGAGCTGGCGGCCCTGCAGCGATCCGGATGGGCCGAGGTGGTCGTTGCCCGCCGGGTACGCGTCGTCGTGGTGCACGCAGAACAGGAACGGGTCGACGGTCTGCCACGGCAAGCCGAGCTGGAACGTCTCGAGGATCGCGCTCATGGAGGCAGGGTAACGCTCGCCGGCGCCTCGCCAACCCGGGGCCCGGGAACTCACTGTCGCACGGCGCTCGCAAATCTCGCGCGGGTCAGGCAGCCCGGGCCGCGCCGCCTGACATGATGCGGGCGTGGTCGTCCCGCGCTTCGAGAGCCAGATCGGTTCGCTGCGCTGGATCGTCACGCTGGCCGCGCTGACCGCGATCGTCGCGCTGTCGATCGACATGAGCCTGCCCGCGCAGCCGACGCTGGCGCGCACGTTCGGGGTCTCCGCCGACACCACGCAGCTCACGCTGTCGCTGTTCCTGATCGCGTTCGCGTTCGCGCAGATCTTCGTCGGCTATCTCTCGGACGCCATCGGCCGCAAGCCGGTCATGCTCGGCGGGCTCACGCTGTTCACGCTCGCCGGCATCGCGTGCGCCGCGAGCCCCTCGATCGAGGTGCTGCTCGCATGTCGCGTCGTTCAGGGCATGGGCGCCGCGGCGTCACCCGTCGTCGCCCGCGCGATGATCCGCGACACCCAGCCACCCCGCGAGGCCGCGCGGCTGCTCTCGACGTTGCTCGCCGCGCTCGCGATCGCACCGATGATCGCCCCGACGATCGGCAGCGCCCTGCTCCACGTCGCATCGTGGCGCGCGATCTTCGTGACCCTCGCCGGCTGCGGCGCGGTGCTCGCGGTCTACGCGCACCTCACGCTCCGCGAGACCCTGGCGATCGACCGCCGCAACCCGGCGACGCTCGGCGGCCTCGTCCGCGGCTTCGCGACGTTCTTCGCGACGCCGGGCACCCGGCTGCCGATCCTGATCTCGTGCGCGTCGTTCGCCGGGCAGTTCTCGTACATCGCGGTGTCACCGTTCGTGCTGATGGAGGGCTATGACGTCAGTGAGAGCGGTTACGGGATTTACTTCGCGATGACTGCGCTCGCGCTGATGATCGGCTCGCTCACCGGCGGCCGAATGCTACGCGCGGGCCGTTCGCCCGGCGCGATGCTCGTGATCGGCGCGACGATCCTGCTGTGCGGCGGGATCCTCGTGTCGATCGGCACGCACGTGGAGGCACTCGGCATCGCCGGCTTCATCGGGCCGATGGTGATCTACTTCTTCGGGACCGGCATCGTGAGCCCGAGCGCGACCGCGATGGCGATGGAGCCGGTGCCGCAACTCGCCGGCACCGCGTCGTCGGCGATCGGCGCGCTGACGATGATCTCCGGAGCGCTCGCCGGCTACGCGACGGCCCGGATCGGCGGCAGCTCGGCAACGACCTTCGCGCTCGTCGTCACCGCGATGGGCGCGGTGGCCTTCGCGCTGGCGTGGCTCGCGGCTGCGGTTCGCCGCCGGCTCGCACACGCGAGCGCGAAGGTGTTGCCGTAGCTCAGAAACAACAGGAGTCGCGGTAGCCGCAGGTCGCGCAGCGATAGTGCGCGTGCTCCGGTTGCATCAGCGTGCTGCAGTTCGGACACGTCGACGCCAGGTCGCAGGTGCCGCGCGGTGTCGCGGTCGGCGCGTTCGTGGCTTCGAGCGTGGTCGGCGGGCGCTCGACAGTCCGCGGTGCTCCACGCTCGAGCTCGACGTACGCCGATGGGGGCAGGGTGCCGCGCGGAAAGCGGTCAAAGCGGTCCATGCCCTCATCGGGTACCACGCCGGTCTGACGCTATGCTCGGTGCATGTAAACCCGTCGCTCCTTCCTCGGTGCCGGTCTCGTGCTCGCCACGACGGCACGCGCCGGTCACGTGAGCGCGGCGCCCTGATCACTCGGGTGGCAGGCCGCTGCCCTCGCCGCGCGGGCGACCACCGCGGCGACGACCGTCCCACGGCGTCGGTGTGCGCTCGCCACGCTCGGCGATCGCCTTGTCGAGCTCCTGAACCGAGATCACGCCATCGCCATTGTCGTCGGTGGTCACCGCATCGAACCGACCGAACGGTGCGTTCGCGAGCTCGCCCGCCGTGAGCTGGCCATCGTTGTCGACGTCGAGCCGCACGTGCAGTCCCTCGGCTCGCTCGAGTCGGGATGCAGCACGCTCGGCCTCGCTGACCGTGCCGTCGCCGTCCTTGTCGAGGCGTGCCTTGATCTCGGCATCGCGCGCGGCGCGCGCGGCCAGCCGCTCGGCGTCGCTGACCTCGCCGTCACCGTCGGTGTCCATCGCGGCCATTCGCTGCTGCCGCCGTTCCTCGCGGCCCTGCACGGTCGCGCCGCGATCGTCGTCGGGATCGTCGGTCGGCAGCGCGGGGCGCTGCGCCGGTAGCTCGATCTTGCCGGAGCGACCCTTCATGCTTGTTGCGCCGGCTGTTGCGCCGCTCGCGCCGCTGGCCGTGCCGGTCGCCGGGGCATTGTCGGTCTTGCAACCGAGAGCCGTCGCGAGAGCCAGGACGATCGAGAGGGACTTGAGCATTGCCCTGTTACAGCAAGACCCGGGCCCGTGCGCAAGTGATCGCGATGACATGCCCTGGATCACGCTCTGCTGCTGGGCTGCAGCCGCAGATCGGTCACCAGGCGCCCCCGAGCCAGAGCTGCGCGCCATCACCGCCGGTCACCCCGACAACCCACGTCGAGCGCCGCGCCCGCCAGTGCTTCCAGCTCCCGCGCGGTTGCGTGTAGGCCGACGCCGGTCCAACCGGATAGCTGATCGCGAACGAGATCGCACCGGTGGTGAGCCCGTGCCGCGCGGTGAGGAACCCGGCGCCCGCGAGGTTCAGCGCGGTGCCGCCGAGGTGGGTGAGCCAGAACGAGCGCCGCTCGCGTCGACCGGCCTCGGCGAGCGCGGCGCGGAGGATCGTCACCTGGGCGCAGGCATCTCCGGACGTCGCCGGTACCGAGATCCGCAGCGGCATCGTGACGCGCGCGAGCACGCCGATCGTCGCCTTCGTGGCGCCGACATAGAGAGTCTCCTCGGTCGCGCGATCGAACGTCCCGCCCGTCGGGCTGACCTCACCGAGCGCGAACCCGAGCTGCGCGGTGGCCGCGGCACCGAACGCGATCGCCCACAGCGTGTTCCAGCGAAACGCCTTGCACGCCTCGAGCTCGAGGTGGGCGCGGAGCTCGGCGGCCTCGGCCTCGCAGCTCGCCGCGCGTCCCTGGGCGCGCGCGTGTGGCGCCGCGATCGCGAGCAGGATGGTCACGAGCACGACGCGGCGCATCGTCACAATCTACGCATACCGCGCGTCAGGTCCGCTACCCTCGCGCCATGAACATGCTGGTTCCAGCGCTCGGGCTCCTGACGATGCTTGTCACCGCGTGCGGCGGCGGTGGCGGGGACTCGGACGGTGGCAGCGACGCGACCGTCGCGCCGGCCACGATCAACGTCTCCGGTGTCGCTTCCGAGATCGGGATCGGCGGCCGGACCCCGGTCGACGGCGTGCTCGTCGAGGCGTATCGCGAGGGCGCTGACACCACGCCCGTCACGAGCGCGATGACCGCCGCGGATGGCAGCTACACGCTCGTGATCGAGACGAACGACGTGGCGCTCGACGGCTACGTGCTCGCGAAGAAAGCACCGTACAAGAACACCTATCTCTATCCACCGGCACCGCTCGCCGCCGACACCGACGCGGCGACCGTGCTGCTGCTGACCCAGGCCACCTTCGACAACGCGTCCGCGCTCGCGCAGGCTCCACAGGAGAACGGCAAGGGCTGGATCGGCGTGATGGTCGTCGATGCCGCGAACAACCCGGTCGCCGGCGCCGCGATCTCGAGCTCGCCGGCCGGCACGGTCCGCTACAACGGCAGCAACGGGCTGCCGAACCGCAATCCGACCGTGACCTCCACTGACGGGGTCGGCTACATCTTCAACGTCGCGGCCGGCACGGTCACGGTGAACGCGACCAAGGATGGCTCGACGTTTCGCTCGCACCCGGTGAACGCCCGCGCCGATCAGATCACGACGACGCTGATCCAGTAGCTTCCCGGGATGCATCGCGCGCACGCCGCCCTCGCCTTCGCCCTGGGCCTGCTCGCGCTCGGCGGCTGTGGCAAGCGCGATCAGGACGACGCCGCCGACCACTCGCGGCCCGCGCGATCGCGACCTGGAGCCCCGCTCGAGGTGGTCGCCGAGATCCGCGGCGAGGCGATGCTCGTCGGCGAGGCGGGCCGGTTCGCGCTGATCGCGGAGCGGCGGTGGTTCGACGCAGTCGACGGCTCGCTGCGCGAGCGAGCCGAGCTATCCGCGCCGCTCGCGAGGACGCTCGCCGACCTCGGCGAGCTCGCGGAGGTCCACCTCGGCAGCGCGCCGGTGATCGTCGGTGGCAGCGACCACCACGAGCAGCACATCCGGCTCGAGCCCGCACCACGGCCGATCGCGGTGACCGGGATCGTCGTCGAGATCGCGACCGCAGGAACCGGCGAGGAGCTGTGGCGCATCGAGCACGAGCTGCGGATTGGTCTCGCGAGCTTCGATGGCCAGATGTCGACGACATCGCCGACACCCATCCCTGCGCTGCCGCGGATCGGATCCGACGCCGACCATCGCTCGCCCGTGCAGGCGAAGCTGTGCGCGCAGCCGCGGATCATCGACCTCGTCGGCGTCGTGACCGCCCACGCCGGCTCTCGGATCGACGCGCTGGTCACCGAGTGTAACGACGCGACGCCGATCCGCATCGTGTCGCATCGCTGGCCCGGTCCGCAGGTGACGGTGACCACGCTCGCGTCGCCTGCCGAGCTCGGGCTTCGGCCCGAGCGCCTCGTGGTCACGCCGCGCGGCGAGCCGGTCATGGTCGGCACGCGAGCCGGCCAGCTCGCGATCGGTCGGGTCGGCGCCGATCGGCAGATCACCATCACGTCCACGCTCGCCGGCGTCTCGCGCGTCACGACGGCGGTCGCGGCCGCTGACAGCAGCATCTGGACGCTGACCCTCGGCGGCGCCGACGACTGGATCGTCGCGCGCGATGGTGTCGCGATCACGCTCGTCGATCCGTCCGGAGCGCCCGCGCCGTTGCGCGCGGTGCAGCTCGCCGGCGATCCGCGGCTCGGCATCGTCGTGCTCGCGCGCTCGGCGACCCGGCTCTACTTGCTCGCCAGCCAGCCGCCCGCCGGGCCACCGCTCGTGATCAGCGCGCGCTGAGCGAGCTCACGACGGCGGGCCGGGAGCGGGAGCGAGCGGGCGAAGGCTTAGCTCGCGGGGCCGGTGTGCATGCGGTGCTGGGCATCGTCGAAGCCGGTCTCGGCATCGGGCTCGCGGCCGAGCAGCGAGACCACGATCGCGACGAGGAAGCTCAGCGGCACGGTGATGATGCCCGGGTTCTTGAGCGACAGGATCGGCTCGTCGTGGTGCAGCAGGTCCTTCCACACCGTCGGTGACAGCAGGATCAACGTCAGCGTGCTGACGGTCCCGGTGATCATGCTCGCGACCGCGGCGCGGGTCGTGAACCGGCGCCACGTCATCGACAGCAGCAGCGCGGGAAAGTTCGCGCTCGCGGCGATCGAGAAGGCGAGGCCGACCATGAACGCCACGTTCTGGCCCTCGAATACGACGCCGAGCCCGATCGCGATGACCGCGAGGCCGACGGTCGCGTAGCGCGCGACGCGCAGCTGCTCGGCCTCCTCGATGTTGCCGCGGCGCACGACGTGCCCCCACAGATCGTGCGCGAGCGCGGCGGCGCCCGACAGCGTCAGCCCGGCGACGACCGCGAGGATCGTCGCGAACGCGACAGCAGAGATGAAGCCGAGGAAGCCGGTGCCGCCGAGGACCTCCGCGAGCAGCGGCGCGGCCATGTTGCCACCCTTCGCGACCGAGCCGATCGCCTCGCGGCCGACGAGCACCGACGCTCCGAACCCGAGGATGAACGTCACGAGGTAGAAGAAGCCGATCAGCGACGTCGCGTAGGCGACCGAGCGGCGCGCGGTCTGCGCGTCGGGCACGGTGTAAAACCGCATCAGGATGTGCGGCAAACCGGCGGTGCCGAACATCAGCGCGATGCCGGGCGAGATCGCCTCGAGCGGGTTCGCGACGAGCGCGCCCGGCGCGAGCACGCCGTCGCCGTAGCGTTCGCGCGCGGCCGAGAACAGCGTGAGCGGGTTCATCCCGAACTGCGCGAGCACGAGCACGGCGAGCAGCGTCGCACCGAGCAGCAGCAGGCACGCCTTGATGATCTGGACCCACGTCGTCGCGATCATCCCGCCGAACAGCACGTAGAGCAGCATCACGCCGCCGACGAGCAGGATCGCGCCGCGGTACGGCAGCCCGAACATGAGGTGGATCAGCTCGCCGGCGCCGACCATCTGTGCGATCAGGTAGAAGATGACGACCGTGAGCGTGCTGATCGCGGCGGCGATCCGCACCGGGCGCTGGCGTAGCCGGTACGCAACCACATCGGCGAACGTGTACTTGCCGAGGTTGCGCAGCGGCTCCGCGATCAGGAACGTGATCACCGGCCAGCCGACGAGCCAGCCGACCGAGTAGATCAGCCCGTCGAAGCCGGACATCGAGACCAGCCCGGCGATGCCGAGGAAGCTCGCCGCGCTCATGTAGTCGCCCGCGAGCGCGAAGCCGTTCTGCAGCGCGGAGATGTTGCCGCCGGCGGCGAAGAACTGCGACGAGGTGCGCGTGCGGCGGGCCGCCCACATCGTGATCACCAGCGTGATCGCGACGAACCCGAGGAACGACGCGATCGCGACGGCGTTGGGCTTGCCGAGCGACGACGCGAGCGCGACGACGGCGGTCATGACTTCGACCGCGCGCGCACCGAGGCGACCGCGACATCGTGGCGACGGTTTGCCCAGCGGACATAGATCGCGGTGAGGATCGGCGCGAGCACGATCACGCACGCACCCATCACGATGCCGATGCTGACGCGGCCGCCCAGGATCAGCGTGCCGACGAACGGCTTCGCGAACGCGACGAGCAGGATGAAGCCGAAGTACGCGAGCATCATCACCGCGGTCAGCGCGCCGCCGACCTGCCAGCGCCTCCGGATCAGCCGTCGCAGCTCGTCGTCAGTGCTCGACATGTCTGCGAGTATCGCCGGCGGCGCTGTATCGCACCACTTCCGCACACGTCGGTAGTGGCCGGGAATCCAAGGGGTCTACGAATAGTCGCTCCGTGACCTCAGCGCTCTCGGCCGGGCTTGATACTGTGGAGGACGTATGGCTTCCGACGATCGCCATGACAAGGCGACGAAGCTCATAGGTCCGGACGAGCGGGCCCAGCTGGCGACAGCTGCGCGCGAGTTCGGCGCAACCGAAGCACCCAAAGCACCCGAAGCACCGCAGCTGCTGGCCGCCGGCTCGTATCGCTCCTCGCGTGAACGCTCAAACCGCGCCGGGCCCACCCTCCAGATTGATCGCGAGGAGATCAGCGGCCTCATCGACATCTCGCGGACCGCCCCCGCGGATGTGGTCGAGCTCGACCGCGGGGACCGCAGGACCCAGAAGATGGAGGCCGGGCAGTTCCATGAGCTGCTGCGCCAGGCCGGCGTGCCTGGCACGCCAACGCCCGCGCCGAAGCCGGCTACCGCCCCGGTCCAGCCGCGCACGCGTCCCGTGACGATGACGCGCAAGGCGGTCGAGGCGTCGCGTCCGGTGCCGCAGACCGCCGCGGAGATGGACGCTGCGTTCGATGCGGCCTTCGCCGACTTCGAGGTCGCCTCGACATCCGCGATCACGCCAGTACCGGTGCTACCCGTCGCGAGTGCCGCGCCGGTCATCCCCTCACCGATCGAGCACCCGGCGCCGGTCGTGGCCACGCCGGTCGTGGCCACGCCGGTCGCGTCCACGCCGGTCGCGTCCACGCCGGTTGCGTCGACGCCGGTTGCGTCTGCGCCGGTTGCGTCTGCGCCGGTTGCGTCGACGCCGGTTGCGTCGACGCCGGTTGCGATCGAGAGCTTCGAAGAGCCCGACGACGTCGGGATCCCGGTGGCGCGCGAGCCCGCTGCGGAACCGCCCGTACCCGTCGATAGCGCGGCAGCCAACAGCGATCTCATGGTCGCGAAGCAGGCCGCCCTGATCGTTCCCGATCATCGCGTCGAGACAAGTCGCGCCGCGATTCGCAGGCTGACCAAGCCCCCAACGATGGGCGAAGGGACTCCCGTCGCCATCGTCGGCGGAGAGACCGTTCCGCTCACAGATCCCTCAGATCCCGCGCCCGCTGCGCCCGCTGCGCCCGCTGCGCCCGCTGCGCCCGCTGCGCCCGCTGCGCCCGCTGCGATTGCTGCGGTGGTCATCCCGCCCACCGCAGCCCCGCCCGCTGCAAGGGTGTCCAGGGCAGCCGCGCCGGTGCGCGAGTCCGACCTCGCACCGTGGACGACCAACCCCCTGCCTACGGTCACCGGACCTGTGCCGGTCTCGCAGACCGACGGCCGGTTGGCCGTGATCACGCTGGTCATCCTCTTGCTCGCGCTTGTCGCGTTCGTGATCGTCCAGCTGTGAGCAGATCGCTCAGACCTCGTTGTTGCGGCGCGCCGCGGCGTCACCCCACGCGGTCAGCAGGGACGGCGCGAGCGCGGACTCCGCATCCTTGCCCTCGACGCCGACGCGGCTCCCGCCTTTCGACGACGGCATCAGCCGCGCGACGACGGCCAGCGCCTCCTGTACGAGGTTCGGCGCGAGCGCGTGGGCCTTCGCCGCGAGCCGCGCCTGCAGCGACAATACGACCTCGGCATCGCCGTGCTCGCACGCGCGAATGATCTGGCGGGCCGCGCGCTCGGCGCTCATCGAGGTCACCGGCGAGCTGTCGGAGATGTCGAACCACGCATACTCGGCGTTGACCTGACCCTTCATGATCGCGTGGCGCGGGCTGCCCGTCCGCATCAGTCCGGGACACACGGTCGTGATGAACACGCCGTCCTGCGCGAGCTCGGTGCGCATCCCCGACGACAGGCCATAGAGCGCGAACTTGCTCGCGCAGTACGGCACGAGGTGCGGGATCGGGAGCTTGGCGCCGATCGACGTGATGTTGACGACCCGGCCGGATCGCCGGCGCCGCATCTCGGGCAGCACTGCGAGCATCGCGTACAACGGCGCCCACAGGTGCGTGCGCATCGCGCGCTCGTAGTCCTCGAGGTTCATCATCTCGACGGGGCCGACCTGGATGATCCCGGCGTTGTTGAAGAGCACGTCGATCGGCCCGAGCTCGTCGTGAACCTCGGTGAGAAACCGAGTGATGTCCTCGCGGTCGGTGACGTCGCACGTCGCGGCGTGAACCGTGCCGCCGATGATCGCCAGCTCGACGCGGGCCCGCTCGAGCTCCGCGGGATCGCGCGCGCAGATCGCGACGCGAGCACCCTTGCGGACGAGCTCGCGGGCGAGCACGAGGCCCAAGCCGCGCGAACCTCCGGTGATCACGACGACCTTGTCGCGGAGGTCGAGGTGGCGGCGGCGCCGGATCAGAGCGCGCCCGACGAGCAAGGTCCCGAGGCCGGCAGCAACACGGAGGGCGGTGAGCTTCGTCATGACCTATCGCA
This sequence comes from Kofleriaceae bacterium, assembly GCA_046590445.1. GTDB lineage: Bacteria > Myxococcota_A > Polyangia > Haliangiales > Haliangiaceae > JABFXX01. Next base: position 10,354 of record JBKJUF010000353.1, read on the forward strand.
AACACGCAAGCGATGTGCCTTCCGGAACGGCGATCCCCGTGGTCACGCGCGGCGCTCCCGTGCGAACACGCTCGCGACGGCGCGGTACGTGCGCCCGCGCTCAGCGGGTGCACGTGGGGAGCGTCTGCGAGGCACAGATCGGGGTGGGCGAGCCGGTCGCGATCGCCTCGACCCACGCGACGACGTCCTCGATCCGCCGCTCGAGGATGGTGTCGTGGGTGGCGGCGGAGTCGCTGCAGATCGCGGGCTCGACACCCTCGGTCCGGAGCTTGGCCACGACACACGCGGCTTCGCCGGCGGCGGGCATCACTTGATCCGCGAGCCCTTGTGCGATCAGCACGCGCGCCCCTGCCGGATCAGCGACCACGTGATCGCTCGTCATCCACGCATGGAACGCGGCGCCGGTCCCGGAGCATCCGGAGCTGCCGTCGATGCAGGCGATCACCTGACGCCGGAAGCCATCGTCGACGAGCTCGCCGAGCCGGCTCTGTTGCGCGTTCAGCGCACCGCCAAGCGCAACCGTGCACCGCGATTCGATCGAGGCGACGATCGACGCGCCCTCGGCCGCGGGGAACAGCTCGCCGGCGCGGGCAGCTCCGAGCCGGTTGGCGGCGTAGCCGTAATGGCGCAGCACGGTCACGACCGGTGGCGAGAGGCCGGCGAAGCCGGTGAGCCGGTCCGGGTTACGCAGGACATCCTCGTAGCCAAAGGACCGACTCGAGATCGGCCACTCGGGTGCGATCGCGGCAACCGCGCGGAGCGTGCGCGCCCCGGTCAGCACGTGCTCGAGCGCCTGTGCGGACAGCACGCTGCCACCACCCTGGCTATAGCCGACTGCACCGACCGCGTCGCCAACGACGTTGCCCGGCACGAGCGCGCGCAGCGCCCGCGCACCGTCGAGGAGCTGCGCGGCTGCCTCGTGGTTGTCGAGGTACGCGTGCGTGCCCTCGTTGCCGAGGCCCGCGAGGTCCGGCGTGATCGTCACGAAGCCGCGCGCCGCGAATGGCAGCGCGAGGTTGCGCTCGGGCCGAGCCTTGCGCGACGGCGCGCAGTCGTCGGCGATGCCCGAGGTCGGCCGACCGATCAGCATGATCGGCGCGGGCAACGCGCGCGGCACGAGCGGCAGGTACGCGGTCGCGGTGCTCACCGTCGCGGTGCCGTCACCACGCACCGTGCGATACGCGAGCTTGACGACGCGCACGCCGGTCTGGGCGACGACGCCCTCCGCGCCCTCGGCCGTCATCTCGGCCTGCACGGTCGCGAGCTCGAGCACATCGCCAAGAGCACACGTCACGATCGCGCCGCGCAACGCAGGCGTCAGCGGTGGCAGCCCTGGGGTCGTGTAGATCGCCTCTTCAGTCGAAGGACACGGCGGGTCGCTCGCCCACACGCCGACCTCGGGATGCGTGGCATCGAGCGCGGCGTCGGGCAGCGGCTCGATCACCGACGACGATCCGCAACCGATCACGACAAGCCCGACGGCGACAGACAGTAGCCTCACGTGCACTACCTGGCCCCGGTGTGGCGGGCCGCTCAAGCAACAAGTCCAAGACGCCGACGATGTGATGTCGCTGTCATGACGCGGCGGGTCGGCCGCGGCAGGAATGGCGCCGGCGCGCCCGGCGTTGGCCCCTCGTGAAGCGAGGGTTTTGGTGGCTCGGCGGCGCGGCGCTCGCGATCGGGATGGCCGTGCTCGTCTATCACGAGCTCCGGCATGGGCCGGGTCGTGCGATCGTGCGCGGCCACGTCGGCGATGTCGCCGCGACGATGCTGGTCTACGCGATGCTCGGCATGGTGTGGCACGCGCGGATCGCGATGCGCGCGGCGACGACCCTCGCGATCGCCGTGGCGATCGAGCTCGGCCAGCTGGTGTGGAGCACGCGATCGGGTCCGCTCGAGATCTTGATCGGCAGCACGTTCGATTCTCGGGATCTCGTGGCGTACGTGCTCGGCGTGGTCGTCGCGATCGCGTGGGAGCTCGCGGCCGTGGCACGAAGAGCGCCATGCGCTCGCATCTCGTCACCCTCGCGTTGATCGCTGGCTGTGGCTCGGCGGCGACGCCTGCGCGAAGTCCGGCTCCCGCGGCCCATGCCGAGCTCTCGCCCGCTTTGGCTCCGCTCGCCTGGTGGCTCGGCGACTGGGAGGCCGAGACTGGCGGTGGCAGCGAGCACTGGCTCGCGGCGGACGGTGCGATCTACGGCGTCGCCTTGCCCCCCGGGGCTGGTTGGCCGCGTTCGATCCACAGGGCGCGCTGATGCTGCGCGGGCAGCGCCATGAGGGTGCTGCGATCGGCGAGGCGATGGCGCCGATGTTCGCGAAGGGCACGCTCGCGAGGTCGCCGATCGCGAGCCATCGTCTCGTCGACGTCGGGTTCACCGTCGGCAAGGCGGCGTTCACGAGCAGCGCCGGAGTGGTCGAGTGGCGTTCGACGTACGTCACGATCTGGCGGCGCCAGCCCGACGGTAGCTGGAAGGTGCTGTTCGACACCGGGCGCGTCGTCCAGCAGCGTTGATCAGCGAGGCGCGGACACGAGCGCGTCGACGCGCGCTTCGGTGCGCGCGCGCAGCTCGGCCGGCGAGGTCACGCCGTCGACTTCCCAACCCTCGCGCGAGTAGTAGCGCTTCACGCCGCGGCTGCCGCCGTCGAGCTCGAGGCAGAAGTCCATCTGCTTGTCGGTGCAGCGCCGCGCCTTGTGCTTGACGGTGTCGCGCTCGCCGCTCTGCGGGTACACGATGCGGAGCTCGTTGCCGGTCGCGGTGTACTGGAACAGCTCGTACTGGCCCTTCCACGACGACGACGCCTGGAACGCGCCGAACGGCTGGTCGGTGATCGCGACGAACACGTTGACGACGTCCTTGTCGTTGCGCGGCATGTGGTCGATCCAGATGCGATCGAGCGCGAGCTGATCGGAGTCCGTCGCCGTGCGGATCGGCGCGCTATCCGAACCGAGCACGCGATACGCGCCGTATCCCACCGTCGAAACCAGTGCCAGGATCAAGAGCGGCTTCTTCATCGTCAGAACCTCCGGTGCACGCATCCTAGCTCGAACATCGTCGCGAGGCCCGCCCGGGCGACGCGCACCCGCGGTTGCCGCAGCTGATACGCTCGAACGATGGACGCGGCGAACGCGGCGAACGCGGCGAACGCGACGAACCGTCAGCGCGTGAAGACCGTGCTGCGCTGGGTCCTCACCGCGTTCATGGTCGGCGCCGGCGTCAACCACTTCGTGAACCCCGCGCCGTATCTCGGGATGATGCCGGACGCGCTCCCGGCGCACCTCGCACTCGTCTACGTCTCGGGGATCGCCGAGATCGCAGGTGGCCTCGGCCTGATCCTGCCCGCGACTCGCCGGCTCGCCGCCTGGGGCCTGGTCGCGCTGCTCGTCGCGATCGTTCCCGCGAATCTCAACATGGCGCTCAACGACCTGCCACTCGACGCGACCCGGATCCCGACGTGGGCGCTGTGGGCGCGGCTGCCGCTGCAGGCGGTGCTGATCGCGTGGGCGTGGTGGTTCACGCGGCCCGACGCCGGCCCGCCCCAAGCGGCGACGAGGTAGCTGCAACCTGTCGTCTGCGGCTACCAGCGACGAGGTGGCCAATCGAGTAGCCGCGCTATCCCCGCGGTTCTTCACGCCGCGGCACCGGCGCGCCGTGGCATCCATCTTGATGACGTCATGGACGTGCGTATCCGAACCCTCGTCATCGCGGCTTCCCTCGCCGCCGCTGCCTGTGCCGACCCGACCGAGCCGGCCGTCTCCGAGGACCTCCCCGGCGAGCCGTCGAAGACCGACGACCCGGAGTTCCAGCTCTCCGGTGCCCGCGGCTGGTACGTCGTCGGCAACGCGCTGACGCCTGGCCAGGACCGCCTCGACCTCTCGATCACCACGGCCGGCGGCGCGCGCGTCGTCGACCTCTGGCTCGACAACCGCTACGTCCGCCGCGCGACCCGGCAGGGCAACAAGTTCACGTTCTCGATCGACCTTGCGACCGTCGGGGTCGGATCGCACCGCATCCTGCTCGCCGCCGATGGCGCACGCGTCGCGTTCGCGGCGGTCCCGTTCCAGCGCAGCCATCCGCTCTACGTCGCGGTGTCGAACGACTGGGACGATCCGGACAACGCCGACCCGATGCTCGAGCGCCAGGAGCGGCTGCATGCCCGGCACCCGAACCTCGTGATGACTCACTTCGTCGGTCCGTACACGTTCACCGATCCCGCGATCACGCCGGCCCGCCGCCAACGCCTCGTGCAGTGGGTCACGAACCTGCGCGACACCGAGGGCGACGAGATCGGCCTGCACGTTCACCCCTACTGCAACTTCGTCCGCACCGCCGGCGTCACCTGCCGGACCTCGCCGTCGTTCGCCTACGCCAATGGCGACACGTCCGGTTACACGGTGATCCTGGCGTCGTACACGAAGGCCGAGCTCGAGAAGCTGTTCGCGCGCGCCGCGGACCTGTTCGTCCAGAACGGACTCGGTCGGCCGACGTCGTTCCGCGCCGGCGGGTGGACCGCCGACACCAACGTGCTCGAGGCACTCGGGACCGCCGGCCACGTCGCCGACTCGAGCGGCTGTAACTGGTCGCGCCTCGAGGAGTGGGCCGACAACACCGGGGCGGCGCTCTACGCGTGGAACCGCGAGAACTGGGCGGCGATCGACGCGACGAGCCAGCCGTACTACCCGTCGACGACCGACATCCTCGCCGACGCCGCACCGCACATCCCCGTGCTCGAGGTCCCCAACAACGGCCTGCTCGTCGACTACGTCAGCGGCGCCGAGATGATCGACATGTTCCAGCAGAACTGGCCGGAGCGCCGCGCGCTCGGCGAGCCGACGGTCTACGCGATCGGCTATCACCCGCCGAACTTCAGCGAGACCTACTTCTCGCGGATGGACGTCGCGCTCACCGAGATCGACAAGTACCTCTCGGTCGAGGGTACCGGCCCGGTGATCTACGCGCGGATGTCGGACCTCAAGAAGGTCTTCCCGCAGCCCTGATCGCTGGTAGGTTGTCAGCGATGCTGCGGCACGCGATCGGCTGGCTCGTCGTCGTCGCCTTCGTCGGGTGCTGCGGGTGTGGCTCGTCGCCCGCAGCCGTGACCGGCGACGCCGTGCTCGGCGATGCCGCGCCGCCAGATGCCGGCTCGTGCGGGACGCGCGGCGGACCGCGAGGGCTCAGCCGCCGCGAGGTCGTGATAAACGGACTGCGCCGTACGTACCTCGTGTACCTGCCAACAAGTGCGACCGCCGCGACCGGCGTGCCGCTGGTGTTCGTGCATCACGGCTACACGATGTCGGGGCAGCTCATGCACGACATCACCGGCTACGCCACGCTCGCCGACTCCGAGCAGATCGCGCTCGCGTTCCCCGATGGCCAGGGCGGCCCGAACACGAATGCCGCGCCGTGGAACGTCGGCTCGGATCTGTGCCCGAGCTACTTCGGTGCGCCACCGACGGCGATGGGTGACGACTTCGCGCTGCTCGACGCGATCGAGGCGGACATCTCGGCGGACCAGTGCCTCGATCGCGACCACGTGTTCGTGACCGGGTTCTCGATGGGCGGCTACTTCGCGCATCACGCCGGCTGCATGCGCGACGACATCGCCGGCATCGCGCCGCACTCCGGCGGCACCCACGCCCTCGACGGCTGCGCGACCGCGAAGAAGCCGGTCATCATCTTCCACGGGCTCTCCGATGGACTCATCCCGGCGGGCTGCAACGACCCGGACTCGACACCGGTCGGAAACGTCGTGCCGGCGGCCACGGCGTGGGCGCAGCGCAACGGGTGCTCGCTGACCGCCACGCGGATCGACGTCATGGGTGGCAAGTGCATGGTCTACGACGACTGTCCGGAAGGCGGACAGGTCGAGCTCTGCACGTTCACCAGCATGGGTCACTGCTGGGCCGGTGGCTCGTCGGGCAGCGGGATCTACGCGTGCCCGAGCTACGCCGACGCGACGCGGCTCGAGTGGCAGTTCTTCAAGCAGTACGCCTGGTGACGCTCAGCACGACGGTGCGAGCAGCACGCGGTTGGTCCGCGTCCGCAGGTCGATCATGTCGATGCGGACCTGGTCGCCCCACTGGGTGAGCGCGACGAAGCCGGTCTTGATCACGTGGAAGGCGAGATCGTCGTCGCCGTCGTCATCGCGCTTGATCGTGAACTTGCCGAGGCTCGTGCCGTTCGCGAGGCTCTGGAGGTGGACGACGTACGGCTTCTCGTCGTCGACCGGGCCGCCATCGATGATGCCGAACACGCCGCGGAACTGAAACGTGCGATCGAGATCGAGGGTGCGCGAGCCGCCGGCGAGCTCGCCGCGGAAGCTGCCGTCGATCCCGAAGACCGTGCCGAGCGCCATGCCCTCGTCGTTGTCGGCGAGCGCGATGAACGCGCCGGTGCCGAGGCGCGCCGAGAAGTCGTAGGACTCGTCGGTCGCGAGCCGCCGCATCGCCAGCCGCGAGCGCAGCTTGCCGGCCGCGAGATCCCACAGCTCGAACGTTCCCTTCGAGCCATCCTCGTCGCGGATCACGACGATGCCGCGGCGGTAGTCCGCGTCGGTCAGCACGTGCTGGACGTCGCCGAGGTCGACCTTGGGCATCAGCCGCATGCAGGTGCGGTCCTCGGGGCAGACCTCGATGCTGCTGCCGTCGAGCGTGATCCGCTCGTCATCGTTGTTGTCCTCGTCGCTGCGGTACTCGACGGGCGGCTCGGTCGCGGCCGCGTCGCTGTCCTCGACGTGAAAGATCGTGTCGATCGAGACGACCTTGCCGTCGCGCCGCCAGGTGACGCAGCGATCCGGGTCGCCGTCGCCGGTGCTGTCGAAGCACGCCCGCAACTTCTGCGGGTCGAACGAGACCACGTCGCCCTCGTCGACGCACTCCGGCTTCGGCGCGTCGGGATCGGGCAGCGGGCTGTGCAGCGTCCCCGACGACCCGAGGGTCCCGAGGATCCCCCCGCGCCGGTCCGGAGGCGGCTGTGGCGGATCGACGTCCGGATCGGACAGCGGATCCTGTTGCGGCGCCCGCTCCACGCGCTCTTCGGCGATGCGGCGCCGCTTGTCGGGTGGTGGTGGTCGATCGCTGGTTCCGCAGGCGGCGGCGGTGATCAGCACGACGAGGACCCACGCCGAGGCGTTCGACATCGCCCGAGAGTGCCACACGGCGTCGGGGATGCCGGCGAGAGTTTGCGGTCGCGGGCGCTGAAACCGGACG
>JBKJUF010000362.1:0-7883 GCA_046590445.1 Kofleriaceae bacterium
GCGGCGGCAGCCTGTCGGCGACCGCCGTCGCGACCAATGCGCAGGGCTCCGCGTCGACCCGCCTCACGCTCGGCACCGCGGGCGGCACGAACACGGTCACCGCGAACGCGGCCGGGCTCACCGGCTCGCCCGTGACGTTCACCGCGACGGCCACCGTCGGTGCCTACTCGGGTGCGCCGCTTGCCGGCTCGACGAATCCGTTCGATGTCGCCGCGCTCAAGGCGCTGAAGACCGCCAACGTCGAGCCCGTCGCGCTCTCGAGTGACGGCGAGTTCCTCCGGCGCGTCACCGCCGACCTCGCTGGCCGGTTGCCGACCCTGGCCGAGTGGACTGCGTTCGCCGCGAGCACCGACCCCGCCAAGCGCGACAACGCCATCGACAGCCTGCTCGCCTCCGCCGACTTCGGCACGCACTGGGGGCTCGACCTCCTGGCCGCGTGGCTGTGCGTCGACAAGGACAACAGCGACGCGACCGCGACCGACATCGCCAACTTCGAAACCTATCTCGTCAACGCGGTCACCACCGACAAGCCGCTGTCGACCGTGGCCTCGGAGCTCGCGCAAGGCCTCGGCACCGGCGGTGTGGCGTTCGACGCCATCAACATGCACGACGGCCGTCGCTACATGGCCGCCGACCGGCTGCTGGAGACGTTCACGGGCATTCCCACCCGCTGCGCGCAATGCCACGACAGCAAGATCACCGGGCCCACCGACGATCCGAAGTGGACGGAGGGCCAGAACCGTGGCCTCTACAAGTTCTTCCAGGTCGATGCCGGCGAGTTCAGGTACTACGACGCGGCCAAGGGACAGACCGTCGACCCGCCGATGATGTTCGTCGTCGACGGGGTCGCCTCGAATCCGACGAACCTGCCACTCGCCACCGACTCGCTCGCGGTGCGGCGCGCGCGGTTCGCGCAGCTGCTGGTCGCGAGCAAGGCGTTTCCGCGTGGCATGGGCCACCGGATCTACGCCGAGGTCATGGACCCGCTGCTCAATGCGAACCGGATCCTGGCGCAGGCCATCACCGACGTGAAGGTGCCGGATGTCCTCGCGGCGTCGACCTCGGTGTTCACGGCCCAGGGGACGTCGCTGAAGGGCTATCTCAGGGTCCTGACGCGCTCGAGGCTCTACCAGCTCACCACGCAGGGAACCACCACCGAACACGACGGGATCCTCGCCCGCCACCCGCTCCGACGCCACGCCGCCGAGGTGCTGCAGCGGGGGATCGTGACCGCGACCGGCATCGCCGACTCGACGTCTGCCAGGGACGACTTCCTGTCGAAGTTCGGCTACGCGATGAACCGGTCGACGATCACCGAGCGTTCGCTCGCGATCAACACGATCCAGCCGCTGACCCTGCTCAACAACACCGCGAGCGTTCCGGGCAAGGTCACGCAGTCGACCATCATCGCGGGGCTCGTCACCAAGGTCGACGGTGGTCAGCTGACGCTGGACGCAGCGATCACCGAGATCTTCCAGCGGGCGCTCACCCGCAATCCCACCGCGACGGAGATCTCGAGCCTCAAGTCAGAGCTCTCGGCGGTCACGTCGACGAAGGAGAAGCTCGAAGACGTCGCCGCGGTGGTCATGGCCTCGATCGAGTTCGCTGCGCGCTAGCCCCCAAGGAGACCCGCCATGTCCTCGAACAAGACTCGTCCAGTTCTCAGCCGGCGCGACCTGCTCAAGTTCGGGCTCGCCGGGATCGGAGGCGGCATCGGGCTCTCGTTTCTCTCGGGTTGCGGGCTCACGAGCTCCGACGAAGCCACCGGTGAAGCCACGCAGGCGATCACCCGGACGAACCCCTACTACGACGCCGTGATCCAGGTCTTCTTCGGGGGCGGTCCATCGCAGACCGACACGTTCGATCCCAAGCCCGGTTCGGTGAACAACGTGTTCACGGCGAGCAGCCTCGGCGTGAACGACAAGTACGGCCAACCGATCTATCTATCCAGCGTGCTGGCGAAGATCGCCGCCGCCGTCCAGGGCGGCACCGCGGGGCTCGGCGTCGTTCGATCGCTCGTGCACACCGAGGGCGACCACTCCGGCGCCGTACCGGCCACGCAGTCGTTCTGGAGAACCGTGGGCCCGGCGATGATCTATCCGTCGATCGCCTCGGTCATGGCGTACTACTTTGCCGGCCAGACCACGATCAACATTCCTGCCGTCGCGTTCGACGGCACGTGCAACGAAAGCAAGGGCAATCCGATCCCCACCGCGCTCAACGCACGGTCGTCCGGGATGAGCTCGGTCCTCACCAGGCCGGTGACGACGGCACGCTACGACCGGCGCATGCGGATGCTCGACGCGCTCAACGCCGGCGCTGTCGCGAAGTACCCCGACGAGCTCGCGCAGGGCATCGATCGGTCCTCGCAAGAGGCCTACAAGATCACGACGGCAGGCCTGGCCGCCGCCGCATTCGACTTGACCGGAAAGCCGCTGCTGCCGGCCGCGGACACGAGCTTCAGCCGAAAGCTGACGACCGCCCAGGAGCTCGTGAAGGCAGGCGTTCCCTACGTCGCGGTCGGCTTGAACGGCAACGACTCGCACGAGAACAACAAGGCGGTCATCACCGACCGATGGGGCAACAACGCCGATCCGGCGATCGCCCAGCTGGCGACCAACCTCAAGGCGAGCGGCAAGAAGGTGCTGATCCTGATGGGTGGCGAGTTTGGCCGCACCCCCAAGATCCCGACGGATCCGACGATTCTTGGCGACGGCCGTGATCACTGGCGCGAAGGATTTTCGTGGGCGTTCGTCTCGGTCAATCAGCCAAAGTTCAAGACCGGGGCGATCGGCGCGACCGGACCAGATGGCCTGTGGACGCAGACCAGCACCTCGGCCGGCGGGCTCCCGGGAAAGCTCGTCGACCCGGTCGAGCTCAAGGACCTCGGCGCGTTCGTCTACCGTGCGCTCGGTTTCCAGGTAGGAAGCTCCGCGTACGACGTCCCTCTCACGTCTGGTATGGCCCCGCCCGTCGACCCCGTGAATAACAGCACGAACCTCATGACGTATTTCGGGCTCGTGTAGCTCGGAAGGAAACCCGAAGATGCGACACATCGTGGCCACTGTCCTGCTGGGAGCGATCGTGATCGCTGGCTGTTCGAATGCGGCGAAGCCCACAGCGCCGGACGACGACGCTGCGGATGGCTGGGGCACGGCCAAAGTCGGCAGCGTGTTCGAGAGCCGGACCGTGACCCGCCTCGAACGTCCGTTTGCCCACGAGACCGACACCACGATCAAGCAGACGCTCGTCGCGATCAACGTCACCGAGGCGTCGGTGAAGATCGAGATGGGATCCGCTGGCGCCGCGCCGACCGCTCAGGAGGTGAAGGTCTCGTTGAGGACGGATGCGCCGCCACCGCACGATGGTTCGACGGTGACCAGGTCAGAGGAGAAGTGCAGCGTTCCTGCGGGCACGTTCGATTGCACGAGGACGAGCGTGGAAGTTCGCCAGGGCGACGTGACGCGGTCGACGGTGACGTGGACGGCGAAGCGCATTCCAGTGCCGATCAAGTCCGTGGTCACGAACGAGAACCTGACGACCACGACCGAGCTGACCAGGCTCGTGCTGGCGCGATGAGCAGCTCGGCTCGCGCTAACTGCGGCCGATGCCGTAGTACGTGAAGCCGGCCGCGCGCGCCTCCTCGCGCGGCCACACGTTGCGACCATCGAACAGCACGCGGGTCCGCATCAGCTCGGCCAGCCGCGCGAGATCGGGCTGACGGAGCTCGTGCCACTCGGTGACCAGCACGAGCGCGTCGACGCCGGCGGCGGCCGCGTAGGGCTCGTCGACGACCTCGATCGCGGTGCCGAGCGCGGCCCGGATGTTGGGCCCGGCGACCGGGTCGTAGCCGACGACCGTCGCGCCGGCCGCGCGCAGCTGCTCGATCAACGTCAAGGCCGGAGCCTCGCGGATGTCATCGGTCTCGGGCTTGAAGGCGAGGCCCCAGATTCCGATCCGGAGACCCTCGAGCTTGCCGAAGTGGCGCAGCACGCGCTCGCCGAGCGTCTTCTTCTGGCGCTCGTTCGCGCGATCTGCGGCGGTGACGACCTGCAGCTGCACGTCGAGCTCGCGGGCCATGTGGCCGAGCGCGCGCAGATCCTTGCCGAAGCACGAGCCGCCGAAGCCGGCGCCCGCGAACAAGAACTTCGAGCCGATCCGCGGGTCCGAGCCGATGCCCTTGCGGATCGACTCGATGTCCGCGCCGACCGCTTCCGCGAACGCGGCGAGCTCGTTCATGAACGAGATCCGGGTGGCGAGCATCGCGTTCGCCGCGTACTTCGTCAGCTCGGCCGAGCGGATCGACATCACCTGGATCCGGTCGGTCGTCCGCATGATGCCGCGATAGAGATCGCGCAGCAGATCGATCGCGCGCGGATCATCGGCGCCGACGATCACGCGTGCCGGTTTGAGGAAGTCGTTGACCGCGTCGCCTTCCTTGAGGAACTCGGGGTTCGAGGCCACGGCGAACGACTGCTTGGTCTCGGCCTCGATCGCCGCGCGGATCTTGTCCGCGGTCCCGACCGGCACCGTGCTCTTGGTGACGATCACGGTGTAGCCGTCCATCACGCGTGCGATCCCGCGCGCCGCATCGAGCACGTACGACAGATCGGCCGAGCCGTCGTCCCGCGACGGCGTGCCGACCGCGATGAACACCGCGAGCGATCCGGTCACCGCCTCGCGCAGCTGGGTGGTGAACTGGAGGCGACCGTGTGCCGCATTGCGACGGACCAGCTCGGCAAGGCCCGGCTCATGGAATGGCATCTCGCTGCGCCGGAGCATGTCCACGCGCTTGGCGTCGACATCCACGCAGGTCACGTGATGACCGAACTCGGCGAACCCCGCCCCGGTGACAAGCCCGACGTAGCCGGTACCAACGATCGCGATGCGCATGGGGCGCCGACCATATCGCCTCGTCGGCGGAACGCCACGCGCGTTGCTCGAAAACCGTGTGCGGTACCGCGCACCCTGCCGAGACCGGGCCGAGCACCCGCGGCACATCGCTTGCTTTGTCAGGAGCTAGTACGATCAGGGCGAGACCTGACCTGCCCGACCGATGACCGCGATGTCCACGCCTCCCGAGCCCGGCGACGCCCAGCCCACACCGGGCGCGGCCGCCCGGCCAGCCGCTGCGGCTGATGACGGGAACGGTCGAACGGGCAAGTGGGGGACCATCTTCAACCTGGCGATGATGGTGGCCGGGGGCGTCGCGCTCTACTTCCTGTTGCAGCACCTCGGCTGGGACGAGCTGGTCTCGATGCTCGCCGGCGCCGGCGGTTGGTTCGCGCTCGTGCTCGGACTCGAGCTGGTCTCGCTCTGCATGGATGCAGCGGCGCTCCACGCGTTCATGCGGCCCGAGGCGCGGATGATCTCGTACTGGCGCGTGCTCGGGGCGCAGGCGAGCGGCCGCTCGCTCAACGTGTTGATGCCGGGTGGCGCGCTCGGCGAGCCGACGAAGCTGATGTTGCTGTCGACGCATGCGCCGCGCTCGCGCGCGCTGAGCTCGCTCGTGCTGCTGAGCCTGACGATGGCGTACATCTCGGTGACGGTGATGCTGATCGGCATCCCGATCACGATGCTGCTCCTCGACGTGCCGCAGCCGGTCAAGGTGTCCGTCGGCATCGGGCTCGCGATCGTCCTCCCCGCGATGATCGCCCTGACCGTGGTGGTTCGCCGTGGGGCGGTCTCGACGGTCGTCGGCGTCATGCAGCGCCTGCGGATCGTCAAGCCCGCGCGCGCGAAGCAGTGGCGCGCCAAGCTCGTCGACGTCGATCGCCACATCCGCGAGCTGCAGACCCATCGCAGCCAGGGAACCTGGAAAGGGATCCTCTGGGTGTTCGGCTCGAAGCTGGTGTCGTGGACGTCGAGCATGACGCTGATCTCCGCGGTCGGCGTCGACCTCAGCCCCTCGGTCGTCATCGGCGCACTCTCGGTCGGCATGCTGATCGGCTGGATCTCGCAGATCGTCCCGATGGGCCTCGGGCTCCAGGACGGCGGCAACTACGCGCTGTTCGGGATCCTCGGCGCCACCGGTCCACAGGGGCTGCTCGTCGCGATGCTGCAGCGCGCACGCAGCGTTTCGGTCGCGATCCTCGGGCTCTGCGCGATGGCGGTCCTGACGGTCGTCAACCGGCTCGCAGCGCGCCGGATCCATCAGAAGCTCGTGATGATGCGGCAGGCGAACGACAACTCGACCACCGACCCCTCGATCGCGACAACCGCCGATGCAGGTGGCGACGTGCTCAGCCCCACTGCCGAACCAGCGCGATCGCCCGCCGGAACTTGAGCAACGTCGCGGCGCGTTCGTCGGCTGACATCACCGGCTCGTAGCGACGTCGCGATCGGGTGCGGCGCGCGTGGACGTCTGCGAGTGTCGTGAGCCCGAGCCGCAGCGCGGCGATTGTACACGCGCCGATCACCGTGGCCTCGTCCGCCTCGGCGACGACGACCGGACGGCCGAGCAGGTCGGCCTGCAGCTGCATCAGCCCCGGCGCGCGGGTCAGTCCGCCGTCGACGTGAAGCTCCGAGATTGCGAGGCCGGCGTCCGCCTCGATCGCGTCGATCACCTCGACGACGCGACACGCGAGGCCCTCGATGAAGGCGTCCGCGAGATCCGCGCGCGTCGTCGCGTTCGAGATCCCGAGCCACGCACCGCGCGCGGCGCGGTCCCAGTGCGGCGCACCGAGGCCGACAAGCGCCGGTACGCAGGTCACGCCCGGGTCACGGCGAGCGCGGCGCGTTCCGGCGGGCAGGCCCACGTCCCCGAGCCCGAGCTCGCTCAGCCAGCTCAGCGCCGAGCCCACCGCAAGGACGCCACCATCGAGCGCGTACGTCGACACGCCATCGCGGCGCCACGCGATCGTCGCGAGCGTGCCGGTGCTGTGCGGGCGGGCCTGGCCCGCATTGACGTAGACGAAGCAGCCGGTGCCAAACGTCGCCTTGGCCTCGCCGGGCTCGACGCACCCCTGCCCGATCAGCGCGGCCGGCTGATCGACGACGCTCGCGACGATCGGCACGCCGTCGAGGCCGTGCCCCGCGCACGTGCCGAAGCCCGCGTCAGTGTCGCGGATCTCGGCGAGGATCGCCGGCGGGATCGCGAACAGCGCGCAGAGCTCCGCGCTCCACGTCGCGCTCGCGATGTCGCACAGTAGCGTGCGCGCCGCGGTCGACGCGTCGGTCGCGAACACCGCGCCATCGGTCAATCGATCGACGAGCCAGGTATCGAGCGTGCCCGCGCGCAGGTGGCCGGCGGCAGCGAGCGCACGGGCCTCGGGAACCTCGTCGAGCAGCCAGCGCAGCTTCGGTGCCGAGAAGTATGGATCGAGCCGAAGCCCGGTCAGCTCGCGCACGCGCGCGGCGATCGCGGGATCGCTGGCCAGCTCCGCGACGAGCGGCGCCGTCCGGGTGTCCTGCCAGACCAGGGCGCGATGCAGCGGGCGCCGGGTCCGGGCATCCCAGATCATCACGGTCTCGCCCTGGTTCGCGAGCGCGATGCCCACCGGGCGGGCGCCGCGCGCCAGCACCTCGGCGATCACGCGGGTCGTGCACGCCCAGAGCTCGTCCGGATCGTGCTCGACCCAACCCGCGTGCGGCTCGTGCTGCGCGTGGGCTGCGTAGGCTTGCGAGACGATACGCCCGTCACTCGAGACCAGACACGCCCGGGTGCCGGTCGTGCCTTGATCGATCCCGAGCAGCACGCATCCAGCTCAGTCGTAGTACTCGGCGCCGAGGTGGGTGATCAGCTCGTCACCCTTGGTGTAGCGCAGCGTGTTCTTCAGCTTCATGAGCTGGATGAACAGGTCGTGCTCGGGGTAGAGGCCTTCGGGGGTCATCGGCGACTTCCAGTAGAAGCTCAGTCACTCCTGGATGCCCGACATCTCGGC
>JBKJUF010000401.1:0-4279 GCA_046590445.1 Kofleriaceae bacterium
GTAGAACTTCTGCAGCGCGGTCATGCCGATGTTGGTGGTCGGGTTGAACCGCGGGTGACCCGCGATCACCGTGCCGGCGTTGGTCATCGCACCCGTGTTGATGATGACCTTGGCGGGCTCCGACGCGGTGTCGACGGTGAAGTACTTGAGGAGGTAGCCGGACTGCTCGCTGACCACCTTGAAGAACACGTCGGCGTTGCCGTTCACCATGAAGCCGTCGCCGCCACCCTGGTGGCAGTTGAGGCACTTCTGGTTGTTGTTCGCGGCGAGCGTGCTCCACGCGCCAGGCATGTTCGCGGCCTTGAAGTTGTCGAGCGTCATGCAGCCGGTCCAGGTCGCGAGCATCGCCTTCGGATCGACGGTCGGCGTCGGGTTCGTGCCCTTGCGCTCGGTCGCCTCGACGGACAGCCAGTTCGTGATCTTCGTGCTCTCGTCCGGCGTGTACGTCACGCCCTGGTGACCGGCCGCGATCTTCGTGAGAATCGGCGCGATCGAGCTGAAGGCACCCACGATCGTCGGCGCGCGCTCGATCGCCGCGTAGCCGGCGTCCGGGTCCATCGCGTAGAACTTGCCGAGCGCGCCGCTGACCGCATCGAGGTTGTGGCAGCCACCACCGCTGCACTTGGCCAGCGCAGCGTGGACGTCCCGCTTGTAGATGGTCGCACCCATCGTGTTGACGGTGGTGCCCGCGTCGGCCTCGGTGCCGGTGTCGTCCCCCCCGGTGTCGGTGCCACCAACGGCGCCGATACAGCCGGTAGCGATCAGCAGACCCGAGACGGCGGCGAGGAGATGGCGCATGGCTGTCACATTTGCAACAGCCGATCCACGGAGGTCGCGAACGATCGTAGGTACTTGCAGACGAGATCGCGGCCCGTTGCCGGGGTCTCTCCCCATGGGGGTGGGGCCTCGCCTCGATCCCCTTGGGCTACACTGCCCGGCATGCCAGCAGGCGAAGGTGTGGCTCTCGTGCGTCCGCGGTATGGCCACCACGGCAAGGTCCTGTTTGTCGATCTGACCGAACGAACCCATCGGGTCGAGCACGTCGACGAGGCGGTGTACCGGGCGTACCTCGGCGGGTACGGGCTTGGTGCGTGGCTCATGTGGAAGCACTTCCCGGCCGGTACCGATGCGCTGGCACCGGAGGCCTGCTTCTCGATCTGCAGCGGCCTGCTCACCGGTCTGCGCACGCCGTTCTCCGGCCGCATCCAGATCGTCGGCAAGTCGCCACTGACCGGCACGTGGGCCGACTCGAACTCCGGCGGCAGCGTGTGCAGCCATCTCCGCCAGGCCGGCTACGACGCGGTGGTCGTGCGCGGCCGCGCAGCCGAGCCGACGGTGCTGGTGATCCGCGACGGCGAGATCAGCTTCGAGCCCGCCGGCGAGCTGTGGGGGCAAGAGATCCCGCAGACGTTCGATGCGCTCAAGCAGCGGTTCGGCGGCAAGCGTGACGTCGGGGTATCCGCGATCGGCCCGGCCGGCGAGCAGCAGCTCCGGATCGCATCCGTGATGAACGACCGCTACCACGCGTTCGGCCGCCAGGGCTTCGGCGCGATCTACGGCAGCAAGAACCTCAAGGCGATCGTGGTCTCGGGCTCCGGCGAGATCCCGGTCGCGCAGCCCGCCGAGTTCAAGGCGCTCTGCAAGGGTATCACCGACGAGTACAAGCGCGACCTCGGGCTCGTCGGCCGCATCTTCGCGTACTTCATCAAGCCCAAGGGCTGGCTCGCCTGGATGTACCGGTTGATGACGCGGATGGGCGCGAAGCTGCAATCGCCGACCGCCTCGATGCGGCGCGCGTGGTCGCAGCGCGGGACGACCGCCGCGGTCGCGCTCTCGATCGAGAACGGTGACGCGCCGATCAAGAACTGGCTCGGGGTCGGGTCGCGGGACTTCCCGCTCGCCAAGCGCGGCATGAAGATCGACGGCGCCGTCGTCGACAAGTACATCACCAAGAAGCTGTCGTGCGGCGACTGTCCGATGCCCTGCAAGGGGATCGTCAAGGTGAAGTCGCGCGGGCTCACCGACGTCCGGCGGCCCGATTACGAGACGATCGTCGGGTTCGGCGCGAACCTCCTCAACGACGATATCGAGCTGATCACTGCCTGCCACGATGCATGCAATCGCTACGGCATCGACGCCGTGAGCTCGTCGATGACGATCGCGTGGGTCTGCGAGTGCGTCGATAAGAACATCCTGACCGCGGCGGACCTCGACGGCATCGACATGAAGTGGGGCGACGGCGAGGCCGCGCTCGCGCTCACGATCAAGATGGGCAGCGGCGAAGGCTGCGGCGCGTGGCTCGGCCAGGGCGTCAAGCGCGCCTCCGAGCACGTCGGCAAGGGCAGCGAGGTCTTCGCGATCCACGTCCACGGCGGCGAGCCCGCGTATCACGACAGCCGGTTCACCTCGCTGATGGGCGTCACGTACATCGCGGACCCGACGCCCGGCCGTCACACCGCCGGCTCGGCCTCGTGGAACGAGACGTTCGGCGTCGGCTTCTCGCTGCCGAAGGCCGCGGACAAGAAGGAGTGGAACGTGAAGTGGAAGGGGACCGAGGGCAAGGGCAAGGCCCAGGCGCTGCACTCGAACGCGCACCAGGCGATGAATGGTCTCGGGCTCTGCATGTTCACGATGCTCACGGGATCGCTGCCATGGACCGCGCTGCTCAACGCCGCGACGGGCTGGACGATGACCGACACCGACGTGCTCGCGTGTGGCGAGCGCATCCAGAACCTGCGCGCGGCCTTCAACCGCCGCGAGGGCATCACCCCCGACAAGTTCGCGCCGCACCCGCGGATGCTCGGCGAGGGCGACGGCCTGCTCGACGCCGGCCCACTCAAGGGCATCCGCGTGCCCCTACCGATGCTCCGGGACGATTACTATCAGTCGATGCAATGGGACAAGACGACTGGCAACCTCTCGAAGGCCCGCGCGACCGAGCTCGGGATGGCCGAGATCCTCGACGGGTACACGGCGTAGCCATGGGGATCTTCGACCGCCTCCGTGGTGACCAGATCCGTATCCACGTCGTGATCCGCGGCCGGATCGGTGACGACTGGAAGGACGTCGACACGTACATGAAGGTGCCGGCCGGCACCACGCTCGGCAAGCTCGTCGAGTCCGCCGACGTCGCGAAGATCCCGCTGCGCGAGGCGCTCGACCACTCGCCGCACCTCAAGGACACGATGATGGTGAACGGCGAACGCTGTCCCTTCACCGAGAACGCCGAGCGCGTGCTCGCCGAGGGCGACGAGGTCTACCTGCTCGCGCCACTTGCGGGCGGTTGATCAGCCCGGCCGCTAGTTGGCCTCGCTCGCTCGGGACGCCGCCGGATCAGGGATAGAGCTCGATCTTCGCGCGATGACCCGGCGCGGCCGCGAGCTTTGTGTCGAAGGTCACGAGCGGCGCGTGCAGCACCTCGGCGAGCGCGACATAGGCAGCGTCGTAGCTCGTCACATGTCCACGCAGCTGCCAGATCCGCGGCATCAACACATCATGCGCGTACCGGGTCAGGTCGAGCGCAACGAGGTCGGCAACCCCGCTTGCCGCGATCGTCGACGAGATCGTGCCCTTCGCTTCGAGCGTCCGGAACACCGAGGCGACCTCGACATCGATCAGGTGAGGAGCGTGCAACGACACCCTCGCGGTCGCGAGCCGCGCGGCCAGCCTTCGAGCGCGCGGTGCTCCGAGCAACAACTCGACCAGCGCGGAGGCGTCGACGACGATCACGATCGCTCGCGGTGCGAACGGCGATCTCGCTCCGCGCGGATCATGTCGGCAGGTGAGGGCGTCAGGTCTTCGCGCACGATCGTACCAACCCGCTGCAGCAGCTCCTGCGTGCTCAATCGATCCGGCAGCCGGCGCAGCTCGCCGATGACGTAGTCCGACAGCGACAAGCCTTCCTTCGCCGCGCGCGCCTTGAGCTTGCGGTGGAGCTCGTCCGGCACGTTCCGGACCTGCAACATCTTGGACATGCTCTAAGCATGTGAACATGTGCGCTGCATGTCAAGTACGACGGGCCCTCGTCCCTCATCGGGTAGTCCGGGCCTCAGATCGCGCGAACCAGAGACTCCTGAACCGAGGACCAAGTTGTGGAGAGAATCGTGATCGTAGACGTTGGCGTACGTTGGCGTCGTTCGCCGTCGCCGCCAACCTCCACGCCCACGTCGCCGCATTCAAGGAGTCGACGTTCACGTACCTTGGATCCACTTCAACGCGATCCTGGTTAGCTCCGGCTGAACCGCCGCGACTCACCCGCGTGACGTCGGTGATCCCGGCA
>JBKJUF010000007.1:0-3483 GCA_046590445.1 Kofleriaceae bacterium
CCCCGCGAACCTGTCGACGACGAGCGTGCGCGCCGCGCTTGCGGCCTCGGGGTGGCCGACCCACGACTCGCAGGCAAACCGGCTGATGTTCGTGCTGACCGCGGAAGCAGATTGCGCCGGCAACGATCGGCTCGAGACCTACGTCACCTCGCGCCGCGCGGAAGCGAGGGCGTTCGTCGCCCCGTTCGCGCGCGAGGCCGCACACGTGACCGAGAGTCCGAGCTGCTTCGACGCGGCCGCGGCGGCGTGGGTCGCGATCTACAACTTCGAGTGGGTCGACTCGAACGACGACGGCGAGTGTGACGGCTCGGCCTGCTTTCACCTGCGCACCGCGCACGATCGCAAGTATCTGACGCGGGTCTGGGACATCGACAGCGCCGCCGAGGCCGATGCCGCCACGCGCCGCCCGTTCGGCGGCACCTACGGCCACGCGAACTTCATCGCGCTCGATGCGCCGTGGCAAGCCGGCGGCGCTGGAGGTCACGGCAGCCATCCCGACGGGATCTATCCCTGGTAGCGAAGCTAGCTGGTAGCGAAGAGCCCCGAGCGCGGTCGGTACGAGAATCTCGGCAGGCTCGTCGGTACGTGAAAGGCTGGCAGCGATCGGCGGGAGAGAGACCTCGACTTGCACCGCGCAAGGCCATGGGGCAAGGTTCCAGGCCATGCACGCGACCGCCGTCGAAGGTCAGCTCGAAGAGCGAGTCGTCCCCGTCGAGACGCTCTCCACGTGTGACCTGTGCAGCGGCGGCGACTTCGAGCCCCGTCGGGTGTGGCGCGACGAGCTGCTGTTCGGTCCCGAGCGGTGGACCCTCGTGCGCTGCAAGGCGTGCGACCTCTACTTCATCAATCCGCGGCCGACCCGCGAGGTGATCGGTTCGTTCTATCCGACGGACTACGCCGCGCACACCGCACCGCCGACCCAGCCCAAGCGCTGGCACCGCCGGGTCGCGGCGAAGGACGCGTCGCCGATCAAGTGGTGGGAGCGTCCGATCCTGCAGGTCCGTCAGGATCTGTCGTGGTACCGGATCCCGCGCTGGCACGGCAACGGTCACGTGCTGGACATCGGGTGCGGCAGCGGCGGTCGCTACCTCGATGTCCTCAAGGGGCTCGGCTGGACGACGTATGGCATCGAGCCCTCGCCGCAGGCGGTCGCGAACGCGGTCGCGCACGGCCATCAAGCGGTCGTCGGCACGGCCGAGGACGCGCCGTTCCCGGATCGGTCGATGGACATCGTCACGATGTGGCACGTCCTCGAGCACACCCACTCGCCGGCGACCGCGCTCGCGAACTGCTTCCGCATGCTCCGTCCGGGCGGCCAGCTCTCGCTGTGCGTGCCGAACTGGGCCGGGCTCCAGGCCAGGCTCTACGGCCGGTTCTGGTGGAGCTGCGATGCGCCTCGCCACCTGTTCCAGTTCACGCGCAAGACGCTCGGCCGCTACCTCGAGCAAGCCGGCTTCCGCGTCGTCAAGGTCACCACGCGCACCGGGCCGACGAGCTGGCAGCGCGCCGCACGGCACTTCCTGAACAACGTGTTCGGTACGAAGTGGGCGCGCGATTCGAGCCTGCTCGTCGACGTGATGTCGCCGTTCTGCGCGCTGGGATCGCTGATCCGGTACGCCGGCGCCGGCGCCGAGCTGCGCGTGATCGCCGAACGTCCCGCCTGACGTTCGTGGCAAGCGCGGGCAGCTTCGGGCGGGCAGCTTTACTCGTCGAGGTTCGCGTGGTACCCGGATCGGAATGTCGATGAATTCCTCGTCGGAGACTCGCGGTTTACGCGCGGTGATGTTCGATCTCGATGGCACCCTCGTCGACACGATGGGCGCCTTCGCGGACCTCGCGGCAGACGTCATGGCGAGCCGGCACGGGCTCGACCGCGCCGACGCCCGCGCCCGCTACATGCAGACCTCCGGCATCCCGTTTCACCAGCAGCTCGAGGTGATTGTCCCGCGCGACGCGCGCAACGCCGCGGCCTCCGCCGAGTTCGAGGAGCGCAAGCGGGCGGTGTGCGACGCGACGATGATGGACCGCGAGACGATCACCGGGCTCGAGGGTCTGCGCGCGCTCGGCCTCAAGCTGGTCGTGTCGTCGAACACCGGGCAGGAATTCGTCGACGACTTCGCGCGGCGCGAGCCGATCCGGTTCGATCTCGCGCTCGGCTTTGATGCCAGCGCGGGCCTCGCCAAGGGTCGGCCGCACGTCGACCACACGTGCCGCGTGCTCGGGGTGGCGCGTCACGAGCTCGTGTTCTGCGGGGACTCGCTCAAGGACGGCGAGCTCGCCGACGCCTGCGAGGTCGCGTTCGTCGGCCGGCTCGGCACGTTCACGCTCGCGGATTTCCGCGCTCGTGACCCGCAGGCGATCGCGGTCGGCAATGTCATCGAGCTCCCCGCACTCCTGCGCGGCCGGATCGCAGCGTGATGCAGGCGATCATCATGGCCGCGGGCCTCGGCAGCCGGCTCAAGGATCTCACCACCGCGACGCCGAAGGCACTGATCGAGGCAGGCGGCCGGCCGTTGATCGACTACGCCGTCGCGTTCGCGCGGGCCTGCGGCGCGCAGCACCGGATCGTGGTCAGCGGGTTCTGCCACGCCGACGTCGCGGCGCGCGTCCGCGAGGTCGCACCCGATGCCGTCATCGAGGAGAACACCGAGTTTCGCAAGGGCAACTTGATCTCGATGCGCGCCGGTCAGCGCGCGCTGCAGCCGGGTGGGTTCTTGCTGATGAACACCGACCACGTCTACAAGCCGTCGATCGCCGACATCGTCGCGCGTGCGTGCGCGGCCGCCACCGAGGTCACGGCGTTCTGCGACTTCGATCGGCCGCTCGGAGCCGATGACATGAAGGTCGGCCTCGACGCGGATCGCCGGGTCGCCGAGATGGCGAAGACCCTACCAACCTGGGACTGCGGCTACGTCGGCATGACGTACGTGCCGGCCGGCCGGCGCGACGACTACTTCGCCGCGGCGACCCGGGTCTCCGCCGAGCTCGGCGACGCGATCCACGTCGAGTCGATCCTCGTCGCGCTCGCCCGCGCCGGCACGCCCCCGCAGATCGCCGACATCAGTGGCCATGGCTGGCTCGAGATCGACGAGCCCCACGAGCGCGCACACGCAGACGGCGTTCTGGCGCGCGAGCGCTGGTGGCAGTAGCCCTGCGCGCGGAGCGGCGGGTCGAACGACGGCCCCAGATCGATTCCGAGCTCGCGGACCATGCCGCAGCCTGCTGTTGCCCCAGCTGCCCGGCCTCGTTCAACCTGCATGGCGACCAGTTCGGGCCGATGGCGATCCGTGATCAGGCGGGTGCGCCGGTCGAGCCCGCGTGCGTCGGCTGGGGCCTCGAGCGCGGGCTGGCGGCGATCGTCGCGCGATGGGGCGCGGACCCGGCGCTGTGATCGCCATGGTCGCGAAGTGATGACCGCGGCTCTGCGTTAGAGTGGGTTGCCATGAACGTCCGGACGATCACGATCGGGTTGCCACTCGGCAG
>JBKJUF010000044.1:0-8290 GCA_046590445.1 Kofleriaceae bacterium
GGAACGAGCCTTCCTTGACCATCGCCTCGAGGTCGCGATTGGTCGCCGCCACCACCCGGCAGTCCGTGCGCAGGCTCTTCTCGCCGCCGACGCGCGTGAACTCGCCGGTCTGCAGCACGCGGAGCACCTTGGCCTGTGCGGACAGCGCCATGTCGCCGATCTCGTCGAGGAAGATCGTGCCGCCGTCGGCGACCTCGAACAGGCCGCGCTTCTTCGCGATCGCACCGGTGAACGCGCCGCGCTCGTGGCCAAATAGCTCGCTCTCGATCAGCTCCGGCGGGATCGCGGCGCAGTTGACCTTGACGAACGCGCCCGCCGACACCGTGCTGTTGCGATGGATCGCGCGCGCGATCAGCTCCTTGCCGGTGCCGCTCTCGCCGGTGATCAGCACGCGGCTGCGCGTCGGTGCGACCTTCGCGATCTGCCGCCGCAGATCGTGCATCACGGGCGTGCTGCCGAGCAGCTCGAAGCGCGCGTCGACGGCACGTCGCAGATCGTGGACCTCGCGCCACATCCGCCTCCGCTCGAGGGCGTTGCGTACGGTCACGACGACGCGGTTGCGGTCGAGAGGCTTCTCCATGAAGTCGAACGCACCGAGCCGGGTCGCGGCGACCGCGTCCTCGATCGTCGCGTGACCCGAGATCATGACGACCGGGATGTCGCTCGTCCGCGATGACATGCCGTCCTCGCCACGCGACTTGATCGTGCGGAGCAGCTCGAGCCCGTTGTCGTCCCCGAGCTTGACGTCGAGCAGGATCAGATCGACGAGGTCTCGCCCGAGCACGACCTCGGCCTCGGCGATCGAGCCGGCTTCGTGCACGACGTGGCCCTCGCCTTCGAGCACCATCCGCAGCGTCCGGCGGATGTTCTTCTCGTCGTCGACGATCAGGATCGGCTCGCGGGAACCGGGGGCGGGCTCATCGCTCATCGTGTGCTCCATCATCGCTCGCGGCGGCGGCGGCGTGCAGATCGTCGGCATCTGGATCGGTCGATCCGGCCTGGCCCCGCTCGCCCCGCTCGCCAGCGTCCGCCGGCTCGCTCGATCTCGGGCCGGGCTCGCGTTCGAACTTCTCGCGGCGCCGACGGTTCAGGTAGAACAGCACGGCGAGGATCACCAGCCCGCCACCGACGTAGACCGGGCGGCGGTCGACCTCGCGGTTCGGAGTGGCGACCGGTGTCGCAGGGAACATCACGCGGCTCGCGTCGTCGAGGCGTGCCGGGGGACCGAGGTCGAGGCGGCCACCCATGCGTGGTGCGGACGCGCCAGAGCCGGCCGGCGCGTCGGTCACGAAGTCGGCGACGGGCTCGGCGGGGGCCACTGGCGTGTTCACGATCGCGAGCGGGACCCGCGCGACGAGCGGGATCTCGGGGTCGATCGTCGCGAGCGCGGCGTCGCAGGCCTGCTGGTGCGCTGGCGCTACATCGATCGCGAGCACGCACTTCGCGGTGACGGCGACGAGCTGGGTGGCGTCCGCGGCGACCACGATCACGCTCTGATCGACGAGGCCGACCGACGGATCCCGCCACGTCACCGCGGCCTCGAGCCACTTCGACGCGGGGCTGAAGCGCTGGACGTCGAGGTCCGAGGTCGTCGCCGGACCCTGACGGCGCATCGCCTGCCGGAGCTCGTCGAGCTCGGCGGTCGCGACCGCATCGCGGCGGTCCGCGGGCACCGCAGCCTCCGCACGCTCGACGTAGAGCACCGCACCGGCGACCGGCGCGCGATACGCCGCGACCGTGACCTTCGTCGTGCTGCCGCCAAACCGCGTCGCTGCAGGCGGCTTCGCGAGCTCGGGCGCGGCGGTCCAGCCCGGCGGCGGCGTGATCGGCTTCGCCGAGGCGATCCCGGGCGCGATCCCGGATCCGATCCCAAACGCCGCGACACCGAACACGCTCACGAACGCGAGCTTCACGGCAGGCTCCCGAGGAAGGCGGTACACGCGACGTCGCACGCGAGGGGCTCGCGCTGGTTCGCGAAGCACGCGAGGCTGGTGACCCGGCCATCGGCGATCCGCGCTCGCAACCGGCCACGATACGGCGCGCGCTCGAAGCGCACCGCGAGCACGCCGGTCTCGCCGGTCGGCATGACGATGTCGTGCAGCGCGAGCTTCGCGGTCGCGGGTATGGCTGCCGAGCCGGGCGCCGCCGCATCCGCGGGGACGGCCGACGCGTCACCGCCGAGGCTCGCGAGGATCTGGTTGCCGATCGCCTGCGCGCCGCCCGAGCCGCGAACGGACATCCACACCGCGTAGCAGCCGCGTGCGGGCTCGCCCCACGCCTCGACGCCATCGATCCGAACGGTGCCGAGTGCGGTGCGCGCCGCGGCCGCGACGTCAGGTAGCACCTGCCAGCTCGCGGGCGGCGAAAGCCCGGAGACGGCGCCAGGTGGCTCCGCGCCGGCCTTGCCGCAGCCCACCGCCGCCGCCGCGAGCGCTGCGATCAGCCGTAGGTCAGCCATACCTGCTGGCCATCCTCGACGCCGAGCCGGCGCCGGATGTCGTCGGTGATGCCGATCGCCGTGTCGTCGAGCGGGGTGACGCGAGCGCCCACCGCGCGGAACCGTGGGCGCTGACCCTCTAGCTCGACCGCGAGCATTGCCCACGGCCGCTCGGCTCCGATCACCGTGACCGCATCGCCATCTGGATCGGGGACAGTCTGGACCGCGATCTGGGTCGCTGACTTGATCAGCGTGATGTCGTCGGTCTTCGCGCAGAAGTGCGGGCCGCCGTCGAACGGATCGATCTGCCCCGCGTAGTCGAAGCCAATCCGCCGCAGCATGGTCTCGACCGCCTTGGTGTCGGGACCGACCTGGCCGATCAGCGCGCGCACGTCATCGGGCAGCAGCTCGGTATGGATGGGATCGTCGGGGAACAGCGCGTGGATGAACTCCTTGTTGTCCTTCGACATCAGATCCGCCTCCTGGTAGGTCAGCCCCGTGAACTTGCGGCCGAGCGCCTCCCACAGCTTCGACGCGCCGTCGACCTCGAGCGGCGGCAGCAGCTCGGAGAGCACCTTGTCGCGGAACAGCGCGCGGTGCATCCGCATGAACAGGAAGCGGACGTAGGACAGCGCCTTGCCGAGCGCGTCGCTGTTGCGGCGGTACTGGGGCAGCAGGATCAGGCCGCCGATCTCGGTCGGCCCATCGTAGTTGTAGCCAATGCGCAAGGTCTGATGGATGAAGTGCTTGTCGAGCGTGACCGAGTAGCGCTCGTCGTTCTCGACGCGGAAGAAGATGTGCGGGGCGCGGCGAGTGCCGTGCTGCGCGTAGATCATCGACGTGCCGATGATCCGCTTCGCGGCGAGATCCTCGAGCACGAACAGGAACTCGCGATCGGCAGGCTTGCTCTCGCTGGCGAATGACTTCTCGGAGCGATCGAGGATCGCCACGATGTGCGCGCGCTCGGCGGGCAGGTTCACGGTGTCGAGGTGCTCGGCAACCGCCAGCACTTGATCGACATCCTCTCGATACGATTGACGAATCCGAAACATCGCGGGCCGGAGCCACCCTACCACGCCCCTCGCGAGTCTGGCTCGCTACGGTCGCGGCGCCGCGGCGCGCTGCGGCAACACGCTGGCGATGCGCGTCGGCAGCTGGCGCAGGTCAGCCGTCGCGTCGGTGACCCAGTCGACGAGACCCGGCGGCAGCTGCTCGATCGCGAGCAGCGACGGCCGCAGGATCCGGATCTTGCGCTTGCGTGACTTCGACCGCCGCGCATTCTCGTCGGCGATCCACTGCAGGATCTGGGGGAGCGCCTGGACGGTGACCGCCTTGATGTCGTGCAGCAGCAGGACCGAGCGGCCATGCGCGCGGGCGAGCTCGCCGGTCACGTACTTCACCGTCTTGTCGACGTTGTTGTGCCGCCACTCCTGCGGGTCGAGGTCCCAGTGGAAGTGCGTGATCCCGCGCTCGGCGAGCATCGCGTCGAGGCGGTCGCAGCGGACGCCGTAGGGCGCGCGGAACCAGTGGACCGGGATGCCGGCGACCCGCTCGATCGTCGCCTTGCCGTCGTCGAGATCCTTGACCGCCTTCTCGGGCTTCACCCGGCAGAGGTCCTGGTGCGTCATCGTGTGGTTCGCGATCACGTGCCCGTCGCGGAGGATCCGCTCGACGATCGTCGGGACCTTCTTGTTCTCGCTGCCGACCATCTCGCCGACCAGGAAGAACACCGCCTGGAGGTCGTGCTTGGCGAGGATGTCGAGCACCTGCGGCGTGGTCGTCGGGTTCGGGCCGTCGTCGAAGGTCAACACCACCTCGATGTCACCCGAGGCGGACTCGCCCGCGGCCGGCGCCGGCCAGCCGGCTGCACGCGCGGACAGCGGGAGCGCGAGGACGACGCCCACGATCAGCAGGAAACGCAGCACCATGGACGATGTAACACGCATCCCCCCGTCGTCATGCTTTCTGCTGGATCGAGCGTGCCATTCGCCGTACGAAGCTGACGGATGACGACGCCCGACCCCGCGGTCCGCTCGATCCAGATCGCGACCACGTTGACCGAGCGTTTCGGCGCGATCTTGCGGGAGGCCGGGGCAAACACCGAGGTCGCGACCCTCGAGCTGCAGATCGGCGAGGCCCAGCAGCTGTATCCCGAGATCTGGCGCCACCTCGACGATGCCCGGACCGTCCTCATCGGCCGCGGCACGGACCTCGCGGCCTTCGACGCGATCCGCGCGACCCAGGGCGCATCACAGCTGGCGGTCACCGACGTCGATGTCGAGCATGGCGTCAACCTGGCCGGCCTCGCGTTCGGCAGCATCGGCATCACCCAGACCAAGACCGCGTCGTTCGACGTCGATGGCTACGATCGAGCGATCGCCGCGTGCCACGAGCTGAGGCAGGCGATGCCCGACGTCGACTGGCAGGCGCTCGCGCGTGCCGATCAGGCCCAGATCGATGCGGTCGGGTCGCTGACCTCGTCGAGCTGGAAGGGGCTCGCGATCGGGGTTGCCGTCGCGGTCGGGTTGCTCGTCGCGGTGCTCGGGATCCGCGCGCTCGCCACCAGCACCGCGGCCGAGCAGACACCCAAGGAGCAACGCCGCGCCGCGCGCGAGGAGCGTGATCGCCAGGCCGCGAAGCAGGACGAGGAGCAGGAGCGCGAGGCGGCGAGGCAGGGCGAGGCCCGCAGGCAGAAGATCGTTGCGCTCTCGAAGGCGCTCGACGCCACGCCGTGCGACCGCGCCAAGGTGCAGGAGCTCCGCGACCTCCTCGCCGCGGAGGGCCAGATGAGCGAGCTGGTCCTCCTCGATCAACGATCCGAGGCCGTGTGCAAACCCGGTAGTGGCAGCGCCGAGCCCTGACATACAGTCGGGTCATGACGTCGCTCCACGCCCGCGAGCCCCGCCGGGTCCCGCTCGCCAACCAGCCGACCCGTGGCCACTGGATGCGCTACGGCGACGGCGCGACCCGGATCTGGATCAAGCGCGACGACCACACCGGCTCCGAGCTGATGGGCAACAAGGTCCGCAAGCTCGAGTACCTGATGGCCGAGGCAGTCGGCGAGGGCGCGACCCACGTGATCACGTGCGGCGGCGAGCAGTCGAACCACGCGCGCGCGACCGCGTTCGCGGCGACCCAGCTCGGCCTCAAGAGCGTCCTGATCCTGCGCACCGACGATCCCGCGAAGCCACCACCGCCGACCGGCAACATCCTGCTCGATCGCCTCGTCGGCGCGGAGCTCGTGTGGATCTCGCGCGGCGCGTGGCGCGATCGCAACCGCCTGCTCGCCGAGCAAGCCGATCGCGTGCGGGCCGCGGGTGGGGTGCCGTACATCGTGCCCGAGGGCGGCTCGAACGCGCTCGGCAGCTGGGGCTACATCCGCGCGATGCGCGAGCTCGCCGACGACCTCGCCGGCATCGCGTCGCCGGAGGCGCCGGTCACCGTCGTCTACGCGTGCGGCTCGGGCGGCACCGGCGCGGGCCTCATCCTCGGCGCCAAGCTGTTCCGGCTCGCCGAGCGCGGCATCCGGGTCGCCGGCGTCAACGTCTGCGACGATCGACCGTACTTCGTGGATGCGATCATGCGGATCTGCGACGAGGCGGAAGGCCGCTGGGCGCTCGGCTGCAGCGTCACCGCCGACGACATCGACATCGTCGACGGCCACGTCGGCATCGGCTACGCGAAGAGCCGCCCCGAGGAGCTCGCGACGATCCGCGACGTCTGCCGCAGCGACGGCATCGTGCTCGATCCCGTCTACACCGGGAAGGCATTCCACGGCGTCGTCTGCGAGCTCCGCGCGAACCCTGGCCGGTTCGGCAAGACCGTCGCGTTCATCCACACCGGCGGCATGTTCGGCCTGTTCGCGGACCCCGACACCGTCGCGCAGGTCCTGTAGGCCCGGGTCGCTTCGCAGCCACGCGCTACCGCTTGGAGCGAGAGATCTGCGCGCGCGCAACCGGGACCACGGGCTCGGCGGCCTTGAGGCGCGTATCCCTCGACGGTCGCGCGGCGTAGTACACGGTGATGATTCCCAGGACGCAGCCCATCACGAGCACGGCCGGCGCGATCGTGGGCTCGATGTCGAAGGGACCGAACGCAGGACCAAAGACGTAGGCAGTCGCGAACGCACACGTCATCGTCAGGATCCCCGCGATGTACGCGACGATGTTGAGCCTTTTGGGAGCGCAGTCGATCACGAGCCGCGCTCCCACCTGGAGCACGACCAGCGCCGCGAGCACAAGGCTCGTCCAGAACGTCAAGGTCGCCGGCGTCAGGTACGTCCGCAAGCCAGCGTACGAAGCGGCGACCTCCAACGGGATCTCGCAGTACATCCCGGGCTGCTGATCACACGTCGAGAGCGAACGCAGACCGATCGAAAACTCGCTGACTCCGGCGAACGAACTGATCTGGCCATTCGGCATTCGTGCCGTGAACCACGCCACGAGAAACAGGCTCGCGGTCACCATTCCAAGCGATGCGAGCAGCAAGAGCACGAGCCGCACGCTTTCACGCGTCCACGTTGCCGGCGTGATCGGCTCGATCGGCGGTCCCCACTCGCTCCCCACCAACGCGATCGTATCTCCGCAGGCGGGCGCTCCGATCCGCCAGGAACTCTGTAAGGCGAGGGGAACGAACGAGGAACAAGCTGGTCCGGATCCAGCCAATGCTAGGACCTCGACGGACCTCGTCGGAAAAGCCGCTGTGCACGACGGACATCGTGGTCCACGGCCCGTCGTTCGCATTCAAGATTGCTGCGAGCGCTCTCGACGACGTCTCAAACCTCCCGACGTAGAACGCGAGCGTTTGCAGAGGCTCCGGCGGAGCGTGATCTCGTTCGATAGCCTCCTATCAGCGGCAGGTTCGTTGGCGCTGCTGAGCAGGCCGTGCGGGGGTGCAACGTGTTCTTTCTTCAACAAGTCGCTTGACAGGGTTCGAGACGCCCAGAAAACGGTCGCTCATGCGATCGGCGAAAACGTTTCGCGAGACGCGACGTCGTGCGATCTGCGGAGCGTTCGTCGCGCCGGTGGCCTGATGCGAGCGCGGAGTGCGAATCGTCGACGAGAACGCAGCCAGTCTGTGCAAGCGGGAACATGGGTAACAGTTTTGTGCGGGAGCATCGGTGACAGATGCCCGACGACATAGGTGACACTTCGATGCGAAGGCGGCGGCGTGTTTTTTGGTCCGACGACACAGGTGACACTCTTCATGCACGGTGAGGGCGAGCGCTCCAAATAGTGCCGTCGAGCGGAAGCGTACGACCAACGCGTTCGTGCTTGAGATCGCGATGGTGCTTCGGGTCGAGAATCCCGAGTGGCAGCTTTGCGAAGTGAACGCACGAGCGACCGTCCGATAGCGGCTCGAGCCCGAGCAGCTCACCCTTGAGCGACGTACTTACGTACCAGCTGATTCCTTGATGGCGAACGTGT
Source organism: Kofleriaceae bacterium (assembly GCA_046590445.1). GTDB lineage: Bacteria > Myxococcota_A > Polyangia > Haliangiales > Haliangiaceae > JABFXX01. The sequence goes on from JBKJUF010000044.1 coordinate 7,864, forward strand.
CCGTTCGAGTACGCGCGTTCGACCACGAAGTGCCGCGGATACTCGGGCTCCCGAAGTCTCGTCGGAAACTCTGTGCTCGATCGCTTGTAGAGCTCACTCGGTGTCCGCTGACCGATGCCCTCGTGTGGTCTCTCGAAGTTGTACTCCTGGCGAAACTCGTTGAAGCGACGCTGCTGGCGGCTGAAGCTCGACTCCGCCGGGGAGGCGGTCTCCGCCTTGAGCGTTCGGTGCATCCGCTCGTGCCGTCCGTTCTGGTCAGGTCGACCCGGAAGAATCCGTTCGGGCATCACACCGAGGCGAAGCCACCAAACGGCAAGCTCCGAGAGCCCTGCGATCGCGAGCGACGAGAACGGAGGTCCGTTGTCTGTGCGGATGAACTCGGGCAACCCGTAGTTTCGAAACACTCGCTCGAAGACCAGCTTCACCT
>JBKJUF010000104.1:0-5969 GCA_046590445.1 Kofleriaceae bacterium
GAGCTCGGTAGTGTCACCGGCAGGCTTGATCGGGCGCGACTTGGGCTGTGGCGGCGGCGCGATGGCCGCGACGTGCGCGAGCACCTTGCGCTCGGCACCGAACTCGAGCGTCGCGTGCTGCGCGGACTCGACGACGTAGCCGACGCCGAATTTCGGATGGCGAACCCACTGGCCGACCTCGAAGGTCGCCTTCGGCGAGTAGTCGATGATCTTGGCGTCGGCCGGCGGCGTCTTGACCGCGGGCGCGACCTTCTTCGAGGCACTCTTCTTCGGCTTGTCCTTGCCGAGGCGCGACTCGTAGCGATGCAGGAGGTCGTCGTACCACTCGGTCGGGAACGAGTCGCCATCGCCACCGTCGTGGTCGATCGCCTCGAGCTCGCCGAACAGCGCCTGGACATCGGGCCACGACGGCGCGGCGCCGGTGACGTCGAGCATCTTGAGTGCCGGAGCGGTGTCCCCCTTCCAGCCATCATGGAGGCGCCAGTAGATCTCGAGCAGCAGCTTGTCGTTTTTCGCGTCCGAGGGGACCTCGTCGCTGCCCTCCGACGGCACGTTCGCGACGAGCAGCTCGAGATCGCTGAACGCGGCCTTGATCGCCTTGTCGATCCGCGAGGCGGCCTTGACGTCGTCCGGCTCGTCGACATGCTGCTTCATCATGCCGGTCAGCTCGTGGCCGGCGAACTGTTGCTCGTACTTGCTGTACAGCGCGGTCAGCGCGAGACCGGACAGTCGGGAATCGAGCTCGGCATCTTTATCGAAAGGCACGCTGCATCGTAGTCCGGATCACGCCGACGGTCAGGACCGCGGATCGATCTTCGCGAACGCCAGGTCGGCCATGGGATTCCCGAACTCTACCGCCGAGCGCGGCCCGACGGAACGGCGTTGCAACCGCTTGGCACCGGTGTTGCTCGGAAGCTGGGCATGAACCCTATCAAGCAGGAAGATGCTGATCTCGAGAAGGGCCGCCACGCCGAGGGCGTCGCGAGTCGCGGGCGCTCGCTTGACGTGGAGAGCGGTAAGGACAGCGATGGCGAGACGTTCGGAGAGACGTCGCGCGTGTCGTTCGACGACGAGAACCTGTTCGACCTCGATGACGAGGACTTCCTCGCCGAGGACGAGGGCGACCTCGACATCGAGCCCGACGACAGCCGCGACGACTAAGAACTCCGAGCGCGGTCGCGACGCTCGCTGATCGTGGGTGCGCACCGTGCTATCGAGTCACATGACTCGACTCCACACGCTCGCGTGCGGCTGCGCGCTGTGCGGCTCCCACACACGGAATCCGAGCGCCGACGAGGCAGCTGGCGGTGGCCGGCGTGGCACATCGGCAGAGCCGGTGCCCCCGGTGGCTGCCGGACGGCCTCACGCCGTGGTGTCAACGCACGGGACGCGCGAGGACCCCTACTACTGGCTGCGCGACGACGAGCGCAAGGATCCCGAGGTCCTCGCGCACCTTGCCGCGGAGAATGCCTACGCGAACGCTGTGCTCGCGCCGGTGCAGCCCCTCGAGGACACGCTGTTCGCCGAGCTTCGCGCGCGGATACAAGAACAGGACTCGACGGTGCCGGTCTTCGACCGTGGCTACTGGTACTACGTGCGCCACGAGACCGCGAAGCAATACCCGATCTACGCCCGTCGCAAGGGCACGCTCGACGCTCCCGAGCAGAGCATGCTCGACGGTAACGTGCTCGCCGTCGGCCATCCGTTCTTCAAGATCGGCAACTACGCGGTCAGCCCCGATGGCCGCCTGCTCGCGTGGGCGGAGGACACCGTCGGGCGCAACCAGTTCGTGCTTCGCGTCATGGACCTCGAGACGGGCGCGCGCCTGCCGGACAGCGCGGCGAACATCAGCGGCGCGCTGGCGTGGGCCAACGACAACCGCACGCTGTTCTACGGCGGTAAGGACGAGGTCACGCTGCGCGCCGACCGCGTCTTCCGGCACGTGCTTGGAGGTACCGATGTGCTCGTGCACCACGAGCCGGACGGCTCGTACTACGTCGGGGTCGGCACGACCAAGTCGCACCGCTACATCACGATCGGCATGTGGTCGACGACAAATTCGGAGTTCCGCCTGATCGACGCGGACGCGCCGGCTGGCGAGCCGCGCGTGTTCCTGGCGCGCGAGAAGGATCACCTCTACAGCGTCGACCACCTCGGCGAGCGCTTCGTGGTTCGCACCAACGATCACGCGAAGAACTTCCGGGTCGTCGAGGTGCCGCGCGGCAAGGACGCTGCCGATCGCGCCGGATGGAAGGAGATCATCCCGCATCGCGCCGACACGCTCGTCGAGAGCGTCGCGCTCTATGACAAGTTCCTCGCCGCGTCGGTCCGCACCGGCGGGCTCCGCAAGGTCCAGGTGCTGCCGGCGAAGGGCGCGGCGTTCTACATCGACGCGCAGGATCCGGCGTACGTGATGTCGGTCTACGACACGCCGGATCCGACGTCGACGCGCGTGCGCTACGTCTATGAATCGATGACGCAGCCAAGCTCGGTGTACGAGCTCGATGTCGGCAGCAAGCAGAAGGCCCTCCTCAAGCAGCAGCCGGTCCCGACCTACGATCCGGCGCTCTACACGAGCGAGTACCTGCACGCGAAGGCCTCCGATGGCACTCCGGTGCCGATCTCGGTCGTCTATCGCAAGGGCACGAAGCTCGACGGCAGCGCCCCGCTCCTCGTGTACGGCTACGGCTCGTACGGCATGTCGATGGAGCCGAGCTTCGGCGCGAGCCGCACGAGCCTGCTCGATCGCGGCTGGGTCTACGCGATCGCCCATATCCGCGGCGGTCAGGAGATGGGCCGCGCCTGGTACGAGGACGGCAAGCTGATGAAGAAGCGGAACACCTTCACCGACTTCATCGCCGTGACCGAGTACCTCGTCGCGCGCAAGTACGGTGCGGCGGACCGCGTGTTTGCGATGGGCGGCAGCGCGGGTGGGCTCCTCGTCGGCGCGGTCGTCAATCTGCGTCCCGACCTCTACCGCGGCGTCGTGTCGTTCGTGCCGTTCGTCGACGTGGTGACGACGATGCTCGACGAGTCGATCCCGCTGACCACGAACGAGTACGAGGAGTGGGGAAACCCGACGACGGACAAGGCGGCGTACGACTACATGCTCGGGTACTCGCCGTACGACAACATCACGGCGCAGCCGTATCCCGCGATCTACGTGCGGACCGGCCTGTGGGACAGCCAGGTGCAGTACTTCGAGCCCGCGAAGTGGGTCGCGAAGCTGCGGGCGACCAGGCGCGACGCGAACCCGGTGTTGTTCGACATCAACATGAGCGCCGGCCACGGCGGCGCATCGGGCCGGTTCGACGCGCTGCGCGAGATCGCGCGGGCCTACGCGTTCATGCTGTTCACGCTCGACCGTCCGGATCGCCGCGGCGTCGCGACGATCTGATCGACGCCTGGCCGAGACACCTGGCCCGACGCCTGACCGGGATGACCGATCAGAACGCGGTGCCGTTCGCGCGCTTGCCTGGCGAGAAGTTGCCGACCGCGCCGGTGACCGCGTTGTGGTTCGCGAAGGCCGTGCCCGTCACGTCGGGCGAGCGGTTCCGCGAGATGTTGAGCGTCGGCATCGGGTAGGTCACCGTCAGCAGCGTCGCTGGCGTGGCTCCGCCGGTCTTCACGGTGATGGAGTCGCCGTCGTCGTTGAGGCCGAGCTGGCCGCTGCTCGCGATCGCGAAGTCGGTGACCCCGGCGCAGGCAGGCGCGCCGCCACCCCACACCACGATCGCCAGGCCGGGCGCGAGCGTCATCGCGCCGAACGTATGCCGGATGACGACCGAATCCTCGACGGTCAGCCCCTCGAGAGCGAGCGTCTTGGTCGAGACGTTGACGAGCTCGACGAACTCGTCGGCGGTGCCCGTCGTCGCGCCGTCGCAGTTGGTATCGGACATGTTGTCGCCCGCCATGAACTCGTTGAGCACGAGGTCGCCGGCGACGGGCGTCATGCCGGTGCCGCCGGTATCGAGCACGCACACGGAGGGCTCGCTGTTGTCGCAGACGTAGCCATCCTCGATCTCGCAGCGCGCGTTGCAACCATCGCCCGCCGTGGTGTCGCCGTCATCGCAGAACTCGAGGAAGTCCCACACGCCGTCGCCGCAGGTCGTCGCGGACGCGTAGAGCTCGAATGCGTAGGTGCCCTGGTCGGCGGCCTCGAAGCCGTCGATGACGACATGGTACGTGCCGGCCGGCAGCGCGACGTACCCGAGCGCCTCGGAGGCAGCCTCGCCATCCGAGCAGCCATCCTCGGTGCCGTACTCGCTGACCTCGGTCGCGAGATCGCACGGCGCGCTCAGCACGCGCAGCACGGTGTCGAACGCGCTCGTCTCGTCCATCAGGATGACGACGTCGCGGGTGTCGGGGATCGTGAACTTCCAGATGTGATCGACGCCGGCGCCGGAGACGAAGCCATCGCACGCCGCCGCGGCGACCTGGTTCGTGCTCCCGGTCGTGTCGCCCGACCCGAAGCCCTCGAGGGTGCCTGCGTTGTCGGTCAGCATCAGCGTGGTCGGCGCGGCGCACGTGCCGCCCGCGGCGGGCTCGAGCGTGCACGTCGACGGCATGCCGGTGCAGCTGTAGCCGGTTTCGACCGTGCAGCTCGCGCTGCAGCCGTCTGCCGCGGCGGTGTTCGCGTCGTCGCACTCCTCGGTGCTGGCAACCACGCCGTCACCGCACACCGCGCTGGTGCCTTCGGACTGGCACGTCGCCGAGCAGCCGTCGCCGCTGAGCGTGTTGCCGTCGTCGCACTGCTCGGAGCTCGCCGTGGTGCCATCTCCGCAGAAGTTCGTGCCGTCCGGGTTCTCGTTCGCGCTGCTGCAGGCGGCGAGGGTCGCGAGCGCGGCAGCCAAAAACGTGGTCCAGCGAGTCGTCATAGGACGCGCGTGTAGCACGCAGGGTCACGACGCCGACAGGACAAAGATCGCGACCCGGCCTCACCAGCTGCCGCCGAGGCCGAACAGGAAGCGCGGAGGCCCGCCATCGAGCGGAAACGCCACGTCGAAGCGCAGGGCCCCGATCGGGGTGCGCCAGATCACGCCGACGCCCGCCGAGGCCGCCGAGCCACCGCCCTCGGGACCGTAGATGCCGCCAGCGTCGACGAAGCCGACCGCCGACAGGCCGAGGCGCGGGAGCAGCGGGACCTCGAGCTCGCCGCGCGCCGTGTACTTGAAGTTGCCGCCGAGCGGCATCCCGGTCATCGGGTCTCGCGGCCCGACCGCGCCGGGCGCGTAGCCGCGGATGTCCTCCGAGCCATCGAAGTGGAGGCGCTCGGAGAGCCACGCGGACGTGCTGACCGAGCTCGCGGTGCCGCCGAGGTGGAGGAGGAACGGCCCGAGCGGGCGGTGATGGCTCGCCCACGCGGACGTGCGCAGCAGCTGGACCTCGGAACCGAACGCACGATCCGCGACCTCGAGCGAGGTGCCGAGGCTCGTCCCGCGGGTCGGCATGCCCGGCACGTCGAGAGTGCTGTACGCGACGCCGGCGCGAAGTGACGCGATCCGGCCCCCGCGCCAGAACGGCTGTCCGAGGACGCCGCCCCGCCCCGCCACCGGCTCACCGCCCAGCTCGACCGCGACCTGCTCGATGCGATAGCCGAAGAACGCGTGCGCGTGGCGCGTCAGCGGCACCGACAGCGCGAGATCGCCGCCGGTGGCCACGCGCGTGAAGCCGGGCCCGAAATTGAGGAGCCGGGATTCAGTCCCGGACCCGGGATAGACCAGGCGGTGGTTGTAGAGATCGGCGCGGAGCCGGACGTTGCGCCCGAGCAGCGTCGGATCCTCGAAGCGCACGAGCGCGAGCTGCTCGCGGCGCGACAGCTTCATCGACAGCGCGAGCCGCGTGCCGGTCAACAACAGATCGTCCTGCGCGACCTCCGCGGTCGCGATGAATCGATCGTCGACGTGATAACCCGCACCGACGGAAAAGCTGCCAGTCGGCGCGCGCGGCAACGTCTTCGGCATCGGCGT
>JBKJUF010000144.1:0-2919 GCA_046590445.1 Kofleriaceae bacterium
CGAGAAGAGCCGAAAACCTCCCGAGCGCACGGCCAGCGTGTTCGCGAGCGAGCTGGTCATGCCCGAGCCGCTCGTGAGGCCGTATTGCGCGGTTCCGTACGTCACGCTCGCACCCGCGCGCGAGATCGCGGACGAGTTCATCACGTCCGTGCTCGCGAGCGCGATGCGGTTCACCGAGATCAGCACCGAACGCTGTGCGGTCGCGTACTCGGTGCTCGGTCGCGTGCGGTGGCTCAAGCGGAGCGCGACGTTCCCGGACTGGATCCCGCATGGTCGTCGGCTCGATCCGGCGTCCGCGGCGTTCGACTACGACCAGCGTGGCAAGTTGGATGGCGCTGTGCGGATGCTGACGGCCGATGCGTGGCTTCCGCGCACCCGGATCGACAGCGCGAACGTGCAGATCGTGGAGCAGTCCGCCGTGATCCACGAGCTGGGGGCGGTGTTCACGATGTTGTGGATCCCCGGTCGCGAGGTCTCGCATCTCGATCTCGCGGCGTAGCCCGGCGGTTTGATCGGAATAGTAAGAGCGCTGGCTGGATCGGCCATGTCTCGCGCGGTCCGGCACTCGTTGTCGAGGGTCGGAAAAAGCCGCGCGGGAATAAGCTCGCGTGAAAGATCGTCGGCTGGAGAGGCCAATCCTCGCTGCATGCGCGGGATTATTCTCGTGGTCGCGAATCGCGAGGAGACATCGCGGATTGATCGAGGCGTCGCGCACTTGACCGATCGATCGCGACCTTGATCGAGATGCCGCCGGTTGCGCGATCGACGCGAACGAACGCATCTCGATTGATGTAACGGGCGCACGCGTACGCGCGCGCGAGACCGCCGCGAAGATCATGCCAGACGGTCCCGACCCTCGAATGGTCGGCAGTAAGAAGTAAGGAGGCAATGATCAATGTCCGAGCTGGCATTCAATACAAGCGGCGATTTCTTTGAGGTCCCTGCGATCGTGACGGGATGGCGCGTGCGCCGGCTGAAGCCCCGTGGTGCACCCGAGCTGGTGTACGGGCGCGATGGACGTCCGCTGACCATCCCGATCGAGTCCGATATGAACGACCTGCGCGAAGCCGTGGGCGGTGTGCTCGGTCGCTATCGGCTCGATCCAATCGGTGACGAAGGCAAGGTGGTCGACGGCGCACCGGCCGCGTATATCCAGGTGGTCAAGCCGGAGACGCCGGTCGATGCGCCGGGGATCGCGGCGGCTCGTAGCGAGAGCGACAGCATCGTTCGCGATGCGATGCGACTCAACACCGAGCTGGCCAAGTCGGTGATCGATCGATTCCCCGAGATGATGCACGCGGCGGCCGAGCTGCTGCGCGCCGCGGATGGCGCGGGACTGCCGGCGCGCGAGCCGCGTGCGACCGACGACGATGACGACGACGACACCGACGACGACGAACAGGATCAGAGCGGGCCGGCCGGCGGCTTCGATCTGAACGCGCTCGTCGCGCAGGTCGTGCCCCTCCTCCTCATGTCGCTCGGCAGCGGCAAGGCGAAGATGCCCGACCTCGCCTCAATCCTGGATTGGCGCAAGGCCGCGCCCACTGCGAAGGCAGGGAAGGCGACCAAGCCGGCAGAGACGGTTGACGCGACGGGCGCTACGGTCCCGGAGAGCACTCCTGCGGTGCTGCCGCCGATCGATCCGAGCACGATGGCGCATTTCGTCGCCGTGCAGTCGGCGCTCACGTCGGAGGAGAGCGCGATTGCCCGTGAGGTCGCGGCGGAGCTCAGCGCCGCCGAGTTGCGCGCGTGGTTCGACGAGCTGAGCAAGCTCGGGGTGCCCGAGGCGGTCGAGAAGGTGCGCAAGCTGATCAGCGGCTTCGGCAAGACGGGAGGTGCGTCGTGATCGGCCTGCCCTTCAATGATCTTCTTTGCCTCGGATCGATCACCGAGGTCGTCGCCGAGCTGGTCGAGCACCGCGACGAAGTGCTGCTCCAACTCGCCGAGGAGTACCCAACGACCGACGCGCTCGCCGGCTACATCCGTACGTTGCCCCAGCGTGACGATGATGGTGACCGCGGCGACGGTCCCAAGGTCGACGACTGCGCGCCGCCGCAGCGGCTGCGCATTCCGGCACCGGACCCCAACTGCGTCGAGCGCGCCGCGCTCTACATCGGTGTTGCCGAGATGATCGATCCGCATGCCGTGCGGCAGCTCGCGACGCTCGACACGCCGATCGGCTTGCACACGTTCCCCATCGAGAATGGCGCACCCGTCATCCTCGATCCTCGCGTCCCGCGCAACTGCTTGGACTGCGGCGTCATGTTCCTCTCGCAAGCGCCGGTCGCCATCGCGCCGCGCGATGCGGTCGAATGGACGACGCAGCTCGCCGAGGTCGGCGCGGCGCACTTCCGAAACGGGCCGTCCCTCGTGCGCCGTGCGCGCGACGTGATGATGCGGCTCGTGGACGAGGGCGTCGCGCCGGCCGATGACTGGGAGATCGAGGCGGTCGCGTGGCTGCTCGCGCTCGCCGAGGGTGTCTCGCGCAAGTACGGCAAGCGAGCCCTCGCGGTGGTCCGCTCCACGGCGCAGGCGATCGCGGACCTCGCAGACGACGCACTCGCGCGCACGCAGCAACAGCGCAACATCGCGTGGCCACTCGTCGCAAGCATGGTTTCGCAAACTCCCTGGATGTCCGCGCTCGCGCGGATCGCCGGTCGCGTCGGTCTCGACATGGGCGCCGTCGCGCTCAAGGGGAAGCTCGCGAGCTTGGGGGTCACGCCCGACACGCTCGGCGTCCTGGAACAAGAGCTGAACCGCGAAGGACTCACGCTCGGCGGGCTAGCCAAGCCGTCGCGTCTCGCGACGTTCGCATCGGTCGGCAAGCAGGCGGCGTAGTCGCGTAGCTGCACATCACCGGCGCGCGCGTGATGCGTGTGCCGGTTCGTGAACCCGCTCGCGATGCGCGAGCACGGCGAG
>JBKJUF010000196.1:0-3513 GCA_046590445.1 Kofleriaceae bacterium
GGTTCCAGATCGTCGGCACGGCAGGTGGCGCATCCGATGCCGCCGAGCTCGCGCTACCGGTGTGGACGCCGGCGACCACCGAGGCGTTCGCGACCTACGGCGTGATCGACGGCGGCGCGATCAAGCAGCCGGTGTCGTTACCCGGCAAGGTCGTGACGCAGTTCGGCGGCCTCGAAATCACCACCGCGTCGACGAACCTCCAGGCGCTGACCGATGCGCTGCTCTACCTCGTGAAGTACCCGTACGAGTGCGCCGAGCAGCGCGCCTCGCGGGTCATGGCGATCGCCGCGCTCCGCGACGTGCTGACCGCGTTCAAGACCAAGGACCTGCCGGGCCCGGCCGCGCTCGAGGCGAGCGTCAAGGTCGACATCGAGCGGCTCTCGCAGATGCAGAACTCCGACGGTGGCTACGCGTTCTGGGAGCGCGGCCGGCCGTCGATCCCGTACCTCACCGTGCACGTCACGAACGCGCTCGTCCACGCGAAGGCGAAGGGGTTTGCGGTCCCGCAGGCGATGATCGATCGCGCGAAGCCGTACCTCGCGAAGATCGAAGATCACTACCCGAGCTTCTATCCCAAGGAGGTCCGGTGGTCGATCTCGGCGTACGCGCTCTACACGCGCAAGGCGTACGGCGACCTCGACATCGCGAAGGCGCAGAAGCTGCTCGTCGAGACCGGTGTCGAGACGATCCCGATGGAGGCCGCGGGCTGGCTGCTCGGCACGATGGCGGGCAACAAGGCGGCGGAGCAGCAGCGCAAGGCACTGCTGCGGTTCGTGATGAACCGGGTCTCGGAGACGGCGGGCGCGGCGAGCTTCAGGACGAAGTATGCCGACGGCGCATACTTGCTGCTCGCGAGCGACCGCCGCGTCGACGCGGTGGTGCTCGACGCGCTGATCGCCGAGCAGCCGGATCTCGATCTGATCCCCAAGCTCGTGACCGGCCTGCTCGCGCACCGCAAGGCGGGACGCTGGCTCAACACCCAGGAGAACACGTTCGCGCTGCTCGCCCTCGACCGCTACTTCCAGACCTACGAGAAGGTCACGCCGGACTTCGTCGCGCGGGTGTGGCTCGGCAACGACTACGCCGGCGATCACGCGTTCAAGGGCCGCACCACCGAGTACTTCGCGATCCCGATCCCGATGAAGGACGTCGCGGCGCACGACAAGCAGGCGCTCACGATCCAGAAGGACGGCAAGGGCCGGCTCTACTACCGCGTCGGCATGACCTACGCGCCGGCGAGCCTCAAGCTCGATCCTGCAGACTACGGCTTTGTCGTCCAGCGAGCGTACGAGGGCGTCGACGCGCCGGGCGATGTCGTGCGGCAGGCCGACGGCACCTGGAAGATCAAGGCCGGCGCGCGGGTGCGCATCAAGCTGACGATGGTGAACGAGAGCCGGCGCTACCACGTCGCGCTCGTCGATCCGCTGCCCGCCGGCCTCGAGCCGATGAACCCCGCGCTCGCGGTCACCGGCCCGATCCCGCTCGATCCCAAGGCGCAGCAGGGCAAGTACTGGTGGTGGTATGGCCCCTGGTACGAGCACCAGAACATGCGCGACGAGCGCGTCGAGGCGTTCGCATCGCTGCTCTGGGAGGGCGTGCACACCTACGAGTACGTCGCGCGCGCGACGACGCCTGGAAACTTCGTGGTGCCGCCTCCGAAGGCGGAAGAGATGTACATGCCGGAGACCTTCGGTCGCGGCGGTTCGGATCGCGTGATCGTCGAATGAGGAGCGCTATGAAACATTCCGTGTTCGCTCGCAGCATCGCGTGGACGACGCTTTGCGCCCTGGTCGCCACCTCGTGTGGCGGAAAGAAGACCACCACGCCCGACGGCGCCGGCGCCGGCAGCGGTAGCTCGGCGCTCGGCAAGCTCGTGCTCGTCAAGCTCGAGGATGCGCCCGACGGCATCGACCTCCGGGTCTCGAACGGCGCCGAGGGCCCACCCGCCTTCGACCGCGCCAAGCTCGCGGCCGCGAAGAAGCTCTCGGCGCAGGAGGCCGATGCGCTGCTCGCCCGCGCGAAGCCGATCGCGAAGGACGCCGCCGACACGCAGGACTTCGCGCTGCGCCCGGGCTCGCAGCCACCGCCGCGCACCGGCCAGACGCTGACCGGGCAGTTCCCGCCGGCGCCGTCGTCCCTGCTGCCGCCCGTCGCGAACGACGCCGGCAAGGATCTCCGCGTGCTGCGCTACATGCCCGAGGGGGCCGTGCCGCTCGCGCCCGAGCTCTCGGTGACGTTCAGCCAGCCGATGGTCGCGGTGACGTCGCAGACCGATGCGGCGGCGACCACGCCGGTCAAGCTGACACCACAGCCGAAGGGCAACTGGCGGTGGATCGGCACGCGCACGGTACTCTTCGATCCCGCCATCCGGTTTCCGCAGGCGACGACCTACCAGGTCGAGATCCCGGCCGGCACGAAGAGCGCGAACGGCGGCGCCCTCGCGGAGGCCACGAAGTTCACGTTCGAAACGCCCCCGGCAACCGTGGTCGCGAGCTACCCATCGAACCACACACCACAGCACATCAACGTGCCGATGTTCGTGTCGTTCGATCAGAAGATCGATCCGGCCGCGGTGCTCGCGAAGATCAAGGTCACCGCGAACGGCAAGCCGTGGGCGATCCGGATGCTCGATGCCGCCGAGCTCGAGAAGGCCAAGCCGCTCGCAGACCTCGTCGCGGCGACCAAGAAGGATGACCGTGATGGCCGCTGGCTCGCGTTCCGCGCGACCCAGGACTTCCCGTCCGACGCGACGATCAGCGTCGAGATCGCGGCGGGCACACCGTCGGCGGAGGGCCCGAACCTGACGAAGACCGCGCAGCACTTCTCGTTCCAGACGTACCCGCCGCTGCGCGTCGAGCGGGCCGAGTGCGGCTACCAGGATCGCTGTCCGCCTGGGCAGCCGTTCTCGATCCAGTTCAATAACCCGCTCGACGCCGACAAGTTCGACGAGAGCCAGCTCGTGGTGAGCCCCGAGATCCCGGGGATGCGCGTGATCCAGAACCACAGCTACGTCTCGGTACAGGGCGCGACCAAGGCCCGCACGACCTACAAGGTCACGATCTCGTCGAAGCTCCGCGACGAGTTCGGCCAGACGCTCGGCAAGGATGATCTCCGGACGTGGCACGTCACCGACGCGCACCCGACGTTCTTCGGCCCGAACGGCATGGTCGTGCTCGATCCGGTCGCCGCGAAGCGCACGCTCGACTTCTTCAGCACCAACTACGCCGGGCTCAAGGTCCGGCTCTACAAGGTCGCGCCGGGCGACTACGACGCGTTCGGGTTCTACGTCCAGAACCTGTGGAACAAGGACAAGCCGCCGAAGGTCCCGGGCACGAAGGTGGTCGACCAGCTCGTGAAGACGTCGGTCGGCGCGAACGATCTCGTCGAGACGTCGATCGATCTGGCACCCGCGCTCGACAAGGCGGGCCTCGGTCACGCGATCGCGATCGTCGAGCCGCACCCGTGGACCGAGCCGTACGAGCCGCCGCGGATGATCAGCTGGGTGCAGTCGAC
>JBKJUF010000376.1:0-3959 GCA_046590445.1 Kofleriaceae bacterium
GGCTGACTCGCCGAAGGCTCAGCCCGCGGCAGCCACGCCCGCACCGGTCGCCGGCGCCGAGCGCAACCTCGTCTGCGAGCGCGTCAAGCTGCTCAACGAGAAGGCCGAGTGCATCAGCGAGCGCACCGCCGACATCCACGTCGCGCGCGTCACCGTCGACGGCGACAATGGCAAGCAGATCCTCGCGTGCGCGCTGGCGCCGAATGCGCTGTCGCTCGTGTGCGGCCCGCTGATGCTCGAGGCGGAGGCGCCGAAGGCTGAGCCCGTAGCCGCAAAGCCGAAGAAGAAGTAGTCATGCGCCGCGAGGTCATCACTCCGCGCTCGTACGGGCCGCTCGTCGGTCTCGTCGTGCTGTCGTGTGGCCTCGCTGTGCTTTGGACTCTCGCGATCGTAGTCGTGGTCACGAAGTTACTGGAGGTGTCCTAATGCCGAACTTCGTCGACGACATGACGGCGCTCGACTTCCCGAAGGTGAAGCTTCGGGAAAGCTCGGTTCCTGTCGCGAACAAGATTCGCGATGAGGACTGGAACCGGCTGTGTCAGGCGGCGATCGATCTGCGCGGCAAGGTCATTGCTGGTGGCGGGCTGTTCGGTCCCGTCATGTCTGCCGTTCCGACTGCGGCCAACACCGGATTTTCGTCCTGGTACTACCAGAGCGGCGGCGCGACGGTGTCGGATGGCCCGCTCGGCATCTCGCTCAAAGCCCCCACGGCTGGGGCGCTGAACGCGTGGGTGGCGCGCATGCGCGCCGTCCCTGCAGCGACGTACTCGGTCAAGATGCTGCTGGGGCTTAATTCGGCAGCGATCAATGCCGACGCAACGGCGTTCGTTGCCTGGGCTGACGGTGCCGTCGGGAAGTCACAGGGTGTGCTTTGGAAGCCCTGGTTTACCGGGGCGACGTGGGGAAGCTTCACGAACAATTCTCCGACGACGAACCTCAATTATACGGCGGGCAGCGGCAACGCGTTCTTCACGAAGAATCTCGTCTGGCTTCGCATGACCGACGACGGGACCAACGTCAGCGTGTACATGTCCACGACCGGCCAGCCCGATCAGTTTTACTTGGTCTGGACCACGGCGAAGTCTGGCGGACACCTCGGCGTATCCGGGTATTCGAACATCGCTTTTGGGGTCAACGCCTACAACGGCGCCAGTGGCGTCTCCTTGCTGAGCTGGGAGATCGAGTAGCCGTGATCGGAGCAATCTAAATGAGCTGGGCGAAGAACGAACCGACCGCCGCGGCGCGCAGGTGCTTGCTCCAGGTGACCGACGGCCAGGGGCTCGTGAGCCCGGGGCTCGACCTCATGGCGGCCGGCGCAGTGTTCGTCGTCGGCGTGAACAGCCCCGCGGCGGACCTCGCGCTGGGCACGTGCATCAACGTTCGGCGCCCGCTCAACTTCACGCCGTTCACGTTCACCGCCGACGCATCGGACGTTTGCACCAAGGTCGCGCACGGAATGCAGACGGGCGACGGCGCCGCTCGGGCGACGACCACGACCACGCTGCCAGCTGGTATTGCGCTGCTGACGGACTACTGGTTCATCAAAATCGACGCCGACACGTTCAAGCTCGCCAGCTCGCTCGCGAACGCCTACGCCGGGATCGCCGTCAATATCACCGACGCGGGCACGGGCACGCATACGCTCACGAAGGTCGCGGCATGCACGCGTCCCATCGCGGGCGCGTACCTCTACGAGGCGACCCAGGCCGAGACGAACCATGATGCGCCGTTCATGCACGTGTTCGTTGACGGCGTGATCGGCGCGATCGATCTGCAGCGCGTCAACAACAGTGGCGCCGAGACGGAGGTCGATATGACGCCCTCTGTGTCCAGCGTCTGGGATGCCGCCAGCGGCGACGGCGGCCACACGTACGGGGACCTGCAGCGTGGCATCGCGCGCACGCTCATGGCGCGCATGCTCGTCAGCGGCACGACGTACACGGTGCGCAACCTGGCCAACACCAAGAACAGCCACCACGGGACGATCCTCTCGTCGGGGCGCGATCCGGCAGTCATCGACGATCTGACGTAGCCATGGGGTGGATGCTCGACTGGTGTGTCGGCTGGAACCTCGACTGGCTGGGGTCGTCGGCGTCCGTCACGATTCCGGGCGCCGGTTCGGATGGCGTTGCCACGTTCGCTCTCGAGCTCCAGAACGGCTACACGGTCACGTACCGCTGGCCGACGGACATCATCAAGACCCGCAGCGGCAAGGAGCAGCGCATCAGCAGGAACGATCAGGCGCTGGAAAGCTACAGCGGCAAGGCGATGCTGTTCGGCACCGCCGGCGCAGACATGCGCGCCATCTTCGCGCGGTTCGCCGCGGCGGCCTCGACCTTCACGCTCGCGCTGCCGCATGAAGAGCTGACGCTCCGCGCCGATGCGGTCGGGGCGGTCGTGCCCGTCGAGACCACGCTGCTCAGCGACTGGATGAATCCCGGCCAGCGCGTCGTGGTTGTGCACAATCGGCAGAGCATCGAGGCAGTGATCCAGTCGACCACGGCCGACACCATCACGCTCGACATCGCTATCGGCAGCGACGCCCTCGATGGGGGTCTCGACCTCGATCTCGGCGGCTCAAGTCTTGGCGTTCGCGGCGCTCGCATCATGCCGACGATGCCCATCTTGCTCGACCCCGAGCAGGCGTTCCCGCGCTACCGGACCGCGGTCGAGATGTGGGACCTGCGAGCTCGCGCGGCGGCGTTCGGCTTTGCGCGCGAACTTGCGACGCTGGCGCTGGGGCCGTACACCGCCCTGCCGGGCCTTGACCTCGCCACAGTGACAGAGCGCTATCCGGGCGCGTGCTCGTCGTTTGCGATGGCCAACGACGGGCTCGACGGGCTCGGCAACCTCGACGAGACGACCGACGACGTCGTGTTTCACTTCGTCTCGGCGGGCTTCCTGATCACCACGGCGGAGGCGCTGTACGCGGCATTGTCCGCGTCGACTCGGCTCGCACCCACCGGGACCTGGGGCACAGGCAACCTGACCGCGGCCGACGTGTTCGACCAGCCGCTCACCGGCGGCGAGCTGCAGGGGCCGATCGGAACAGGCGCGTCGCTGACCACGTACGCGGGCGACGGGACCGCACGGCCCGTGTGGCATCACCCGCTTGAGAACAAATCGACGATCACCGACTCGATTCAGGCGATGACGCAGATCATCGACCACGATGGCGTCCCGTACTCGATCAGCACGGCCGACATGGCCGACTGGGGGCGCGCGATCGCCTACCAGGGCAAGGGCCTGGCTGCGTGGCAGTGGCTCAAGCTGTTCATCGCGACGGTCAAGGGGCAGCAGGAAGCGTTCTGGCTGTCCACGTGGCGGAACGACCTGCCGTTCGTGTCCAAGGCGGCTAACACGATCACCGTCCGCGCCGACGTCGGTGCTTGGTTCCCTCGTCAGCGGCAGTACGTCCAGGTCGTCGAGACCAACGGCACCCAGACGCGCGCCAAGGTGACGGCCGCGGTCGATCACGGTGACGGCACGTGGACCTTGACCATCGGGACGACCCTCGCGAGCTCCTCGGTGCGGATGGTGTCGTGGCTCGAGCTCGTCAGGTTTACCAAAGGTGACTTCGCCGTAACGTTCAACGCCGGCGGCTTCGAGTTGAAGACCGTCGCAACAGGAGTGCAGCAGTGACGTACGACGCCGCGGAGCGCTCGGTCCAATCGAGCCGTCCCAGAGAATTCTTTTCGCTATCGATCAACGATGGCATTCAGGTCTGGCGCCATTGCACGGGTGCGATCGACATGGTCGTCGACGGCGTGCTGTACACCGCGATCGCTGCGGCGCGCGGCGAGATCGCTATCACGATGCCCGGCGAGGAGCGGGACCTCGTGCTGACGCTGCCGATCGATCATCCCTACGCGGTCCGGTTCACGCAGCAAGCGCAGCCGCCGAGCAAGACCACGTTCACCATGTACCGCCAGAACGGCGGCGAGGTGCAGACGATCTGG
>JBKJUF010000579.1:0-3165 GCA_046590445.1 Kofleriaceae bacterium
GTGTTGCGGCAAGGCGGTGAGCCGTCCGCGAGGCCGGTCCGCAAGCCAAGCGATGCGGCGGTGGCGCTGATCGCCGATGCCACGCCGCCGGGGGGGGACGGGAGCGTCGATGCGGCGGTGCCAGGGCGCGTCGAGCACGCGATCTTTCGCCTGGTCGATAACCGTCATGCCGCGCATCGGTTCGTCGCCGGGGCGCCCGTGATCGATGGCGCGGACATCGGGTTCGCGCGCTACACGCGGTTCGGCGTGCCGGTCCAGCGCTGGCACCTTGGCCACATCCGTGGCGGCGAACGAGCGGCGGTCGCCGAGCGCATCGCCTCGCTCGAGGTCCCGCTGTCGGGCGAGCACGCCGGCTGGGTCACGCAGCTGACCGCGCGCGTGCACGCGGGCAAGGACCAGAAGCTCGCGCTCAAGGTGAACGGCAGGCGCGCGACCGAGGCCGCACGCGGCGAGAAGGCTGACCCGGCGAAGGTCGCGCTCGCCGAGGGCTGGCAGACGATCACGATCCCGATCGCCGCCGGCCGGCTCGCGGATGGCGAGAACCAGCTCGTGTTCGAGACGTCCGGCGCCAAGGGCTCGATCGCGATCGGTTGGCTCGCGCTCGGCGCTGGCGGCGCGCTGCCCGAAGATCCGCGCACCGCCGCAAAGTTCGACGCCGCCGGCGACGCGATCGCGCTCGCCAGAGACGCCTCGGTCGTCTGGTACGTGACGGTGCCCGATGGTGGTCACCTCGTCGGTGAGGTTGTCGGTACCTGCACGATCGAGGTGCGCGCGCGCGCGAGCGACGGCACGTTCGCGGGTGGTCTGATCGCAGCGGATCAGCCGCGGGTCGATCTCACGGCGATGGCCGGGCGCGTCGTCGCGCTCGCGCTGACGGCTCGCGAATGTCCGCTCGCGACGCTCGCGCATCCGCGGATCACCGTGCACGGCCCCGATCCCGAGCTGCGCCCGAAGTCGACACCACCGCGCTACATCGTGTTGTGGGTGATGGACGCGCTGCGCGCGGACCGGATCCCGACGTTCACGCCCGGCGCTCGCGCGCAGACCCCGACCTTCGACGAGCTCGCGAAGACGAGCGCGGTGTTTCGTCAGTTCTACGTGCAGGGTAACGAGTCGCAGACCAGCCACTCGTCGATGTGGACCGGCCTGTATCCGGCCGTGCATGGCGTGCGGATGGCGGGCAGCGGCGGGACGTACCGGATCGACCCGAAGCACGACGTGATCGGCGGGAAGCTCGCCGAGGCCGGTCTCTACACGACCGCGGTGACGGGCAACGGCTTCGTCAACGACAGCGGCGGCTACGCCCGCGGCTTCAAGGAGTTCCGCAACATGATGCGCGAGAAGGGCGTCATCAATGGCGTGATCTACGGCGCGACGATCGTCGACGCCGCGCTCCGCCAGCTCGATGCCCGCCGTGCCGATCCGACGTTCCTGTTCATGGGCACGATCGACACCCACGGGCCGTGGATCGCGCGCAAGCCGTGGATCGGCATCTACTCGCCAGGCCCTTACACGGGTCCGTTCCAGGATTTCGGCACCGCGAAGGATCTCGGCTTCAAGCCGGGCTCGATGGGCTGCAGCATCATCCCGCCGCAGGAGGACATCGAGCGGCTGCGCGCGATCTACGACTCGGCGATCAGCTATCAGGACGCGCAGCTCGCGCGCTTCATCGAGCAGCTCAAGACCTGGGGAATCTGGGATCAGACGATGCTCGTGATCACCGCCGATCACGGCGAGGAGCTGTTCGAGGACCGGCGGTGCGGCCACGGTGGCTCGCTGCGCGACACGCTCGTCCGGGTGCCGCTCCTGATCCACGATCCGGCACGGTTCCCGGGCGGCTTCATCGATGAAGGCGCGGAGGGCGTCGACATCTTGCCGACGATGCTCGACGCACTCGGCGCGCCGCCAGTTCCGGGCGCCCAGGGGCACTCGCTCGCACCGCTCGCGCAGGGTGCGGGCCGCGGCTGGCCGCAGCCGTCGTACGCGTCGATGTACGAGTACGCGCATGCGATGCGGATCGGGCGCTGGAAGATCCGCGTGGGCAAAAGCGGCGTGCCGATCGTCGCGGACCTCGTCGGCGATCCTGGCGAGCACACCGATCTCTCGCGGTCGCATCCCGTCGAACGCCGGATGCTCACCGATAACCTGGGATGGTTTCTCGCGCTCCGGACGCAGTGGAAGAAGCGTGAGTGGGGCGTGACGACCAACGTCACCGCCGCGGGCGCTGCCGCGCTCGACGATGCACGCACGCCGTAGTACGACGTGATCGTGAGGGCACTCGGGTCACTGGCGATCGCGGTGCTCGCGCTGGCCTGCACGAAGCCGGAGCCGCAGGTCGAAAAGCCCACGCAACCACCGGCGCCGCCGGTGCCGGTCGCGATCGAGCTCGATGCCGCGGTCGACGCAGCGCCCGATGCACCGCAAGTGGCGACGGTCGACCGGCCCGCGGTGATCGCGCCGCCGCCCGAGGTCTGGCTCAAGGGCTCGACGCACGTCCACGCGAAGCCTTCCGGCGACAGCGCGACGCCGGTCGAGGAGGTCATCGCGTGGTACGAGTCGCGCGGCTACGACTTCATCGCGCTGACCGATCACAACCGGATCACCGAGGTCGGGGCGACGACCACGGTAGGCCAGGTCGCGGTCCGCGCGCCGGCCGCGGGGCTGATCGTGCTCGCCGGCATCGAGCTGACGTTCAACCCGAGCGGCTGCGTGCCGGCGGGCGAGGGCGACAAGTGCCGCATTCACGTCAACCTCGTGGGGACGTCGTCGCGGCCGCCCGACAAGCTCGAGTGGGCCGATCGCAAGACCAAGGATCGGCTTGCGATGTACCAGGCGGCGATCGAGCAACAGAGAGTCCTCGGCGGGATCGCGCAGGTAAACCACCCCCAGTGGTACTGGGGAATGACCGCGGACGTGCTCACCGAGCTCGCGCGCCGCGGCATGCCGCTCGTCGAGATCGCGAACGTGCAGTTCTCGAAGTGGAACGCCGGCGACAAGGACCATCCCTCGACCGAGGCGCTCTGGGACGCGGCGCTCGCGAAGGGCGTCACGCTGTGGGGTGTCGCCGCCGACGACGCGCATCACTACAACGATGCCGGCAAGTACCCCGCCGGAGGTGGCTGGGTCATGGTCCGTGCGCGACGCGATCCGCAGGCGATCGTCGAC
>JBKJUF010000642.1:0-7000 GCA_046590445.1 Kofleriaceae bacterium
CGGCGAGGTCCTGACGGTCACGGCCGTGACGCAACCCGCCGCGGGCACGGTCGCGATCAACGGTGCTGGAACCGGGCTGGTCTTCCAGCCGGCAGCGAACTTTGTCGGCATCGTGACGTTCACGTATACGATCTCCGACGGCAACGGCGGAACCGACACCGCGACGGTCACCGTCACGGTCGTCGGCGTCAACGACGCACCGGATGCGGTCGACGACAGCGCGACCGTGGCCGAGGACTCGGGCGTCACCGTGCTGCAGGTGCTGCTGAACGATTCGAGCGCACCGGATACCGGCGAGACGCTGACGATCACCGCGGTCACGCAGCCCGCCGGCGGCACCGTCGTGATCGCCGGCAACGGCACGGTGACGTTCGAGCCGGCGCCGAACTTCTTCGGTACGACGACGTTCACGTACACGATCTCCGATGGCAACGGCGGCACCGATACCGCCACCGTCACGATCACGGTGACCGCGGTCAACGACAACCCGGATGCCGTGAACGACAGCGCGCTGGCGCCGCTGAATGCCGGGCCAACCGCGATCCCGGTGCTCGCGAACGACACGACGATCGAGGCCGGCGAGACGCTGACGATCATCGGCGTGACCCAGCCGGCAAACGGCACGGTCGTGATCACCGGCGGCGGCACGGGCGTGACGTTCGAGCCGACGACCGGGTTCTTCGGGACGACGACGTTCACGTACACGATCTCCGACGGCAACGGCGGGACGGACACCGCGACGGTCACGGTCACCGTCGGCGGCACCGACACCGACCAGGACGGGCTGCCCGATGCGTTCGAGACGCAGATCGGCACGAACCCGAACGATCCCGACAGCGACGACGACGGCGTCAAGGACGGCAGCGAGCCGCAGCCGGGCACCGACACCGATGGTGACGGGCTGGTGAACGCGCTCGATCCCGACAGCGACAACGATGGGCTCTATGACGGCACCGAGGTCGGCGTCACCACGCCCGGCACCGGGACCGATGTCACCAAGGGCCACTTCGTGCCGGATGCCGATCCGACCACGACCACGGATCCACTCGACGCGGACACCGACAACGGAGGTCTCGAGGACGGTGCCGAGGACGTCAACCACGACGGCGAGGTCGATGGCGGCGAATCGAACCCGAATGTCGGCAGCGATGACCCTGGCGCGGTCGACACCGATGGTGATGGTCTGCCCGACGCCGAGGAGACCGGCCTGGGCAGCGACCCGACCGATGCCGATACCGATGACGATGGCGTGATCGACGGCCTCGAGCCGAACTACCAGGACGACACCGATGGTGACGGTCTGATCAACGTGCTCGATCCCGACAGCGACAACGATGGCCTCTACGACGGCACCGAGCTGGGCGTGACCACGCCGCACGCCGACACCGACGTCGCGGCCGGCCACTTCATCGCCGATGCCGATCCGGCCACGCGGACGAGCCCGCTCGATCCCGACAGCGATGATGGCGGTGTCGAGAACGGCGCCGAGGACACGAACCACGACGGCAAGGTCGACAGCGGGGAGCGCGATCCGCGCAGCCGCGGCGACGACGCCGGTATCATCGACACCGACGGCGACGGGCTGCCGGATGCGGTCGAGCTGCTGCTCGGTAGCGATCCGATGGATGCCGACAGCGACGACGACGGTCTGGTCGATGGCGCGGAGCCGAACTACCAGGACGACACCGACGGCGATGGCCTGATCAACGTGCTCGATCCCGACAGCGACAACGACGGGCTCTACGATGGCACCGAGGCCGGCGTCACGACGCCGCACGCGGACACCGACGTCGGCGCCGGGCACTTCATCGCCGACGCGGACCCGAGCACGAAGACCGGGCCGCTGAACCCGGACAGCGATGGCGGCGGCGTCGAGGATGGCGCCGAGGACTTCGATCACGACGGCAAGGTGGATCCTGGCGAGCGCGATCCGAACAACCGCGCGGATGAAGCGATCGTCGACACCGACGGCGACGGCCTGCCGGATGCGGTCGAGACCGCGATCGGCACCAACCCGAACGACCCCGACTCCGACGACGATGGTGTCGAGGATGGCGACGAGCCGAACTACCAGGACGACACCGACGGCGACGGCCTGATCAACGGGCTCGACCCCGATAGCGACAACGATGGCCTGTTCGATGGCACCGAGCTCGGCGTCACGACGCCCGGCACCGGGACCGACGTCACCAAGGGTCACTTCGTGGCCGACGCCGATCCGACGACGAAGACCGGGCCGTTGAACCCCGACACCGATGGTGGCGGCATCCAGGACGGCGCCGAGGACACCGATCGCGACGGCAGGGTCGACAGCGGCGAGTCGGATCCGCGCGACGGCGACGATGACGACGCGCTCGTCGACACCGACGGCGACGGTCTCCCCGACGCGGTCGAGACCGCGATCGGCACGAACCCGAATGATGCCGACTCCGACGATGACGGCGTGGTCGACGGCGACGAGCCGAACTGGCGGGACGACACCGACGGCGACGGCCTGATCAATCCGCTCGATCCCGACAGCGATGGCGATGGTCTCAAGGACGGTACCGAGCTCGGTGTCACCGCACCGCACGCGGACACCAACGTCGCGGCCGGTCACTACGTGCCCGACGCCGATCCGACGACGACGACGAGCCCGCTCGATCCGGACTCCGATGACGGCGGCGTCTCCGATGGCGACGAGGACGCGGACAAGGACGGCAAGGTCGATCCGGGCGAGCGCGACCCGAACGATGCGAGCGATGACATGAACACCGTGACCCCGCCGCGCCCCGACGCCGACGAGGACGGCTTCCTCGACTCCGAGGACAACTGTCCAACGATCGCGAACCCAGAGCAGGAAGATCTCGACGTCGATGGCCTCGGCGATGCGTGTGACGACGATGACAACGGCGACGGCTTCGACGATCGGGTTGGCGTCTCCGGTGGCGGCTGCCAGGCAGCTAGCGGAGCCGGCGGCGGCGCGAGCGGGCTCGGCGCGCTCGTCCTCGTGATGCTCGTCGCGCTCCGGCGCAGGTCCTCGATGCTCGCCGCGGTTGCGGTGGCCTTGATCGCAGTTCCCGCCGCCCGCGCGCAGGTCGCGATGGAGCCGCGCGACTTCACGGTCGAGCGCTTCGAGCTCTCGACCGATCGGCGCGGCCTGCTCGGCGTCGAGTGGGCGGAGTCGCCGGGGGACATGGCGTTCGATCTCGGCTGGTGGATCGGGTACTCGAACGATCCGCTCGTCGTCTATCGCGACGACGGCTCGGGTCGCGAGCGCGTCGGCTCGCTGGTCTCCAACCGCACGAGCGCGAGCCTGACCGCCGCGCTGTCGCCGAGCCGCTACTTCTCGATCGGCCTCGAGCTCCCGCTCGTGCTCGCGCAGGATCGCGGGGCGAACATGCAGGTGGCGCCGATGGGGCTCGAGTCGCTCTCGAGCTTTGGCATCGGTGACCTCCGCATCGTGCCGAAGCTGACGCTGCTGCGGCAGGATCAGTACGGCTTCGGCCTCGCGCTGATCCCGGTGCTCCACCTGCCGACCCAGAGCGACGATGCCTCGTACTTCAGTGACGGTGCGTTCGGCGCGGCGCCGGAGCTCGCGCTGTCGCGGGCGTGGACCGGGTGGCGGCTGGCCGCCAACGTGGGCTTCCGCTACCGCGACAAGGCGCGCATCCTCGATCTCGAGGTCGCGAACGAGCTGTTCGCGCGCGTCGGGCTCGGCATGCGGTTCGCCGATCGCGGCGGCCCGCCCGTCGGCATCGACCTCACGCTCTCGTCAGCGACCGCCGCCGACGAGCCGTTCCAGCGCTTCAACCGCAACCACCTCGAGACGCTCGGCGGCGTCAACGTCAACGCCTCGCGCGCGATCGTGCTGTTCGCGGCCGCCGGCTTCGGCCTGAACGACGGGTTCGGGACGCCGGACTGGCGCGCGCTGATCGGCATGCGCATCGGCCCGAGCGAGCGCACGCAGGTGAGCGTGACCGAGCCCGAGCCGGTGCGCGAGCGCGACCTCGACGGCGACGGCCTCGTCGACCGGCTCGATCGCTGCCCACAGGACGCCGAGGATCAGGACGCCTTCGAGGACACCGATGGTTGCCCGGATCCCGATAACGACAAGGACACCGTGCTCGACGTCGCCGACGCCTGCGTGAACGAGCCCGGCATCGTCGAGGAGAAGGGCTGCCCGGCGAAGGACAACGACGGCGACACCGTGATGAACCACGTCGATCGCTGTCCGGACGAGGTCGAGGACGCCGATGGCTTCGAGGACACCGACGGCTGCCCCGAGCTCGACAACGACAAGGACGGAATCGTCGACACCACCGATGGCTGCCCGCTCCAGCCGGGCCCGCCCGAGAACCGCGGCTGTCCCGACACCGATCGCGACGCCGACACCGTCGTCGATCGCCTCGACAACTGCCCCGACGAGAAGGGGGACCCGAAGCATGCGGGCTGTACGAAGCGTCAGCTCGTGAAGATCACCGACACCAAGCTCGAGATCCTCGAGAGCGTGTACTTCGCCCTCGACAAGGCGGTGATCCTCCCGCGCTCGTTCAAGCTGCTCGACAACATCGCGCAGGTGCTCGCCGGCCAGCCGTCGATCAACGTCGAGATCCAGGGCCACACCGACAGCCAGGGCAACGACGCCTACAACAAGAAGCTATCGCAGCGCCGCGCGGAGGCCGTGATGGCCTACCTCGTCAAGAAGGGGGTCGAGGCGAAGCGGCTCACCGCACTCGGCTTCGGTGAGGAGCAGCCGGTGGCCGACAACAAGACGAAGCCCGGCCGCGCGGAGAACCGGCGCGTCGTGTTCAGGATCGTCGGCGATGCCGGCCAGGTGCAGGTCAAGGAGCAGGGCGCGAGCGAGGAGACCCGCGAGCAGTAGCGAGGGGCGGCGTGTTACGTTGCTCCGCGCGTGAGCGTGAAGCAGCCCACGAAGGGCACGGCGATCGCGGCGCTCGAGGCGCTGCGTAACGAGAGTCAGACGCGTGCCGAAGGTGCGCTCGTCGGCGAGCGGCGGGCTGCGTGGGCACGGCTCGCGATGATCGTGATGTTCGCGATCGTCACGAACCTCGGCGGCGGTCGGTCCAGCGTGCAAGGGATCGTCGGGGCCTCCTACGCCGTCTGGTCGATCGTGATGTTGATCGTGCTGTACCGGATCAAGGGTGGCGTGCCGGCGCATGCCCGCTGGCGGCCGCTCCTGCCGACCGCGCTGGACTTCGTGTTTGTCACGGCGATGTCGCTGCTGAGCCAGCAGGAGGGG
Organism: Kofleriaceae bacterium; assembly: GCA_046590445.1. Taxonomy (GTDB): domain Bacteria; phylum Myxococcota_A; class Polyangia; order Haliangiales; family Haliangiaceae; genus JABFXX01. The sequence continues at coordinate 5,243 of JBKJUF010000642.1, forward strand.
ATGGCGTTCGCTCCGGGTCGCCACGCGATCACGTCGGCGATCTTCATCTCGTTCGCGGTGACCCGGCACGGGCTTCATCACGTGGTCTATGCGGTCGCGCTCGCGGTAGCGAGCGCCGTGATCGCCAGCGCGTACGGCGGCGTGCTGCAGACCACCAGCACGCTGTTCGCGATCGCCGGCTACTGCGTGCTCGGCTTCATGATCGCGATCACGAACCGCGCGGTGGTCCAGATGTTCGCGGGGCTTCGCCAGCGCGATAACCTCACGCGGTTCCTGCCGCGCCAGGTTGCCGATCGCGTGATGCGAGCCGGCCCAGAGGCGCTCGCTCCGGTCGAGCGAGAGGTCACCGTGATGTTCACGGACATCCGCGGCTTCACCGCGATGTCCGAGGGCATGTCGCCGCGCGAGCTGCTGTTCTTCCTCGACGATTACTTCGGGCGGATGAGCCAGATCGTGAAGGGCCACGACGGCGTGGTCGGCAAGTTCCTCGGTGATGGCATGCTCGCGTTCTGGGGCGTGCCGGATCGCCTGGACGATCACGCGTTGCGGGCGGTCCGCGCGGCGCGCGACATGCGCAAGGCTGTGCGCGAGCTCAACCAGCACCGCGCGACCGGCGGGCTACCGCCGATCCGGATCGGGATCGGCATCCACACCGGGGACGTCGCGGCCGGCATGCTCGGCGGCGCGCTGCAGGCGGAGTACACGGTGATCGGTGACGCCGTGAACGTAGCGTCGCGCGTCGAGGGGCTGACGAAGGAGCACGATGTCGACGTGCTGATCAGCGAGACCACGTTCGCACAGCTGCCCGAGCCGCGGCGTGGCAACCGGCTCGCCGCCGTCGACATCCGCGGCCGCAAGGAACCGATCGTGCTCTACACGATCGACAGCTCGGCCGCGACGCTCGAGGTCGCGCCGACGAAGCAGGACGGCCGCTACTGATCCGCAGCCAGCCGGCGCCGGGTGGCGAGCCGGGCGAGCGCGATGCCGACGACGGTCATCGCGACGAACACGAGGACATCGAGCGCGCCGGTCCCGACCGCGACCAGCGCTGGCGCTGGGCAGTACCCCGCGAGCCCCCAGCCGATGCCGAACAGCACCGACCCGCCGACGAGCCGCGCATCGATCGACTTGAAGTCAGGCAGGTAGAACGACTCGCCGAGCAGGGGGCGCGGCCGGCGGCCGGCGAGCCACGCGACCGGCGCGAAGACCATGATCGCGCCACCCATCACGAAGGCGAGCGTCGGATCCCAGTTGCCGGTGATGTCGAGGAACGCCATGATGCGCCCCGGCGAGGTCATGTCCGAGATCACGAGACCGATCGCGAAGAAGACGCCGGCGATGAACGCAACCGCCGCGGCGATCATCGGAGCGCTCCGACGATGGTGACGGTCAGCATGCCGGCTGCCATGAACGAGACGACCGCGACGATCGAGCGGAACGAGCCGCGCGAGATCCCGCAGACCCCGTGACCGCTCGTGCAGCCATTCGCGAGCGTGGTGCCGGCGCCGACGAGTACCCCGGCGACCACGAGCACCGGCATGCGGACGATCGCCGGCCCGATCGCGGCCGGGGCGATCACCGCGATCACCGCACCGGTGCCGACGAGGCCGAGCAGGAACGGCACGCGGAAGCTGCGGCCGCCGTCGAGATCGAGGGCACGGCCGAGCGTGCCGCTGATGCCGGCGATCCGGCCGTGCACGACGAACGCGATGGCGGCCGCGAGCCCGAGCAGCGCACCACCCCCGGAGGCGGACAGAA
>JBKJUF010000636.1:0-19272 GCA_046590445.1 Kofleriaceae bacterium
CTACCGCGTCATGGGGCTCGCGCGCGCGGCGCTCGGAAGTCGTCGGGCCGGTCGGCCGGGTCCGCCGGGTCCGCCAAGTCCGGACGAGTAGCCTGGCCGCCGGAAGCCGCGACGCGATCGAGCTTCTCGTTGAGGATCGCGAGCTCCTGGGTCAGCGCGATCGAGCGGAGCTGGACCTTGGAGAGCATCACGAGCGCGCGCAGGTGGAGGACCGCGAGCAGCGCGATCGCGGTGCAGAAGAAGAAGTTCGAGAGCAGCGTGAAGCCGAGGTAGTGCGCGATCCGGGTCGTGCCCTCGGGGAACACGGCCATCGCGCCGAGCACGACGAGGAACGACAGGTACGACATGCTGCCCTGCAGCGTGATCCGCTCGCGGAACAGCAGGCGCAGCAGCACGAGCGCGATCACGAGGCACGCCGCGGCCACGATCCACGTCCCGGAGCCGAGCCCCCAGTACTGTTCAACTCCCATCGGGTTCCTCCTCCTTCCGCAAGCGCCGGCGCAGGCGCACGTACGTCAGCGCGATCGCGAGCGTGACCTTGAACATGTAGTAGAGCGAGCTCAGGCTCTTGATGCTCGACGTGCCGCCCTGGCGCTCTCGCATCGTGACCGGGACCTCGGTGATCCGCAGGCCCGCCGCGCGCGCGACGGCGAGCGACTCGGGCTCCGGGAAGTCGTACGGGTAGGTCTCGTCGAACAAGGCGAGCGCGCGCGGGCCGTAGAGCCGGAAGCCCGAGGTCGGATCGGTGACGCGGACGCCCGCGACCACGCGCAGGATCATGCGGAGCCACCAGCTGCCGAGCCGGCGCATCACCGTCGAGCGAAAGCCGGCGGTCTTGTCGCGGTAGCGGGTGCCGACGACGAGATCCGGACGGGCGGGCTCCTGCACCTGGGCCCCGGCGAGCAGGCGATGGAGCTCGCTCGGAGGGTGCTGGCCGTCACCGTCGATCTGCACGGCGTAGTCGAAGCGCTCGCGGGCGGCGAGGCGGAGGCCGGACTGTACGGCGCCGCCGATGCCGAGGTTGCCGCACAGCCGCAGCACGCGCGCACCACCCTGGCGGGCCACGTCGGCGGTGCGATCCGCGGAGCCGTCATCGACGACGACCGTCTCGAGCTCGGTGCCGAGCTCGGTCGGGGACAGCGCGCGGATCTCCTCGAGCAACCCGCCGAGGGCCTCCTCTTCGTTGAACGCGGGGATGATGAGGAGGACGCGCATGGCGACGCCGCCGCGACCTTAGCTCAAGGGCTCGAGGCACACGTGATCGAGACACCGTCATCGACGCAGGGAGTAGCCTTCGCCCGGTCGTCTCGTCGCCATTGGCGCCATCGCGGGGCGCGCGTTGACGCGACCGGGCGCGGCCACGCACGCGACACGCCGGCATCTGACACGTGTTATGAGAGGCGCTGACCGTGTCCCTCGAAGGCCTCGAGCTTGCCGTCTTGATCCCCTGCCTCGACGAGGCAGCCGCGATCGGTAAGGTCGTCGCGGACTTCCGTGCGGCCCTGCCGGGCGCGGTGGTCTACGTCTACGACAACAACTCGACCGACGGCACCGGGGACGTCGCGACTGCCGCCGGCGCCGAGGTCCGCCGCGAGCGCCGCCCCGGCAAGGGCAACGTTGTCCGTCGCATGTTCCAGGACATCGAGGCCGACGTCTACGTGATGGTCGACGGCGACGACACCTACGAGGCGAGCGCGGCCGGAAAGCTCGTCGCGCAGCTGGTCGACGAGAACCTCGACATGCTCGTGGGCCGCCGCGTCGAGACCCACCAGTCTGCCTACCGGATGGGCCACCGGCTCGGCAACCGCGTGCTGACCGGCCTGGTCGGCCGGCTGTTCGGCTCGCAGATCGACGACATGCTCTCGGGCTATCGCGTGTTCTCGCGGCGGTTCGTGAAGAGCTTCCCGTCGTCCTCGCGCGAGTTCGAGATCGAGACCGAGCTCACCGTGCACGCGCTGCAGATGCGGATGGCGGTCGCCGAGGTCGAGACCAGCTACAAGGAGCGGCCGCCGGGCTCGACGAGCAAGCTGCGAACGTTCCGCGACGGCTGGCGGATCCTGCTCACGATCATGAACCTGATGCGCAACGAGCGGCCGCTGCTGTTCTTCGCGTGGATCAGCGTGCTGTGCACGACCCTCGCGATCGCGCTCGCGGTCCCGATCGTCTTCGAGTACCTCGACACCGGCCTCGTGCGCCGGTTCCCGACCGCGATCCTGTGCAGCGCGCTCGTCATCGTCGCCGTCGTCTGCATGGCGACGGGCCTGATCCTCGATCTCGTGGCGCACGTGCGGCGCGAGCAGAAGCGGCTCGCGTACCTGCGCTACCCGGCGCCGCGCGCGGTCCGGACCGGGGACAGGCTCCGTCAGATCAACTCGTGATCGCCAGCGCATCATCGCCGTTCGCCGCAACGGCACTTGACGGTGAGCGGCGAGCGACCTCACCATCCCGATACCGGCGCGCGATCAGCATGACGATGGCGATACACGTCGTCACGACCAGCCAGTGCGAATAGCGATAGTCGGAGCTCGGTCCGATGAAGAACAGCGAGAGCTCGACGAGCTGACCCGAGAGGAGGATCGCGAGGAGATCGCGCTGGCGCCGGGCCAGCACGATCAACGCGAGTCCGATCGCCGCGTAGATGAACGGACGGAACAGAAACGTCTCGCTGCACCACACGTAGATCTCGCCGACGATCTCCTGAAAGGTCGAGACTCCGGTGGGAACCCCGAGCTCGCGTAACTCGGCGGCGTTCTGGTAGGCGTGCGTGACGACAAGCCTGGTGTTCCAGCTCTCGCCGGCAAGGCCGAGCACGGCACCGAACACGGCGAGGCGATGTCCCAGGTATGCGATCGGGTGACCCTTGACGATGGTCTTCCACGCCGCCTCGACTGCGTCGCGCTGGTCCTCGGGCGCGGTCTCGACCAGCGACATGGTCCACATGGCATTCGGCGGCAGCACGGTCCACAGGTGGTCGTCGGGCTTGTAGTGCTCGCGCACGTGCTGATGGATGCCCTCCTGGATCACGAGCGGCGTCCCCTCGAACGCACGGCGCAGCTCGCGATCCTCGATGTCCGTCGGCGTGTAGGCCAGCGTGCCGACGATGTCGAACAGCCCCAGCGAGGCGTGCCAGAAGTGCGTGGGCTTGTCGGTGAGCAGGCTGTTCGCACCAAACGCGGTGACCGTGGTGGCGAGCCAGACACCGAGTGCGAGCGCGTGGCGACGCAGCCCGGTCAGGCTCTCCCGCCATCCGAACAGCAGCACGATGATCGGCAACGTCGCGCCGAACGCGTTGTAACGGGTCGCGGTCGCGACGGCGAGCACGGCGAGCGCGGCGAGTCGCACCCACCGCCGCTCGTCGAGGAGCATGGCGATGCCGAGCATCAGGAGGCCCGCCATCAGGCAGTCTTTCCACACGACGGCCATGACCGCGCCGACGGGCGGAAACCACAGCAGGCCGATCGCGGCGAGGGCGGCGCCGCGTGGACCCAGCGCGCGCCGAACGATCAGATAGCCACCGGCGACGAACGTCGCGGTCTGCAGGAGGACCATGCCGAGCGGCCCCGCGAGGATTGGATCGATCACGCTCCAGATCGCCTGCATCATCGGCGGATGCGCGTCGGAGAGCTCACCGATCCGCGCCTCGATCAATTGATCGTGGGAGTCGCGCGTCATCAAGCCGGGATAGGCGTAGAGCACAAACAGCAGCCAACCCGCGCCGAGCACGTGCCACGGCTTGATGCGCGTCATCGCGGCACGCCACGTCATGCCGGGGCTCGCATTCTGCGTGCGATCAGCATGACGAGCCCGACGCACGTACACGTGACGAGCCAGAGCGAGGAGCGAGCGTCGGGTGTCGCGCCGAGCGGCAGCATCGACAGCTCCAGGGTCAGCCCCGAGAGCAGGATCGCGAACACATCGCGGTTGCGCCGGCAGAGCAGCAGCAAGCCGAGCCCGAGCAGCGCGTAGCCATGCGGGCGGAACAACCGCGTGCGCCGGGCGAACCACGTCGTGATGGCCTCGCCGATCTCCTGGTAACGCGACCAGCCGCGCCCGAGCCCCATGTGATCGAGCAAGCCGGCGTCCTGCGCGCGATGTCGAACGATCGTGCCGCCAGCGTACTTGCGGTTGACGCCGAGCGTCTCGCCGAAGCTCTCGAGGCGATAGCGCACGTAGGCGCCGGGGTGGTCGCGGACAAGCGTCGACCGTGCGTGGTCGATCGCGTCGCGACGTGGCGCGGGCATCGGATCGTCCCGCGGCGCGTCCCACAACCGCCCCTCGCCACTGATCAGCTGCCGGAAGTCGTCGGACTTGTACTTCGCGCGTACCGCGCCGTGGATGTCGCGCTCCACGCGAAGCTCCGTGGGCGCGAGCAGCGGGCGCAGCTCGGCATCGGGCAGCTCGGTGTCGACGAACGAGAGCACCCCGGCGATGTCGGCGAGCGCGAGCGACCGATGCCAGGAGTACATCTTGCGATCCGTCAGCAGCGCGTTGCAGCCGAGCGCGACGGCGGTGATCGCGAGCCACGTCCCGGCCGCGATGGCAGAGCGCACGTACCAGCGCCTGCCGGGCTGCCACTCGAACAGCAGCACGACGAGCGGCAGGGTCGCGGCCAGCGCGCTGGAGCGCATCGCGGTCGCGGCGGTGAACGCGACCAGCCCGAGCACCCGGACCCAGCGCCGCTCGTCGAGGACAGCCGCGATGCCGAGGACGAGAAACCCGGCCATCAGGCAGTCCTTCCCGATCACCGCCAGCGGCGCGACGATCGGCGGGAACACGTACACGACGCACGCCCAGATCGCGGCGCGCTGCAGCGGCATCGCGCGGCGCAGGATCCAGTACAGCCCGACGAGGAACATGCCGCTCTGGATCACGAGCATCCCGAGCGGCCCCGGCACGATGCGATCGACGATGCCCCACAGGGCGGTCATCGCCGGCGGATGACGGTCGGTGAAGACCCAGTCGCGGCCTTCGCGGAGCTGCTCGAACGCCTCCAACGGCATGACGCCGGGGAAGCCGTAGAGCACGCACACCCCCCACCCGATCGCGAGGATCACCGACGGCCGAAGTGTGCGGAGCCAATGCCGAGATCCCACGCGGCAGGACTATATCCACATTCCTGACGGCGGCCCATCGCCCCGCTCGGAGAGGGTCGCCCGCCGCGGTCTTCAGCAAGTGTCTCGGAGCACCGACATCCATGTCGGATGCATGAGCGCCCCAGAACCTCAGATCCGTTGACTGCTCCGCGTGATCCATCCGCTTCCGATCGCGCGCTGCACCGAGGTCACCTGTCGGCTCATACACAGCATTCTACTCGCTGGTCTTCGCTCGTTCTTCGGCGATCGCCTCGAGCTCGGCGATGCGCTCGAGGTCCTTCGGGCGTCCGGCGGCACGCATCAGATAGATCAGCGTCTCGAGGTCCACGAAGCGGACGGCGAGGCCGATCGCGGCATCAGCACTTGCGTGTCGTAAGTTGATCTAATGGAGCCTGTCCCCGAGAGCGGATAGCTCGCTGGGCGCGTCAGCGGATCTCGCGCACGGCCTGAGGCGCGCTCGCTGGTAGCGCGACGAGGAACGGCCTACAAGTCGAGCGCGGCCCGGACACCCTCTTCGACGGTGGCCATCTCCAGCTCGCTCATCGAGCCCCAGCGGTCGATCAACTTCGCGCGGTCGACGGTAGTTACCTGGTGACACAGTGCGACCGACCCCTTGCGCAGCCCGCCGGCGCCCTTTTTGAAGGCTACCGCGGTGGGCCCGCGTTCGCGCTGCTTCGCAGACGTCGAGAACGGCACGACGATCACGCTCCGCCAGGAGTCCACCGCATTGAATCCGTCGTTCGACAGGACGATCACGGGGCGTCGTCCGCTCTGTTCTGAACCGGATCGCGGCCATAGCTCGGCCTCCCACACCTCTCCGCGTCTCATGGTCGCCCTGCGCCGCGGACCGCGCGAACCCCGGCGGTCTCGAGCGCTTCGTCGAGATCGTCGGCCGTACCTGCGACCGCCGCGGCGTAGGCGGCGATCTGACGACGCCGCTCCATGCGTCGCAGATCGGCCAGTCCTTGCTTCACGAATTCCTGTGCAAGCTTGGTCGTAGGTTTGCCGCGAGCTTCAGCAGCAGCACGCAGCTCGGCATACAAGGACTCGGTGAGAGGGAGATGGAAATTTTTCGTGGCATTTGCCATGGCATTAATGTGCCATCATCATCGTGGCACAACAACTGACCGCGCGAAGACCGCGTGGCGACGTCTTCAGAAGCCGTCGCGGGCGATCGTCGAAGCAACGAGACTCTGAGGGTTGTCCCGTGGCGACCGCACTGTACGTAGATATGATTGTCCGCTACAGCATGTCGACTCGGAGCCGCACGAAGCCGGCGATGACAAAGTCGTCATCGAAGCTGAGCGCTGCCTCACATCGAGTCGCCGCCATGACGGTGAAGCTGACCGCATCCGTGTACGAGATCACCTGATCGTCGAGCTTCATCAGCCATTCCCGCGCCGCTCGATGATGCTGGAGGGTGGTGTACTCGATCGTGAGCGAGGGGCTGGCGGAGATCTTGTCGAGTGCGGCGGCTGCGGCAGCAATGCCGCTGCTGAACAGCAAGAACCGATGGACCTCGGCGACGACGAGCTGACTGGTGATGAGCCTCGACTTGTGGCGGATACAGCCGCGGAACAACGCATCGGCGTCGTCGTGGTGTTGATCGTCGGCGCTAAACAGGCCGATGAAGCCGCCGCTATCGACGAAGACGCGGCTTGGCGGAGCGCCTGCGGGTCTTCTTGGGCTGGCGGGTCGCCGTGGTTTTCTGCGCAATGAAGGTCTCCGCGAGGTAACGGTCGAAGGCGGCACTCACGTCCGGCGGCAGGCCGCGAACCATCCCGCTCGCGCCGAGGAGCGGATCCACGTCCGACTCGCTCGCGTTCACGAGCGCGCGGATGGCAGCCCGGATCGCGTCGGACTTGGTCCAGCCACGCCGCCTGGACCAGGCCTCGAGCCGATCGCGATCGGCGTCATCCAGATAGACCTGGAGGGGAGACAGGCCTGGCGCACTCATGATTCGAAATATATCTGCTCATGATGATCATCGCAAGCATATCATGACGGAGACACGGCATCGCGTTGCCGTGTCTCCGTCGTTCGATGGTTCATCGGTGCGTTCGCGGCATCAGCACTTACGTGTCCAGCGTTGATCTAACGGAGCCTGTCTCCGATCGCGCGGACGCTCGGCGGTGCGATCACGGGCGGCGCGGCGAGGAACGGCCGCGCGGGCACCAAGGTCTCCTCGTGGACCATCGTGAGCTGCCAGCTCGACGTCGGCACGGCGGCGCGCACCTCGATCGTGCGCGGCCCGCGCGCGTAGGTGACGATCGCGCGGTCGATCTCGCGCGAGGCCTCGCCGGAGACCGCGACGGTCGCGCGGTCGCTCGCGGCCATCCAGTACGTGCCGTCGAGCTTGGCGTCGACGCGGACCCGCATCTCGACGTCGCTGCGGTGCGCGGACGCGACGATCGCGGGCGTGTTGAAGCCCCAGCTCGGCGGCGCGTCGTTGAGCAGGCTCGCCATCCCGTCGTGAGCGACGAGCAGCTGGTCGCACGCGAAGATCGCGGTGAGCGCGTTGTACCCGCAGGTCTCCCAGTCGCCATCGATAAGCCTTGCCTCGACGGTCGCGCTTGGCCGCAGCCCGGTGCCGAGCTCGAGCGCACGCATCGCGCCGCCGCGATCGGCGCAGCCACGCGCGAACAGCACGATGACGACGAGCGGCACGCCGACGCGGATCGCGAGCGGGATCGCGGCCGGGAGCCGGCGTCGCAACCGGGCGAGCCGGCGCAAGGTCGCGATCCGCCAGCGCCGGCGGCTCCACGTGACGATGCCGGCGATCGCGATCACGAGCGCGGCGATCGCGAGCAGGCTGCCATCGTCATCGGAGGGGAGCGGGCCGTCGACCGTGAATGTCGTGCGGCCGGGCGCGACCCACGCACCGACGACGTGCAGCGTGCCGCGGTCGATCGACGGAACCGCGTACACGGGTTCGGTGACGCCACTCGCGTGGCGTGCGCGCCAGCGCGGGTAGGAGCCGGTGCCGAGCACGACGAACACCGGCTCGGTCGCGGTGACGTCGATCTCGACGTGCGTGTTGTCGAGGGCGAGCACGCGGAGCTGGCCGGTGCCGTGCTCGATCCGCGCGAACTGACCGTCCCACTCGCGGATCTCGCGGATGTGGAAGGTACCGATCACGCGCTCGCTCGCCGGATCACCGAGGGTCGGCGAGCGATCCGAGGCGATCGCCCAGCGAACGTTGAACCGGCGCAGGCTCGGCGGCGACAGGTTCTCGATGCGCTCGCGGAGCAGGAGATCCGGCTGCGGCGCGAGGTGAAACGTCGGCAGCCCGGTGATCGCGGTGAGGTGAAAGTGCTCGTGGGTATCGGTCTCGAACACCGCGCGGGCCCACGCGTCGGGGCGCAGCTCGCCGGCACGCGCGGCGGCCCAGCGCACGAGCTCGGCACGGCCGGCGCGATCGGGGGCGAACACCTGGGTCTCGGAGTACGCGCGATCGGACGCGGACCGCCACACCGACGGCACGGCGCGCAGCGCTGCCATCGCCAGCACGCTGGCGATCGCGGCGGCGATCAGCTGGTGGCGGCGCGGCGCACCGAGCCAGCTCGCGATCGCGTGGCGCAGCACGATCGCGATCGTGTAGGCGCCGGCCGCGGCGACGAACGGCCGCGCGAGCTGGGCAAGCCGCTCGGTGCCGAGCCGTGCGACGCCCTTGCCCGGCGCGAGATCGAGCGCGAGGTACGGCGCGTCGCACAGCCCGACGAGCAGCACGAGGGCGGTCGTCGCGACGAACACCGTCGAGGCGCGCCGCGACCACAGGCCCGCGATGATCCCGAAGTAGCCGGCGTAGCCGAGGATCGCGAACGCGGTGACCGGCGACGGCGCCGACAGGAGGTTCTCGAGCAGCTGCGACGGCGAGCGCAGGCCGTTCGGGAAGTGCTGGCCGTACTCGACGATCCGCGCGGCCAGCGGCATCCACCACACCGCACCGAGCGCGACGCCGATCGCGACGTGGCCGATCGCGACGAGCGCGCGCCGCGGCGGGACATCGGCCGCGAGCAACGCGACCGCGGCGAGCGCGAGCACGCTGGCAGCCGCCGAGATCAACCCGGCCGGATGGGTCGCGGTCGCGAGCGCCATGCCGATCCAGATCGCGATCGACGCCCCGAGCCGCGGCCGGCGCAGCGCCGTGAGGATGCCGAGCGCGGCGATCAACGAGCACGCGAGGGCGAGCGCGCTGTGGAGCAGCGCCCACCGGAACAGCCCGACCGTGCCGCCGTGCGCGACCGCGCCGCTCTCGACGAGGGTCGAAAGGCCGATGACGAACGCGATCGGCTTTGGCGCGATCCGCATCGCGATCAGCGTGGTCGCGGCCGCGATGCCGACGTGGACGACGACCGCGACGATCATCATCGCGCGCGGCAGGTCGTCGTCGAGGCCGAGCGCGAGCGCGGCGTGACCGGTCACCAGATACGCGAGCTTGGGATAGAGCTCGAGCGGCGCATCGCCGGTCGACACCGCGTGGTTCCACACCGGCGTGTCGAGGCCAGGCAGCGCGTCCATGATCCCGGCGAGCACCGCGCGCTGCGGCCCCCAGTCGCCCATCTGCCAGTCTGGCGACATCATCAACGTGTCCCAGAACGTCGACAGCCCGAGCATCACGACGACCGTGATCACGAGCGAGCTCGTCACCTCCTCGGGCGGGTGGCGCAGCCACACCGGCAGCCGCGGCCACAGCAGCACCGCGGCGACGCCGAGCGCGCCCGCGAGGATCATCACGCCGAGCGAGCCCGAGAGCCGCGACGGGAACGCGAGCGCGAGGATCACCGCCCCGGCGACGAGCTGCCAGCCCGGGCTCTTGCCGAAGCGGGCCACGCCGCCCCGCAGCCAGTCGATCACGCACCGGCGGTATCACGGCGGCCCGTCGGCGACAACTCGTAGCCAGCGGCCTGATTACTGGACGGGCCGGACCAAACAGCGAAACGCCTTGGCGACGGCGACGCGCCGGAATCAAGCTGGTGGGCGCGACGCGTCGATCACGCGGGTCACCAGCTCGTCGCGAAACGCTCCGAGCTCGGCGATGACCTCCGGCGTCAGGCCCAGCGACGCGCCCAGGACATCGAGGCGAAGACCGCGAACCGACCAAGCAAAGGTGAGCGGAGAAAACCCGCCGTCCTGGCGCGGGCAATCTTCCAGGCCACGGCCGAGATCGGCGCCGCGCGCGAGCAGCTCGCGAACATCGACCAGATCACGAAGCTCGGACCGGCTGAGCAGCGCGCACAGCTTGTTCACGAACAGCTGGTGGGGCGTATCGACCAAAATCGTGGTGTCATGCAGCTGGGTGGCCACCGGCAATTCCGCGATCGGTGTCGGGTCGGCGACGAGGTCCACCACGACGGCTCCCAGGTCGTCGCGAACATCGAGCTGCGAGAACATCGACGAGGTCCTCAGCACGCCGACCGTCATCCCAGCATCCACGAGCTGCGCTCGGACCGCATCGATCACGGGCCCCAGCGTGTTCTCCCCGCGAAAGAACAGGTCGAGGTCACGCGTCTCTCGGTGCTGCGTGTGGAATCCCGCGAGCGCGGCTCCGCCCGTCAGCGTCCATGCCGGTCGGATCCCGGCGAGCAGCACGAGCACGCGCTCCTGGAGATCAGAGAGTCTACCGAGCGCCATCTGGCGACCATCGAGCGAGCAGCCAGCGCCAGAACTCTCGCGTCTTGCCGAGGTAGCGCTCGATCCGCTCCCACTCGCCCACGATCTCGCGCAGGGTGACAAACGAGAACACGTCGTCGGGCTTGGCCTGACGCATCAGCTTGCCGATGAAGTACGCGCGCACCTCGACATCGGCGTCGCGTAGCTTCTCGCGAAACGACTCCAGGGACATGTCGTCGTCCCACAGGAAGTAGGGTCGACCCGAGGGATCGATCATACGTTCTGCGGGCGTGGGGGCGAGGATCGACACCGGGGTCAGCCTAGCACCGTGTTTGGTTGATGCCGCATTTGTCCCATACGGGATCAAGCCTCCTCCGCACCTGAGGAGACCAGCAACGTCGCACCGCGTGCGGGAACCGGCGGCCCGCCGCTCCGAGGCAGATCCGAATCCGGCGGGTGCGTGCTAGCCTCGGAAAGGATGCGCGTCGCAGCTCGATCGAAGCTCACGCCGGCCGAGTACTTGGCGTGGGAACGCGAGCAGATCGACAAGCACGAGTTCCACGCGGGGGACGTGTACGCGATGGCGGGCGGAAGCCCGAGGCACAACTGGATCGCCGGCAACGTGCAGAGCGTCCTCAAGCGCGCGCTCGACGACAGGTGCTTCACGTTCACCTCCGACCAGCGCATCGTTTTTGACGACGGGCGGCGGTACGTCTACCCCGATACCAGCGTCGTGTGCGGCCCGCTGATCGTCCAGGATGGGACGACGGATGTCGTCGCGAACCCGTCGATCCTGATCGAGGTACTGTCGAGCACGACCGAGCCGTACGACCGCGGGCTCAAGTGGGAAGGGTATCAGCGCCTCGCCTCGCTGACGGACTACGTTCTGGTGTCCCAGCACGAAGTGCGCGTCGAGCACTTCCAGCGCGCAGCGGACCACGGGTGGTTCTATCGAGTCTATGGCGCCGGCGAGCGGCTCTCGCTCGCGAACGGCGGGCAGCTGGAGATCGATGCGATCTACGCGCGCGCGTTCGAGCTCCCCAGCGACTGAGCGAGAGGACGGTAACTCCGAGCATCCCGGGCCCCTCCATGGGCGCCAGGCCAGCTTCATGCCAGGGCGGCGAGCAGCGCGGCTCGCCGCGCGGTCAAGTCGGCGTCCCCGGAGACCGGCAGCTTGGCGATGCGCGTGCGCACGCGATCACGATCGACGAGCTCGCCGGAGGTTACGCTGGACGTCCCGCAGTGCTCGAGCAACGCGAGGCAGTCGCCTAGATCGATGGCCGTCAGGCGCTCGATCTTGAGCAGGAGGAACAAGGTCGCGGTCGGGCGATAGATGGTCGCTCGCCGCTGCACCAGCGGGACGAGCTGGTCGCGCCAGTCCGGGATCTTGCGAACGAAGAAGTCCGCCGCCGAATTGACGGCCTCGATCGGCAGACCGGCCTCGGCGGCCAGCTCCATCAGGGCGAAGCGCTCGGCCTGCGTGCCGGCGAGGCCGATCATGTCGACATCCTCGGTGGTGCGGTCGGTCGCGAACCACACCGCCGCGGCGCTGCCGCCGGCCACCAGCCACTCGCCGTCGAGCCGGTCGGCGGCGAGCTCGAGCAGGTCCTGGATGCGAGCGCGATCGAAGCGCAGCGGCGCCATGGTACTACGGTAGGCGGATGCGCAATGCGTGGCAAATCCTCCGTGACGCGGGCCTTCCCGTCGCGGCGGAGCGCTCCGCCCACACCGTGGACACCCGCGAGCTCGCCGCCGCCACCCGCGCCGCGATCGCGGAGGAGCCCACGGGCCGCGACGCGGAGGCACTCGGGGCGTTCGTGTTCGCCTGGCAGCAGCACTGGCCGGCCGCGTTCTCGGCGGCCTTCGCGGGCGACGTGCCGACCCTGCTCGCGTGGGCTGCGCGCCAGCTCCCCGACGACAACCGTTACCTGAAGCTGCGCCGCATCGCGATCGCGAACCTCGCCCACGTCCTGTGACGCATCGGATCGAGTAGCCTGCGCCGATGCCTCGCTGGCTCGGTCTCGCGCTCCGCGTGCTCGGCACCGCCGCAGGGGTCGCGTGGATCGCGCTGACCGTCGATCTCGGCGAGGCCCGCGTGGCGCTCGCCCGGATCCCGTGGTCGGTGTTCGCGCTCGCGAGCGCGCTGGTCGCGGCGAACGTCGTCGCCGGTGCGGTGCGCTGGCGCGTGTTGCTGCGCGCGTATGGTGCGACCCGGATCCCGCGCGTGCGCCGGCTCGTCTACCTCTACTTCGTCGCGTTCTTCTACAACAACTACCTGCCCGGCGCGGTCGCCGGCGATGTCGGGCGCGGCGTCGTCACCCACGATGCGTTCGAGACCGAGGGCGCGACCGGCGCGCTCGCGGTCGTGCTCGTCGAGCGCGCGCAGGGGCTGTTCGGGCTGTTCGCGCTGCTCGCGGTCGGGCTCGTGGTCGCCGGTGGCGCCATCGATGCCGGCTCGCTATGGTGGTGGACCGCGCTCGGCTGCGCGGGCTCGTGCGTGCTGGTCGCGACGATCCCGGTCGCGCGGCGGCTCGCGCCGTTCCTGCCGGCGCCGCTCGCGAAGATCGCGCGCAAGCTGCCGGCGCTGCACGATCCGAAGGCGTTCGTGCTCGCGATCGGACTGTCGGTCGTGACCCAGGCGCTGATCGCGGTCGCGGGCTGGCAGCTGCTCGCCGCGCTCGGACCGATCACGCTCGGGGCATCGCTGCTGGTCGTGCCGCTCGCGGCCGCGACGACGTTCCTGCCGATCACGGTCGGCGGGGTCGGCGCACGCGAGGCGGTGTACGTGGCGCTCGGCGCGCGGCTGTTCGGGATGGCCGAGGCCGACGCGCTTGCGGCCTCGCTTGGCCTCTGGTTCGCGCACCTCGCGGTCGGCGCGGTCGGCGGCCTCGCGCAGCTGATCGCGCCACGCGACGCCCTCAAGCGACCGACCGAGCGCGCGCCCGAACACGCGCCCGAACACGTACCTTGACCGTCGACGGTGGGCCGGCAACACTGCCGGCGATGCGCGCCGCCGTGCTCGTGCTCGTCGCCGCCGCGTGCGGTGACAACGCGTATCCGGTCGGCGCGCCGCTCGCGCGCTCGGCGGACGTCACGATCGTCGCGCACCAGGACGACGACCTGCTGTTCATGCAGCCGGACCTGTTCGAGGCCGTGCAGGCCGGAACCGGGATCACGAACGTCTATGTGACCGCCGGCAACGCGCGCGGCGGGATCCTGCTCGCCGAGCAGCGCCAGCACGGCCTGATGCGTGCGTACGCCGGGATCGCCGGCAGCGCCGACAGCGCCGACTGGTTCTGCGGCACGCTCGCGCTCGCCGGCCACACCGCCCTGCACTGCCGGCTCGACGCCGGGCAGGTCTCGCTCGTGTTCCTCGGCTATCCCGATGGCGGCAAGCAGGGCGAAGAATCCGACAGCCTGACCCGGCTGTGGAACGGCGACGTCGAGCGCACGACGACGATCGCGCGCGACGTCACGACCTACGATCGCGCCGGACTGATCGCGGCGGTGGCGGCGGTGCTCGACGAGACGCGGCCGGCGCTGGTCCGCACCCTCGAGGTCGCGTCGACGCATGGCCGCGATCACGCCGATCACCTGATCGCCGGTGCGCTCGCGGTGGCCGCGACGGCGGCGTCCCGCGTGCATCCCGCGCTGATCGCGTATCGCGGCTACAACACCGAGCTCGAGCCCGCGAACGTGATCGAGCCGCTGTATGCCCGGTCCGCGGAGATCCTCGCGCGCTATCGAGGGTGCCCCGGTGACTGCATCCCGATCAGCGACGCGCACGACACCTGGCTGCACCGGCGCTATGCGGTCGCGATGCGGCCGCTGGCGGCTGGCACGCTGCGCCCGGTGCTCGGCGACGGTTGCGTGGTCGTCGATCACATCGGCGGCCTCGCGCTCGGTGACTGCGCGACCGCACCGACGTGGTCGCTCGCGACCGATGGCACGCTGCACGTCGCCGCGGCGGGAACAACCAGCGATCGATGTCTCGCGCTGCAGGCCGGCCAGCTGATCACGACGTCGACGTGCACGGCCACCACCGAGCGCCGGTTCTTCCTCGACGACGACGGTCACCTGTTCGCGGGCGCGCCGCCCGGGTTCGGCGCGAGCGCCGCGCAGCACCTCCAATGCCTCGTCGTCGACGGCGGCCGACCACGCGCCGGCACCTGCGGCGGCGACAGCGCGACGACCTGGGTGCTCGCGGCGGTACCGACGGCCACTCCGCGGCCGGCCGGGCTCACCCGCAGCGGGCGTGCGGTCCGGCTCGCCGATCTCGACGGCGATCGGCGAGCCGATCTGTGCGCGATCGAGACCGGCAACCTCGCGTGTGCGTCGGGCGATGGCGCCGGCGGCTTTGCTGCCATGACCTCGATCGGCGCGCTCGCCGTCGAGCCCGAGAGCCTCGTGATCGGCGACGTCGACGGCGACACCCTGCCCGACGCCTGCGGCCGCGATGCCGGCGGGATCTCGTGCGCGCTCGCCGCGACCGGCTTCGTCGCCGCGCGATGGAGCGCCGCGTTCGCAAGCGCCGGGCCCTCGGCTGCAACCGACCGCTCGCTCGCGGCGGCCGACGCGAACGGCGATGGTAGCTCCGAGATCTGTGGCCTCGCCGCCGACGGCGTGGTCTGCGCCTACCCGGGCCTCGCCGCGGTCCCCGCCGTGCGTTCGCCGTGGCCAGCGCGCGACGCGGTGCTGTGGCCCGGCGATCTCGACGGCGACGGCCGCGCCGACTGGTGCACCGCGACCGCGTCCGGCGTCGCGTGCGGCGTCGACGCGCATCGCGAGCTGACCACCGACGGCGTGCCGTGGAGCTTCGCGCTCGCCGGCCTCGTCGACCCATCGCCGGCGACGATCACCACCGGCGCGCTCGCCGATATCGACGGCGACGGCCTCGCCGATCTGTGCAGCCTCCGCGATCGCACGATTGTCTGTGCGCGCAGCCAGGGCCGCGGCTTCGGCCCCGCCACGATCTTCGGCACCCTGCCCGCCGGCGCGCAGCCCACCGCGCTCTGGCTCGGCGATCTCGACGGCAATGGCACCGCCGACGCGTGCGTCGAGGACGCGACCACGATCCGCTGCGTCCGTTAAGTCCAGCCCATCAGCGGGCACATCACGCGCAGCGCTGCGACGATCAGCACGAAGCCGATCACGTCGAACACGATGCCGGTCCGCACCATCTGGCCGACCGTCACGCGCCTCGTCGCGTACGCCATCGCGTTCGGCGCCGTCGAGATCGGCATCATGAAGCCGAACGACGCGCCCATCGTCGCGCCGAGGACCGCGGGGATCGGCGCCGCGCCGGCCGCGACCGCGAGGGCACCGGAGAGCGGCGCCATCATCGACGCGGTCGCGGTGTTGCTCGTCGCCTCCGAGAGGATGATCGAGGTCGCGGTCACCAGCGCGGTGATCGTCCACGTGCTCGACGCGCCGGTCGCGTCGACGAGCTCGCGGCCCCACTGCTCGGCGAGGCCCGTCGACTTGCCGAGCGTGCCGAGCAGGATGCCGCCGCCGAACAGCAGGATCACGCCCCACTCGATCCGCGTCGCCTCGCTCCACGTCAGCGCCGGCCGCCGCGCCTTGCCGACGCCCTGGCCCGGCAACACGAACAGCATGCAGCCCGCGGTGAGCGCGACGACCTCCTCGGTGACGTGCTTGTCGAGCCACGCCGCGATGTGGTCGGGCGCGACGAGGCCGGCAATCGTCGGCGCGAGCCAGCCGAGGATCGCGACCGCGAACACGATCACGACCGCCTGCTCGCCGCGCGACCACGGCCGCGCCGCCTGGATGCCGACCACGTGCGGCAGCGGCTGCCCCGGGCGAACCCCGAAGAACGCGGCGAGGATCGCGACCAGGCCGACCATCATGACCGCGCCCATCGGTACGCCGATCGCCATCCACTCGACGAACCCGAGATCGAGCCCGCGCTGCCGCAGCTCCTGGATCCCGAACCCGTTCGGCGGCGTCCCGACGGGGGTGCCGAGCCCGCCGACCGAGGCGCCCCACGCGACGACGAGCACGAGCGCGGTCCCGAACCGGTCCTTGCGGTCATCGGGCGCCATCGCGAGCGCGATCGGCAGCAGGATCGCGGTCGCCGCGGCGTTCGACATCAGCATCGACAGGAAGAACGCGGCCCCGGCGATCGCGAGCAGGAACGACAGCCGCCCGCGGGCCCGCCGCGCGACCAGATCGCCCATCCGCTGACCGAGGCCATGGACACGCATCGCCTCGGCGATGAAGAACGAGCCGACGAACAGGAACAGCAGCGGCGTGCCGAACGCGGCGAACGCGACCTGCGGCGTCGCGAGCCCGAGCACCACGGCACCGACCGCCGCCATCAGCGCGACCACCGCCGGCGGCAGCGCCTCGGTCAGCCACCACGTCACGCACAGCACCATGAGCCCGATCAGCCCCGGCGACACGCTGCCGAGCGGCGCGAGCCCGAGCGCGAGCGCGAGGACCGGCCCGAGCACGAGCCCGATGCGGCGCTTGGTGCGCTCGAACCGCGCACCCGGCGTGTCATCGGCGAGCGCGTCGGTCTGCTCGTCGATGTCCTCCATGTCAGACATCACCAGCGCTTGGTGGCGAGCCGGGCGAACGCGTCGAGGATCAGGCCGGCGACGTTCGTCCCGTCGAGTCGTGACGCGTGGCGAACGCCCGTCGGTGACGTGATGTTGAGCTCGGTCAGCATGCCGCCGATCACGTCGAGCCCGACCAGGATCTGGCCGTGGTCCCGCAGCCACGGTGCGACGGCGGCAATGATCTCGCGGTCCCGCCCGTCGATCGTGGTCTTCACGGCGCGGCCGCCGACGTGCAGGTTGCCGCGCGCCTCGGCGGTGCCCGGCACGCGCAGCACGGCACCGACCGGTTCGCCGTCGACGAGGATGATCCGCTTGTCGCCGGCGACCGCCTCCGGCAGGTAGCGCTGCGCGATCGTCCAGCGGGTGCCGGCCCCCGTCGAGGTCTCGATGATCGACGATGCGTTCAGATCGCCGTCGCGGACGACGAAGATGCCGAGCCCGCCGTAGCCGTCGACTGGCTTGACGACGATCGCGCCGCCCTGCTCGGCCTGGAACGCGCGCAACTTGTCGACCGACCGCGTGACGATCGTCGGCGGCGTCAGGTGCGGAAAGTTCAGCACCGCGAGGTGCTCGTTGAGCTCGCGTAGGCCGCGCGGATCGTTGACGAGCAGCGTCTTGCCGCGCGCGTGATCGAGGATCCACGTCGCGTGCAGGTAATTCACATCGACCGGCGGATCCTTGCGCATCAGCACGGCGTCGAAGTCGGCGAGCCGCATCGCGTGGCGCTCGCCGGTCGTGAAGGCATGGGCCGGTGTCTCGGCGTCCTGGACCGTGGTCGGCATCGCCTCGACGACGGCGTCGTTCCCGACAAGCCCGAGGTGCTCGAGCTGGCACGTCCACACCGACCAGCTCCGCGCGGCGGCCTCGAGCATCAGCGCGTACGACGTGTCGCCCGCGAGCCCGAGCCGCTCGAGTGGATCGACGATGAACAGCAGCTTCACGCTACATGCTCTTCTGGATGACGTAGTCATCGCATGCGGCATCGACGACATCGACGCCCGCGCTGGTCTGGCTGAGGTTCACGGTGAGGTAGTTGATGCAGTCCGGCTTGGTCTCGCCGCACACCGGCTGCGCCATGCCGGCGATCGGGTGATCGAGGCAGCACACGACGATCGCCTGCGGGACGAGCAGGTTCTCCTTCTGCGTATGCTCGTCGAAGCACGCCTGGTACGTGTCGTACGGGGCGTGATCGTCGTTGCCACCACAGCCGAAGACGACCGAACCGAGGATCGCGGAGGCCAGGATCAGTGCGCGCATGCGCGTAGCCTATACGCGTCCGCGCGCGGTGTCGCGGTTAGCTCGCCGGTGCGGGCTCGGGCTTGTCGCCCGTCACAGACGTCACAGGTGGCGCCGGCGCGGGCTCGTCGGCCCCGACCGCGACCTTGGTCGGCAGCAGGTGCTCGAGGCTGTGCTTGCGGAGCCGGTAGTAGAGCGTGGACCGGTTGATCCCGAGCATGCGCGAGGCGCTCGCGATGTTGCCGCGCGACTTCTCGACGGCCGCGATGATCTCCTTGCGCTCGCTCTCGAGCAGCCGCTCGGCAAGGCTCTTGCCGTCCTCGCTCGCACCCGGCGCGGCGGCGGCCGGGATCGTCGCGACCGGACCGGAACCACCCGGCGCGGCGTGGGTCGCGGCACGTCGGCCGAAGTCGAGGTGCACGGTGCCGAGCGCTGCGCCCTTCGCGAGGATCATCGCGCGCTCGATGATGTTCTCGAGCTCGCGGACGTTGCCCGGCCAGTTGTACTCGCGGAGCTTCGCGACAGCTTCGGGCGCGGGCGGCTGCGGCTGGACACCCATCTGGCGCGCGAACTTCGCGACGAAGTGGCTCGCGAGCACCGGCAGGTCCTCGAGCCGATCGCGCAGCGGCGGCAGGTTGATCGGGAAGACGTTGAGCCGGTAGTAGAGGTCCTCGCGAAAGGTGCCGTCCTCGATCATCTTCTCGAGGTTACGGTTCGTCGCCGAGACGACGCGCACATCGACCTTGATC
>JBKJUF010000637.1:0-35245 GCA_046590445.1 Kofleriaceae bacterium
GCCAGCGGGCGCTCACCGACGCCAGCGTCACCGCCGCCGAGCTCGAGGAGGTCTTGCTGGTCGGCGGCATGACCCGCTGGCCCGCGGTGCCGGCGATCGTCGAGCGGATCTTCGGCAAGAAGCCGTCGAAGGGCGCCAACCCCGACGAGGTGGTCGCGCTCGGCGCCGCCGCCTACGCCGGCATCCTCACCGGCGACGCCGACGACGCGGCGCTGCTCGACGTCACGCCGCACGACATCGGGGTCAAGGTCGGCGAGTCGCAGTTCTCGGTGCTGATCGCGCGCAACTCGATGCTGCCGGTGCGGATCCGCAAGCTGTTCGCGACCACCGCCGCCGACCAGAAGTTCGTGTCGATCGAGCTGTACCAGGGGGAGTCGCAGGACGTCACCAAGAACCGCAAGCTCGGCCAGGTCACGCTCGACGATCTACCGCCCGGTCCAGCGGGAAGCGTGCGCGTCGAGCTGGTCATGACCGTCGACGTCGAAGGCATGTTGAGCGTGACTGCGCGCGAGATCAAATCCGGCCGCGAGACGAGCGTGACGATCCGGCCGTCGGGCGGCCTCTCCCGGCGCGAGATCGTCGAGATCATCAACCGGCGCCGCCAGGAGCACTCCGCGATCACGCAGCTGCCGTTCGAAGGCGGTGGCATGCGCGTCACGACGCGCGAGTTCGCGATCGCCCGTCCTGACGAGGATCCCGAGCCCGACAAATGACCGAGCGGCGCGTCGACTCCGCCGTCGATCCCGCGGTCCTGCAGGTTGCAGATGCGGTCGGGGCGTTGATCGAGTCGTGGGGCTTCAAGCGGAATATGGGCCGGATGTGGACGGTGCTCTATCTCGAGGATCATCCGCTGAACGCGACCGACCTCGGCGAGCGGCTCGGGTTGTCGACCGGCGCGGTCTCGATGCTCCTGACCGAGCTCCAGGAATGGGGCGCGATCAAGAAGGCGTGGGTCGTCGGCGAGCGCAAGGAGCACTACGAGGCCGAGTCGAACATCTGGAAGATGGTGTCGCGGGTGTTTCGCGAGCGCGAGCTGCAGTGGATCAAGACCGCGAGCGATGCCTTCGAAACCGCGAGCACGCGGCTCGACCGCGGAAGCGATCCACGCGCCCAGCTGATCGCCGCGCGCGTCACCGGCCTCGTGCAACTCGCACAGGTCGGCGCACATCTGCTCGAGTCGATGCTGCAGGGCGAGGCTGTCGATTCCCTGCCGATCAAGTCGATCGGTGAGCTGGCGAAGGCTGTCCGCGACGAGCCGTGACCGCGCGTAGTAACGTCGGCGCGCCGTGATCCGCGCCCGCGATCTGACGAACCACTTCCGGGTGCACAACCGGCGTGCCAACCCGGTCCCCCAAGAGGCCCGAGGTCATCCGACGGTGGACAGGCTTTTTTACAGGGTCTCGAGGAACGCGATCAGGTCGTGGACCTGGCGGTCGGTGAGCTTGGTCGCGTCGCCCATCCCGTGCACGGCACCGCGGTCGCGGAGCAGCGCCTCGAGGGTGGCTGCACTCCCGTCGTGGAAGTACGGAGCGCTTGCCCCGACGCCACGCAGGCTGGGGGTATCGCTCTCGGCGAGCGTGCCCGTGAACTTGTGGCGCTCGTTGTCGGTGTAGGCCGCGCCGTCGTGGCAGGTCCGACAGCCCGCGTCCGACGAGTCGAAGACCTTCTGACCGCGCGCGACCGTCGCCGGGTCGCGGGTCGGGGTACGCACCGTCGGCAGCGCCTCGATATATGCGCCGAGCGCCGACGTCTGCTCCTTGTCGAGGCCGAAGCCGCCGAGCCGCTTCATCGTCATCGTCAGGCTGGTGGTCAGGTCGATGTCGCCGCCGTCCCACTTGAACGGATGGGTGCCGGCGACACGACCGGCGAGCACCGGGGTCTGGAGCTCGTGCTTGTCGATCCGCCACGACAGCCCGTCGGCGCGGTTATCGGGATGACACGTCGAGCACGCCATCGCGCCACGCTGCGACATCGCAGCATCGGCGCTGTGGAACAGCACCATGCCCTTGTGCTGCAGGTCGCTCATCCGCGAGGCCACGAGCTGCGGACCGGGGGTGACCTTGCCGACCGCCGCGAGCTGGCCCTTGGCGTCGACGACCTCGACGCGCTCGACGCTGCGCGTGAACGCGCACCACACGAGGACGTCGCCGGTCGCCGTGATCGCGACGCCATCGGGGCCGCAGCGGTCCTTGCTCCGGGTCAACGATGACGTGACGCCCGGGGTGATCCCGATCTGCGAGGCGTTCTTGACCTGGAGGAGCGAGTCGCTGCCGAGGCCGACGATGTAGAGCGCGTCCCGTGTCGCATCCCACGCCATCGCTCGCGGCTGGTGCTGCGAGATCGCCGCGGTCACCTGCGTGGGCGTCTCCTTGCCGAAGCCGAGGAACGCGAGTTGCTGGGTGACGGGCGCCTCGAAGCCGCCGCCGTAGCTGCCCGAGCGCTCGCGGCCATCACGCTGCTGGACGGGGGTCTCGCGCTGGAACGGGACGATCGCCTGCTGCGAGCCGAGGAACAGCGCCGTGAACGACGCGCGCGCGAAGCTCTCGGCCGTGCTGTTGCCGCGGCTGCGGCGCGTCGCAACGTGTGACGTCGACAGCGCGATGTGCTCTGCACGATGCGTCTCGACGAGATCGACCTGATCGACGGTACCGGTCGTCAGATACGAGATCAGAGCGCGCTTGCCGTCGGGCGCGATCGCGAGGCCCCGTGGCTCGCGGCCGAGCGGGGTACGCCAGCGCTCGAGACCGGTCGCCGCGTCGAACGCGACCAGCGTGCGATCCGCGATTGTCGTCACCAGCAGGGTTGCGCGATCCGGCGTGAGTGCCACGCCGTAGGGTTCCGCGGGCGTCTTGATCGTGCGGCTGACGGCCAGCTTGTCACCGACGCTGACGATCTTGATCGTGTCGCCGAGCCGGTCCGCGACGTACGCGATCCGCGCGGTCGCGTCGTAGGTCATCAGGCCGGCGTCGTGACCGATCGTGACCTGCGCGAGCAGCTTGCCGACCTTGTCGGTGAGCAGCAGTGCGCCGCTGTCCGCATCGATCACGAGGGCGCCCTCACCGGCCGCCGCGATGCGGGCGGCGGTCAAGTGGGCGGCGGTCGGCTCGGCCTTGCGGGCGCCACCGATCGGCCGTCCGGCGAGCTCGAAGACGGGCGGACCGAAGTCACGGTCGCCGACGAAGCTCTTCCCGAACACGTAGCCCGCGGGAACCAGGGTTGCGACGAGCAGACCAAGGGCGAGCTTGCGAGGGCGCATCTGGAGTCTCGAACGAACGACCTGGCGCCACGGTCTATTTCGCATGCGGACGTGACACCGCGTGCGTGGCGCAGTTCCACGCAATCTCGATCAGCGCGGCGTGATCTCGATGGTCGCGGTGATCACGCGGTCGCCGATCAGCAGCGCATCCGCGGACTTGGCGCCAGCCTCGACCGCGCCGACCCACGTGTAGCGGCCATCGAGATGCGGCGCTCGCGCGTGCATGATGAACCACTGCGAGCCGCCACTGTCGCGGCCTGCATCCGCGATCCCTACACCACCCGCCACGAAGCCCGCGCCATCGAGTGCGCTGCTCGGCTCGGCCGGGATCGCGAAGCCGGGGCCGCCCCATCCGGACTGGGTCGGGTCGCCACCCTGGACCACGAAGTCGGGCACGACACGGTGGAGCTCGAGGCCGTCGTAGTAACGCTTGCGAGTCAGCGCGGCGATCGTCGCCACCGCCCACGGTGCGACGTCCGGGCGCAGCGCGATCACGATCTCGCCGCGGGTCGTCGCGAGCCGCCACCGCACGAGCTTGCCGACCACCTCGGTGATGTCGATGCTCGGCGGAGTCGCGACCGCGAGCGGCGGTAGCGCCTCGGGCGTCTCCCCGAGCAACCGCAGGCACTCCGCCGCGGCCTTGACGAGGACCGGGTGGCCCGCGAGCCCGCGCCGGCATGCATCGGCGCCAGACGCGATCGCGTGCTTGCCGATCAGGCCGAACAGCGCCGACGCGATCTCGACGTCGTGCTCGCCACGCGCGCGCGCGACGATCGCCTCGTCGAGCACGCGTTTGGCCCCGCTCGCCAGCGTTCGCTGGCTCGCTCCCTGTTGGGCACCTGCGCCGATCGCCTCGAAGATCGCGGGCGCAGCCTCGGTCGCCGAACCGGCGATGAGCGGATCCTTCGAGCCGATCGCGGCGACGAGCGTCGCGACCGCCGCGCGATGATCGGCATCGTCGCCATCACCCCACAGCGCCGCGAGCGCGCCGAGGCCCGCCGCGCGGACCCGCGCGTCATCATGGGCGAGCAGCGTGCGCAGCGCGGCGCGGCGCAGCGTGACCGTCCCGACCTTCGCGGTGACGAGCTCGCCGAGCAGCGGCAGCCGCAGATGCGCGGGCAGCTGGTCGTATCCACACCGCTCGATCGAGTCCGCGCCGACACCGGCACGCAGCAGCACGACGGCCGCGAGGCAATCGATCCAGCCGCGCGCGATCGCCGGCGCCTTCGCCGCGGTCGTCACGCTCGTCCGCAGCGCGGTGACCGGCGCGTGAACGCCATCGGCCGTCGCGGTGGGCCCGAGCACGCGCAGCCCCTCGACGATCGTGTGGGCCGCGGCCGCATCACCCCGCTCGAGTGCGGCGAGCTGGCGCGCAAATGCGGTGGCGACCACGGCGGGGCGCTCGGGTGCGAGCGCGCGCATCGCCTCGACGACGACGCGCCAGTCGGGATCGAGGAGCGCCTGCTCGAGCGCCGGCTCCGTCTGCTTGACGAGCTTGCGCCGGGCGAGCGCCGCGACCGCCTGCGCGCGGATCTCCGGATCGACATCGGCGACGCGCGCCGAGAGCGCGCTCATCACGCCGAGCACGCGCGGCGCGTGGAAGTCGACGATCTGCTCGCGCGATAGCGCCCACACCGCGGCGTAGCGGATCGCCGGATCGGCGTGCGTGGTGGCGAGCGCGAGCGCGTCGCGCACCTCGTCGGCGAGCTCGATCTTGCGACGACCATGGCGACCGAGCGCGATCGCCGCGGCTGCCGCCGAGCGTGCGGAGAGCTGAGCGAGCAGCGGGTGCAACGTGCGCTGCGCGCTCGCGTCGCCGGCGCGGCCGAGGGCCTCGATGACGACGGGGGCATGATCGCCAGCGCGCGGCAACGCGACAACGAGCGCGTCGGTGATCGCCAGGTCTTCGTCGTCGAGCGACGCCGTGAGTCCGATGGCGGCTGCGGCAGCGGCGATCAGCTCGGGATCCGGATCGGCGAGCGTGGCGCGCAGGATCTCGATCGCGCGAGCACCGCCGGTCCGGCCGAGGCCACGCAGCGCGAGCAAGCGTTCGTGCTTCGCGCCGTGACGCGCGAGGTCGCCGAGCTCGGTCAACCCGCCACCGCGTCGCGCCTCGGCATTCGCGATCCGGATCCGCATGGCGGTGTCATCGATCCGCGGCTCGGGCTCGCGCGGATCGCGCTTGCTGCCCGGACACCCGCCGAGCAGCGTGACCAGGGCGATAGCAAGACACCCGATCTCGATCACGGTTGCGGCGAACGCGTAGCGACGGCGCATCATCGACTGCATCGTACTCGCGGAGCGCGCTCAGACAACGCGATCGCGCCGCGGTTCCGAGAAAACTGAAGCGCCTGATTTCGGTGCATCTCCGTCGACAGCCCTCTCGCGTTCATCGCGACCGCATGACATCGTGATCCGCATGCGGCTCTCTTCGACAGCGTTCATCCTCGGTGCCCTCGTCAGCGTGTCTGCTTGCAAGAAGGAGGCGGCGAAGACTCAGAAAAAGATCGGAGAGCCGGCGCAGGTCAAAAAGCCGGTCGATACCCGGCCGCCGCCGCCGCTCGCCGCGGATCCAGGAGGTGCGAATGGCCAGCCGGTCTGGGCGACCGGGTTCGGCGGGCTCGGCACCGACTCGCCGCGCAGCCTCGCGATCACGCCGACCGGCGAGGTCTTCGTGGCCGGTTACTTCGATGGCGAGACCGAGCTTGTTGCCGGCACCAAGGTGAAGGCCGCCGGCGACAAGACGTCGGATGCGTATCTCGTGAAGCTCGCGGCCGACGGCAAGGTCGCGTGGGCGCGCACGTTCGGAGATGTCCGCGATGACACGGCGAACGCGGTCGCCGTCAAAGGCGAGACGATCGTGGTCGCTGGCAACTTCCTCGACGCGCTGAAGATCGGTGAGTTCGGCCACAAGGCGAGCGGATCCGATGATCTCTTCGTGGCCGCGTTCAACCAGCAGGGCGAGCCGCGCTGGCTCTGGACCGCCGGTGGCATCGACTCCGACGGGGCGAACGCGATCGCGGCGACACCCGACGGCGGCTGGATCCTCGGCGGCTCGTTCGCCGACGTCGGCACGTTCGGCGCGGCGACCCTGAAGTCGAAGGGCGGCACCGACGCGATGCTGATCAAGCTCGCCGCATCCGGTGACCTCGAATGGATCAAGCAGTTCGGCGGCAAGCACAACGACAGCATCCGCCACCTCGCCGTCGATACCCAGGGCAACGTCTACGTCCAGGGGACCTTCCGCGACACCGCCGAGTGGGGCGGCAAGCCGCTGACCGCGGGCGGCGCGGCCACCGACATCGTCCTCGCGAAGTACGATCTCAACGGCGATCACCAGTGGTCGGCGCGCTACGGCAACGCGTTCGAAGAAGGTGCCAGCGGCATCGCCGTCGATCCCGCCGGCAACATCACGATGGCCGGCACGTTCGATCGCAACATCTCGTTCGGCACCGGTGACGACCACGCCTCGCTCGGCGAGTCCGACGTGTTCGTCGCCCACTTCTCGAATGCCGGCAAGCTCGACTGGGTGCGGACCTGGGGCGCCGACCGCGTCGATGCGGCGTCGTCGATCGCAGCGGACAGCGCGGGCAACACGGTGACGGTCGGCTGGTTCGAGGGCGCCGTCGATTTCGGTAAGGGCGCGCTCGCCACCAAGGGCAACAAGGACGTGTTCGCGGCGAAGCTCGACCGCAAGGGCGCGCTCGTGTGGGCCCACAGCT
Organism: Kofleriaceae bacterium; assembly: GCA_046590445.1. Lineage (GTDB taxonomy): Bacteria > Myxococcota_A > Polyangia > Haliangiales > Haliangiaceae > JABFXX01. Next base: position 6,979 of record JBKJUF010000637.1, read on the forward strand.
GGGGCGACAAGGATCACGATCAGGGGCGCACCGTCGCGATCGACGAGCAGGGCGCCGCATACATCGGTGGCATGTATCGCTTCCGACTCGACCTCGGGCCGACGCCACTCGAGTCGACGCGCGCCGAAACCGATCGGATTCCCAAGGCGGACACGTTCGTCGTCAAGCTCGCGCGCTGAAGCGCAGATCGTCAGGATCAGGCTGCAGAGCCGGTTACGGCGAAAAACCGGCGCTCGTGGCTGTCCATCTCCGCTGCGCGGTGTAAAAGAGCCGAACTTCACATCACGCAACAGGAGAACAAGATGGCCAAGGCAAAGAAGGGTAAGTCGGGCGGCGGTGGCAGCAGCAAGCCCACCGAGATGCTGCTCGTTTCCTCGAAGGTTCGTCAGCTGATCAAGGATGCTGGCTGCAACACCGCCGGCGACGCGCTCGACGGTCTCAACAACTACGTCGGCTGGCTCGTCCAGCAGGCGGCGAAGCGTGCTGGCGAGAACGGCCGCAAGACCGTCCGCGCGCACGACTTCATCGTCGGCTGACATCGCTTCGGCGAAAGCCGACCGATTCGATCACTCGATCGCAACAGGCGCCCCGGCTTTTGCTGAGGCGCCTGTCGGTTTTTCGGACGTCCCCATCGGAACTTCCACGTATCGGGCGACTGGCCTACACTGGGGCAAGGTGACGACTGGGGTTCCGATCTACCTGGTGTCGGCCTGCGTATCTGGCGAGGAGTTCGTCGCAGCCTTTCGCCGTTACGCGGACCGCAACGGGCTCTTCGTGCCGATCGCGAAGCCGATTCCGGCGGGACGGCGCGGGCGCTTCGCGGTCACGCTGACCACCGGCGGCGTGATGCTCGAGGGCGATGCCGAGATCGTGAGCTCGGGAACCTCTCCATCGGTGCTCCACGGCCGGACCGGCATGACGCTCCGGTTCCTCGATCCCGACATCAAGACCAAGACCGTGCTCGGCGAGCTCGAGGCCGCTCGACTCGCGCGCCAGCCCGGACCACCGAGCGTGCCGCCGCGCCCTGCCGACGTGCCCGCGCAGCCGAGGCCGGTGCCCCCGGCGCCTTCGGGTCGGATCGATGCGAACACCGCGCTCGCGGAGTGCGTCGCGATCGGCGATGTCGATGCACTCGAGGCTGCGGTCGCGGCGCCACTCAAAGCAGGTCCGCGCTTCGTGGTGCCGACGATTCCCCCGGTCGCCGCGGCGCAGCGGCCACGGACCCCGAGCTCGCCGCCGGCCTACGACCGTCTGGCATCGGCATCCGGCGGCGTGCCGATCGTTCGGCCGACGTCGGCATCGGGCCCCGTGCCGCTCGTTCGGCCGGCGTCGGCATCGGGCCCCGTCCCGGTGGTGCGTCAGCCATCCGCATCGAGTGGCGTGCCGGTAGTCCGACAGGCCACGCCATCCGGCGGGCATCCCTCCCTCGACCGTCCACGATCGCCGTCGCAGTCGGGGCCGCACGCCGCGGCACGCGCGACGAGCCCCTCGACGCCACCACCGCTCGGGCCGCCGCCCACGCTGACCCAGCGCAACGACTCGGGCGGGATGCGGCCGCTGTCGCGCGAGGCCTCCTCGAAGACCGCCCAGCTGCCGATCGTCTTGATGCCTCCGGCGGGCGCAGCACTGCCGGTTGCACAGCCCACACCGCCACAGCCGCCGGATTCCGTCGTAGTTCCCCAGATCGATGACGAGCTGGTGCCAGGTTCGCCGGCGCGCGACACCGAGATGATGATGGCGGTCATGCCGCCAGACGGCGAACGCCATGGCGCGATGAGCCAGGCTGCGATTCCCGAGCCGGAGTCGACGGGCGCAGCCTCCGGCGGTACGAGTCGTTCGAACAGCGCACGCTTGCCGCTGCCGCGCCGCACCTCGAACACGAGCCCGCCGCTGCCGCGCAACCCGACACCGGCGGCTGCAATGCCGGTCGTGGCGCGACCGCGGACGCCGACCGCGCCGGTTGCGGGCGCGCCGGTCGGAGGCGCGCCGGTCGGAGTGAATCCGCCCGCCTCCATCTCGGGCGCGCCGGTCGGAGTCGCGCCGGTCGGAGTCGCGCCGGTCGTAATGAATCGGGCCGGCTCGATGGCGACCGCGCCGGTCGTCGCTCCACCGACGTCGCTGCCGACACCGATGCCGACGCCGACGTCCATCGACGCCGTGCCACAACCGCCGACGGTCGCCGCCGTGCATCCGCGACTTCCGGAGGTCGAGGTCGGCGAGCCGACGGACATCACCGAGTTCTCGACGCTGAGCGAGCCACCCATCGTCGATGCCGAGCGAAGCGAGATCCCGACGCTGACCGGCCCGCCCGTCGTCACCGCGCCGACGTCGTCGGAACCCGACGGCGGTCCGCAGCCGGCCGTCCCGCATCTCGCTCCGTCCGGCACGCTTGGCGTCGTCCCCACGGGAACGGAGCCCGGGGTCGGCGTGCAGCCAGTCATCGCGGCGCCGAGCATCGTCGACACGGGTCGGGCCGACCGTCAGTCGCGCAAGACGGTGATCGGCCTCGCGGTCGTCCCGGAAGGCATTCTCGTGTTGCCTGCGGCTTTGCCCCGACCGATGGACTCCGACGATGACGAAGCGCGTCGCGACACCGCGGCGATGGCGACGCCGGAGCCGACCGCCGGGATCGTCGGCCCTTCGTCGGTCGATCCGCGTGCGAAGACGGTGCCGCCCGATGGCGTGCTCGAGCCCGAGATCCAGGAGCCGACGGGTGACTGGACGATGACGCCGGGTGCCGACGCGCCGACGATCCTGCCTCGCAAGAAGTCGCCGACCGACGAGCCGGCGACCGTGCCGCCGACGTCGCCGACCGACGACGACAAGAAGCTGCCCACCGGTGACTGGACGATCGCGCGGGTCGACGACGCGCCTGACGGCTGGAGCGAGCCGTCGAAGGTCGACCGGCCCGTCTACAACAAGGCGCGCATTGGCCCGTTGCTGGCGACCGTATCGGGCGAGAAGCCGCTCGAGGTCACGAGCACCGCGAAGTCGTTCGAGATCGAGGAAGCCACCAAGTCGGGCATCAAGGTCGAGATCGACGCGACGCTGACCGCACCGCTCCCCGATGTGCTGAACCCACCGCCCGCACGTGCCCGCATGCAGGCGCTGTCCGCGCCGGCGATGCCGCATGGCGCGTCGATCTCCGGGCCGATCGCCAGCTCCTACGTGACTCCGCTGCCGCGGGTCCCGCACCTCGGCGACCGCATCACCGACGGCGGCGCCGGGTTCTTCCGCGACAGCGGTGATATCGCGATGCCGATGGGCGAGTCGACCGCGATGCTCGATCGCGATCGCCGCAAGCGCACGATCATCGTGATCGCGAGCTGCGCGTTCGCGATCATCGCCGGCATCGTTGCGGTGCTCACGCTCGGCAACAAGCCCGACAAGGTCGCAGCTGACGGTAGCGCCGCGAAGCTGGTGCAGCCGGCCAAGGCGGATCTGGTGGTGGCCGTTCCGGCTCGCGATGCCGGCGCGATCTCGACCACGGTCGTCGATGCGGCGGCCGTGGCGCCCGCGGTCGTCGACGCCGCTGCGGTCACGAGCACGGATTGCATCGTCGAGCTGACCAGCGTGCCGACTGGCGCCGAGGTCGTGCACGACAAGACGGTCGTCGGCACCACGCCGGCGAAGCTGACCTTGCCGTGCGGCGTCGCGGCGAAGCTCGCCCTGCGCAAGGCGCGGTTCGTGGCCGCGCAGCGCGTGGTGACGCCGACCGCAACGCCGACCAGGCTGCGGGTCGCGCTCGTGAAGACGATGTTCTCGGTCAAGATCAGCTCGATACCGACAGGCGCCACGATCACGTCAAACGGCAAGTCGCTCGGCGTCACGCCCGCCGCCGTGAAGCTGCCCGCGTTCGAGAGCTCGACGATCCTGATCACCAAGGACGGCTTCACGCCCGAGAGTCAGACGATCACGCCCAAGCAGAACAACCAGGCCGTGCACACCGCGCTGAAGAAGAAACGGCGTTAGCTCACCGCGGCACCAAGGCTCAGGCGCCGGCTCACCGCTTCGCTGGCAGGCCACCGAGCTGCAAGTCAACCAGCTCCGCGCGCACCCGCTCCATGAAGCGAGTGCCGGGGTCTGACTTGCTGTTGCGGTAACCCGGATCGCGTTCGACGTAATAGGCATGATCGCGGAACGCCATCACCTCGTGGTGGCCGAGGACGTGGGTGATGCGAAACCGCGTGGCGAGCTCGCGGATGAGCGCGACGTTCGCCGCGACCTGCGCGTCGGTCAGCGGCCACTTCGCCTCGTCGCCGACATTCTCGATACCGATCGCGAGGTGGTTCAGCCCGATGCAATGCCGCGCGAACCGGGTCTCCGGCTGCAGCCGGTAGATCGCGCCGTCGCGATCGACGACGAAGTGCGCGGACACGTTGACCGCCCCCGCACGCGCGAGCTCCTTGCGGCTCGCCTCGATCCGCACGTTGTCGAAGTAGCCGCGCGTCCCCTTCGCGGAGCCGCCGCCGGTGTAGTGCAGGACGATCACGCGGGGCTCGATGACGAGATCCGCAGCGGCTGCATCGCCGTGCGCACGCCGGTAGTCGAGCGTCAGCCGTGCGCGCTCGGCCGACCACTGCATCGGCGCGTCGACGATCGCCACCGCGGGTGCGGCCGCGTCGGCCCGCGCGATGCCGGCATCGCCAGGCGTGACGGCCGCGTCGAGCAAGGGGGCGTCCTCAGGCTCGCGCGCTGTCCCGTCGGCACGCGGCGGAGCCTCGCGCGCCGATCGCGAACAACCGGCGGCGAGGATATTTAGGACACCCAGGACACCGACGACGGCGAGGCTGCTCGCGCGCATCACGCCGCGATCATGACACGCCTCACTTCCAGAACGAGCGCTTCGGCTTGCTGCCAGGGGGACCCGGGACCGGCGTCGCGCCAGCGGCGAGCCGCGCGAGCTCCGCCGCGAGCGCCGCGAACTCGGAGCCTGGCGCGCTGCTCGCGAGCGCGGCCGACAGCCGGTTCACGAGCTGCTCGACGGCGGACGCGAGCTGGTCGAGACCACCGACCGAGCGCACGTCCTCGACCCACTGGGTGAGCCGCTGCCGGAGCACGCGGATCGCGGCGACGTCGGCGCGGGCTCCCGCCTGCGCGACGAGCTGGTGGGCGAGCGTCGCGAGCTGCACGAGGTACGCGTCGCCAGCCGCCGACCTGGCGTCCGCGGGGCTGTCGCTCGCGTCGTGCCGCTCGTACGTGACCTTCCCGTACGCGGGCAGCTGTGCCGGCAGGTTGATCGCCTGCGGCATGCTCGGCATCGGCGAAGCCTCGGTCGGCCGCGGAGGCCGTACCGCCGACGGCGCCATCGCGCGTGGTGGCATCGCGCGTGGTGGCATCGCGCGTGGTGGCATCGCCATCGGCGCGACCTGCGGCGGCAGCGCGGTTCCCGGGTTGACCGACCTTCGCTGCATCGACGTCGCGCCCATCGCACGGCCCGCCGGCGCCGCTGCGACCGCGCCAGCGTCCCAGCCCGCCGGGGTCTCGACCGGCTGCACGATCTGGCGAAGCTTGCCGCCCGCGTTGGCCACCTCGCTGCGATCGATCGCGAGGAATGCGGTGAACCGCGACAGCACCGTGAAGCGTTTCGATAGCGATACGATCTCGCTCTCGAGCTCGCCGCGCGCGCCGATCGCGTAGCGATCCTCGAGATCGCGGATCCGCGCACGTGCCCAGCTCGCGCCGAGCGCCCGCGGCGAGCCGACATCCGCCATGGTGGGCGCCGTCCGCGCGATTTGCTCGCGCAGCGGATCGCCAAGGCTCGTGCCCGTGAGCTCGATCGTCGCCCGCGCGCCGGCACTGCCGCGGTAGCGACCGAGGATCGTCACCGGGGCGCCAGCGTAGACATCCGGCAATCGCCCCGGCGCCAGCTGCGAGCTCTCGATGTCGAGGTCCTGACTGCGCAGCACGAGCTCGGTCGCGATCGGCGTACCGATCCGGCGATGGACCTTCGCCATCACGGCATCGAGCCTGTCCTCGGATTCGACGAGCTCGCACAGCCCACCGCTCGCACCGGCGAGCCGCCGCAGGAACGCGGCGTTCACCGCCTGGTCGATGCCGAGCGTGAACATCCGGATCTGTCGCAGGCTCGGCACGAGCTCGCGCAGGATGTGGTCCTCGTCGCCGACCTGACCGTCGGTGACCAGCACGATCACCCGCTCGCGGTCGTCGTGACCACCGGCGAGCAGGCTCGCGGCGCGCCGCAGTGGCTCGGCCATCTCGGTGCCACCACGCGCGTCGACCTTCGCGAGCGCCTCCACAGCACGATACCGGCTGCGATCGGTTGCCGCGGCGAGCCCCGGCTCGGGCATCAATTCGACGTCGTCGTCGAACGCGATCGCGCAGAACCGATCGCGCGACGTCAGCGTGTCGATCATGCGAGCTGCCGCGCGACGCGCCGCGACCATCTTCCAGCCGCCCATGCTGCCGGAGCGATCGATCACGAACACGACATCGCGCGGCTTCTGCGCGACCGTGGCGGTGCTCGGCGGGACGAGCGTCAGCAGGAACGTGCCGCCGCGACCGTCGCTGTCGTCGGTGCACGCGAGCGAGCTGCGCAGCGCGGCGCCATCGATGCGCCACCGCAAGATGAAGTCGCGATCGAGCCGCTCGCCGGGCTGAAGCTCGACGACCAGCGCGTCTTGCTTCGACGTCGTGACCGCGTGCAGGCTCGACGCGACCTCGCGGACGTCGTGATCCTCGAGTGCCACACGCAGCGCGAGGCGCACCGGGTTCGGGCAGCCGGGCAGGAGCACCGGCGGCGAGATCCGCGACGCATCCGGGACGAGCGCGGTATCGAGCGCGGTTCCCAGGCCCGCCTGATCGCCTGCCATCGCCGACCCCGGCATGTAACGGGGCGCGACGACGAGGGGAAACCGGAACGTGACCTCGCCATCATCGACGGGCAGCGGCCCGATCAGCGAGAGCCGCACCGTCGCGGCCTCGCCCGGCATGAGGTTACCGACGCGCAGCGTGAACACACCCGGGCGCTCCTCCTCGGTGATCGCGGCGCGATGGCCCCGCGCGATCGCCTCGTCGTACTGTTCGCGTGCCGCGCCGCGCTCCTCGACCACCCCGTCGATCCGCCGGCCGTTGACCTCCATCACGAACGCGTGCACCGCGGCGCGATCCGGAAGCGGGAAGATGTACGTGGCCTCGATCGCCATGCCGGTCGTGTTGACGAACGTCTGCGCGAGCTCGATCGCGGCGATCACGCCGGTCACCCGCGCCTCGACGTGCATCGCGACCAGCGGCAGGAGCCCGCGCTCGGTCTGCAGCGCGCCGAAGCCCGCGTCCACGTGCCGGCCGTAGACGGCCACCTCCTCGTCACTCATCAACACCATGGGCAGTGCGGTCATTGGTTCACTCCTTCGTTCAGCGTGGGCACGGCGAGCTGACGACGTGCCAGCTCCTCGATCAGGGGTGCGGCGGCCGCGCGAATCGCGGCGACGTCGGCGAGCGACAGCGCGATGTCATCCGACAGCGCGATCGCGAGGGAAACATTGGTGGCGAGCTCGAGCCGCAGCTCGACGCCCGCGGAGCCGGGTGCCCGGGCCACGCCGACCATCATCACCGAGGGCGCGGGCGGTGGCGGTTGCAGTTGCGGTTGCGGTTGCGGTTGCGAAGGCGATGGCACCGAGGCCTCGCGTGCCGGCGCGTGTTTCCAGAACTCCGCTCGCGCCGTCCTCCCCTTCGGCGCGAACGGCACGCCAGCCATCCTCGCCAGGGTGGCGTCATCGAGCGTCGGCCACAGCGCCTGGATCTCGGCAAGGCTGCGGCCCATCGTCTGCAGCCGCTTGATCGCGACCACCTGCGCGAGGTGCCGCGGCCCATAGAGCGCGGTCCGGCCACGCATCGCGAGCGGACGATCGAGCAAACCGATCGTCCCGTAGTAACGAACCGTCCGATCATCCGGCACCGCGCGAACCTGGCCATTGGCCGGCGCCGGCAGCGCCGCGATTCGCATCGCCAGCTGGCTCACCAGCTCCTGCAAGGTCCACAGCTCGTCCACGCACCATATCTAACACTGACATATAACAGTGTCAAATGAAGTTCATAACCAACTGAAACAACTGCCAGCGAAAGGGGACAGACGCAACTTGCGCAACTTACTGCCTCACCCCCAGCCGAACGTTTCGTTACTCTCAAGTCCCACAGCTGACGTGCAATCAGCGGCTTGCGCTGGCACGACCCGTGGAACGATGGACCGAAGGCTTCCGTGTCTCGCATCCTGATCGTCGACGACGACCGCTCGATCCGCCGCACGCTCGAGAAGTTTCTCGGCGCCGAGGGATACGACGTTGCGACCGCGCATGACGCGCCGGGGGCGATCGCCGCTGCCGATGATGCAGAGGTCATGCTGCTCGACCTCGGCCTGCCGGGCGGAAGCGGCTTCGACGTGCTCGCCGCGCTCGCGGATCGCACCCGGCCTCCCACCATCGTCGTCGTCACCGCGCGCGACGACATGCAATCGACGGTCAAGGCGATCCAGCTCGGTGCCTACGAGTACCTGGTCAAGCCCGTCGATATCGATCGGCTGCGCGACGTCGTGAGGAGCGCCCTGGCGAGTCGCAACACCCGCGACCACCTCGAGGAGTTCGTCTCGCACGCCGCCGATGCCCAGCCGAGCGGCGTCATCCTCGGCAAGAGCGCGGTGATCCGCGAGGTGTGGAAGCAGATCGGCGCCGTGTCGACGACGCGCGCACCCGTGTTGATCGCCGGCGAGTCCGGCACCGGCAAGGAGCTCGTCGCGCGCGCGATCCACATGGCGTCTGCGGATCGCGAGCGGCCGTTCATCGCGGTCAACTGCACCGCGCTCGCGCCAGGGATCCTCGAGAGCGAGCTGTTCGGACACGTCAAGGGCGCCTTCACCGGCGCGGTAGCGGATCGCCCCGGGCGCCTCGAGCTCGCGGGCAAGGGAACGCTGTTCCTCGACGAGATCGCCGAGATCTCGATGGACCTCCAGGCCAAGCTGCTGCGCGTGCTGCAGGAGCGGACGTACGAGCGGGTTGGCGATGCGCGCACCATGCAGCTCGAGGCGCGCGTGATCGCCGCGACCCACCGCGATCTCGTCGCGATGGTCGGCAAGGGCACGTTTCGCGAGGACCTCTATTACCGGCTGCGCGTCGTCGAGATCGCGCTTCCACCGCTGCGCGATCGTGCGGGCGACATCCCGATCCTCGTCGAGGGCCTGCTCGCAAAAATCAACCGCGACCTCGGCAAGGACGTCCGCTACGTGACGCCCGCTGCGCTCGCCCGGCTGCAGGCGCACGCGTGGCCCGGCAACGTCCGCGAGCTCGAGAACACGCTGACCCGCGCGGTCGTGCTCGCGAAGGGCGACGTCCTCGACGAGACCGGGCTGCCGATCGGCACCGTCCAGCCGCAAGGCGACCCCGCCGACGTCGACGCCGAAGGCTCGCTGCCGACCCTTCGCGAGATCGAGCGCCGCCACATCACGCGCGTGCTCGTGCATACCGAGTGGAACAAGCGGCGCGCCTGCGCGATCCTCGACATCAGCCGCCCCACCCTCGACCGCAAGATCGAGGAGTACGGCCTGCGCCGAGAGGAGCCGTCGTGACCGGCACGCTGGGCGGCGTCATCGCGCTCGTGATCGCGGCGATCGGCGCCGCGTTCGCCGTGCTCGTGCTGAAGGCGGCCCCCCATCGACGCGACAACCTGATGTTCGGCGCGCTCGCCGCAACCGACGCGATCATGACCGCGTGGCGGGGGCTCAACGTCATCGCCGGCGACTCGATCATCGATGCCGCGATCACCCTGCCCTGCTCGATGGCGACCGTCGTGCTCGCCGTCCTCACGATCGAGTTCATCACCGCGTTCCCGCGCCGCGCTCCGATGCGCTGGGCGTGGCGGCTGCCGCTGTTCGCGTGGGCCGGCGCGACGATCGTGATGCTCGTCATCGAGTCGACGACCGACATGCTGCGGATCGCGGAGTGGACATTCTTCCTGCCCGCGACCCTGCTGATCTTCGCGCTCGGTGCGCGGGCACGGCGATTCGCGACCGAACGTGCGGCGCGCGTGGTGATCGCGATGCTGTGGTTCCGCTGGCTGTTCGGCTTCTCTGCCTACTTCGTCTCGCCGATGCTGGATATGTTCGAGCCGGCCGTGTGGGCCGAGACGACCGTCGCGACGATGCTGAGCTTCGTCATCATCGGCAGCGCCGTCCTGCGAAGCGAGCTGTTCTCGATCCGCTCGACGATGGCCGAGGTGGTCACGCTCGCGACGATCGCGCTGCTCGTCGTGCTCGGTGGCGGCACCGCGATCTGGCTCGTGCAGACATACAGCGAACCGGGGACGCTGCAGCAGGCGCTACTCGTCGGCTGCACGCTCGTCCCGCTCGCGCTCGCCGGCCTCGGCTACGCGATCTACCCGCGCGTCGAGCGCCGCGTGCTCGCCGGCCTCGACGAACGCCGCGCGCGCCGGCTCGGCATTCAGGGTGATCCGCTGCCGGCCGATGCGGACGGCGCGATCGCCGAGGCCACGCACCGGATCGCGCAGTTTGGCGATGGCTCGAAGGTCCGCTGGATCCCGGCGGCCTCGCTGCCCGCGCCGATCGCGAAGCTCCTGCACGACGGCGCGCCTCGCCGGCGCGACGAGCAGACCGATCTGCCCGCCAGCTTCATCGTGCCTGCACTCGGCGCGGACCGCACACTCGTCGGTGCGTTCTATATCGACGGCGGCGTGATCGATCGCGACACGTACCTCGTCGCCCGAGATCTCGCCGCTCGTGTCGCGCTCGCCGTCGAACGTGCCGAGGCCGTTAGTGCGCTCGGGGATGCGCGCCGGCTCGCGGCGCTCGGCCAGTTTGCCGCCGCAATCGCGCATGACATACGTACGCCACTGACGTCGATCTCGCTCAACGTCCAGATCCTCCGTCGTAAGCTGCAGCTCTCCGCGGACGACCGCGAGCATCTCGACATCGCCCTCGAGGAGCTCGCTCGCCTCGACCGCTCGGTCGGCGAGATTCTCGACTTCGCCAAGCCGGTGAAGCTCGCGGCGCAGTCAATCGACGTCAGCGAGCTCATGGAGACTGCCGCCCGCGGCCTGACGACCGTGCTCTCCGAGAAGGGCGTCGCGCTCCGCCTCGGCCCGGGCCCGAATGGCAGCGGCCTCACCGTCCACGGCGATCCGCAGCGCCTCCGCCAGGTCCTCGTCAACCTCGTCGACAATGCCGCCGATGCGTCGATGCCTGGCGCAGAGGTCACGCTCCGCGCGTCTGCCCTCGCCGATCAGATCGAGATCGAGATCGAGGACCACGGCCGCGGCATCCGGGCCGACGACCTCCCGAAGATCTTCGATCCGTTCTTCACGACCCGGCCGGACGGCACCGGCCTCGGTCTCGCGATCTGCCACAAGGTCGTGCGCGCCCACGGCGGCGACATCAAGGTCCGCTCCATCCCTGGCGGCGGATCGACGTTCACGGTCGTCTTGCCCGCTGCCTCATGATGGCACCGACCGATTGCGAGCTGCTGATCATCCCGGGGTACGAGAGCTCGGGGCCGGACCACTGGCAGACCCACTGGGAGCGCGCGCTTGCCAACGCTCGCCGTGTCGAGCAAGCGAGCTGGACCGCACCGCGGCGCGAGCCGTGGGTCGCGCGAATCGTCGAGGAGGTCCAGCGCGCCCGCCGGCCGGTCGTGCTCGTCGCGCATAGCCTCGGGGTCGCCGCGGTCGCACACGCCGCGCCGCTGTTCGCTCCCGGTGCTGTCCGTGGTGCGTTCCTCGTCGCGCTTCCTGACGTCGAGGATCCCGCAGTCCTGCCCCAGCTCGCGCTCGACTTCGCGCCCCTTCCCCGGGACCCGTTGCCATTTCCGTCGGTCCTCGTGGCGAGCCGGACCGATCCGTTCGCGGGCTTCGCGCGTGCGAGCGAGCTGGCCGAGCACTGGCACGCAACACTGATCGACGCCGGCGATGCAGGCCACATCAACACCGACAGCGGTCACGGCCCGTGGCCCGAAGGCCTGCGCGCGCTCGACCAGCTGTGTCCGTGAGTCTGCTCCAGTGAGCTCAACAACTTCCACGCCGTAAGTTGCGCAAGTTGCGTCTGACCCCTATTCCATCCAGTGAGCTCAACAACTTCCACGCCGTAAGTTGCGCAAGTTGCGTCTGACCCCTATTCCACGCGCGCTCGACCAGCTGGTCGCCATGATCCCTCGAGGGCGCGCGCTGCTTGCGCTGGTGGGTCCACCAGATCCCGTCGATGGCGTCGGGCGCCGAGGACTACCACCTGTTCGAGCTCGTGCTCGCGAGCGGAGAGCGCGTGACCGCGAGCGACCACCACGACGACGAGCTCCGGAATCGCGGCGTGCTGCGACCCGCGGCGATCTCGCTCGGCACCGCGTCGAGCAGCCTCCTCTGGATGTTCTGGTGGATGTTCGCGGGCGTTGGAGCGGTCGTCGTGCTCCTGATCTGGCGCGCTGGAGGCGGGTAACAGGCCATGGCGGGCGTAACGCTCCGTTACCGTGGCGGGCCGCGCAAGTCGCTGACACCATTGCGGCTGAAGGCGGCATACGAGGTGCTCCTATCGCCAGGCATGTGGACTCTGGCTCGCAAGCTCCTGCTGCACGACCGGCTGCGCTTCGCGGTCGCGATCGCGGGGGTCTCGGTGTCGGTGATGCTGGTGCTGGTCCAGGTCGGGCTCTACTTCGGGTTCATGGACACCGCGTCGGCGGTGATCGACGCGAGTCGCGCGGATCTCTGGGTCGGCAAGCAGAGCAACGACTCGTTCGAGTTCGCGACGCCGCTCGACGAGCGCAGCTACTACAAGGTCGCGTCGGTGCCGGGCGTCGAGCGTGCGGAACGCGTGCTGATCAACTTCGCGCAGTTCAAGCTCGCGAACGGCGGTGACCTCGGCGCGCAGATCGTGGGTGTCGACAACCAGCCGGGGTACAAGCCGATGCTCGCGCCGTGGAACGTGATCGCGGGCGACGCGCGGCGACTGACCGAGCCCGGCGCGATCGCGATCGACCGCAGCGAGTATCCCAAGCTCGGGATCGACCAAGTTGGGCACGTGACCGAGGTTTCGGGGGTGCGGGCCGAGGTGGTCGCGCTGACGTCGGGCATTCGCTCGTTCACGACGTCACCGATCGTCTTCACGGATATCCGCACGGCGCGCAGCTTCATGCCGCAGCTCGGCGCCGAGTCGGTGACGTACGTGCTGGTCAAGGTAGCGCCCGACGAGCGCGTCGCGGATGTCCAGGCGCGCATCAACGCGCTGCCGCACCTCGCGGCGTACACGCGCAGCGAGATGTCGAGCCGAACGCGCTCGTACTGGTCGAGCCGGACTGGCGTGGGTGCGGGATTCTTCACGACCGCGGTGCTCGGCATCATCGTCGGGTTCGTCGTCGTCGGCCAGATCCTCTACAGCGGCACGCTGCAGTACATCCGCGAGTACGGGACGCTGAAGGCGATGGGCGCGCGCAACAGCGCCGTCGTCAAGGTGATCCTCTCGCAGGCGATGATCTCCGCTGCGCTCGGGTTCGCGGTTGGCGCGCCGCTCGCGATGGGCATGCGCACGGCGATGAAGGGCGCGAACCTCACCGTCGCGCTGTCGCCCGAGCTGTACGCGGTCACGCTCGTGATCACCGCCGTGATGTGCGCGTTCGCCGCGCTGCTCTCGATCGTCAAGGTCCTGCGCCTCGACCCTGCCTCCGTCTTCAAGTCCTGAAGGAGCGCCTCATGCACGCCGCCCTCGCATTCTCCGATTCCTTGCCCAGCCCCAGCCCCGGCCCCGCTCGCCAGCCTCTGCTGGCTCGCTCCATTCTCGGCCCCGCGCCGGGACACGCCGACGCGCTTGCTCGCCTCGTCAACATCGGCAAGACGTATGGCAGCGGCGAGCACGCTGTCGCCGCGCTCTCGGATGCCACGCTCGACATCCGCCGCGGCGAGGTCACGCTGATCGAGGGACCCTCGGGCTCCGGCAAGACGACGCTGATCTCGATCCTTGGCCTGTTGCTCACGCCCACGAGCGGCGAGGTGTGGATCGAGGGCAAGAATGTCACCGGCCTCGGCGAGCGGGCGCTGCCCGGCCTGCGCGCTCGCAACTTCGGCTTCGTGTTCCAGGGCTTCAACCTGTTCCCCGCGCTGACGGCCCTCGAGAACGTCACGATGGCGATCCAGATGAAGGATCCGCGCGCGAAGGATCCGAAAGGCGAGGCCCGCCACCTGCTCGACCTCGTCGGGCTTGGCCCGCGCATCCATCACCTGCCCGCCGATCTATCCGGTGGGCAGAAGCAGCGGGTCGCGATCGCGCGCGCGCTCGGGGGAAACCCGCCGATCCTCGTCGGCGACGAGCCCACCGCGGCGCTCGATACCAAGACCGCACTCTCGGTGATGGAGCTGCTCCGCGAGCTCGCGAGCACGAGTGGCCGGGCCGTCGTCGTCGTCACCCATGACCCGCGCCTCGAGCGCTTCGCCGACCGTGTCGTCCGCGTCGAGGACGGCTTCATCCAGTCGATCACGTCTGCCAGGAGCAACGTATGACCAAGCTGCGCTACCTCGTCCTCGTCCTCCCGCTCGCCGCTGCCTCGTACATGTGGTTCGGCCGTGACACCCAGCCCGCCGCCGCCCAGCCGACGGTCCTCGCGCGTCCCATCGTGATGACCGCACCCGGACGCGTCGAGCCGCGGCGCGATCCGGTCAAGCTCGCGTTCGAGGCGCAGGGCAGGATCGCGGAGATCCTGGTCGACGAAGGCGACGTGGTAACCGCGAACCAGGTGGTCGCGCGCCTCGACGACCGGCTCGCGCGTGCCCGGGTCGCCGCCGCCGAGGCCGGACTCGCCCAGGCTCGCGCCCGTCATGCGCTTGCCCGCCGCGGTCCGCGTCACGAGGACCTGGCCGCCGCGCGCGCCGAGGCCGATGCCGCCGCCGCCGCCGCCGCGCATCGCGATGCGGAACAGGCGCGCAGCGAGCAGCTCGGCAAGGTCGGTGCAGTTGCCGACTCGATCGTCGATGCCGACGGCGCCGCCGCCCGCGTCGCGTCCGCGCAGGCCACGGCGGCGAGCGCCCGCTATCAGTCGCTCGCGAAGGGCACGCGCCCCGAGCAGGTCGAGGAAGCGGCAGCCGCGATCCTGCTCGCGCAAGCCGAGCTCGACGCCGCGAAGGTCGCGCTCGATCAGACAGTGCTGCGCGCACCGAGCGACGGCATGGTCCTGCGTCGCACCGGCGAGGTCGGCACGCTGGTCACGCTGGCGATGCCCACGTCGATCGTCACGGTCGCCGATCTCCGCGAGCCCGAGCTTCGCGCCGAGATCGACGAGGCGGACGTCGCGGCGGTCGCGGTCGGCCAGCTCGCGTACGCGACCGCGGATGCGTTCGGCGAACGCCGGTTCCCGGTTCGCATCGTGCGGGTCAACCGCGAGCTCGGTCGCAAGACGGTTCGAGACGACGACCCGCGGGCGCGCATCGACACCCGCGTGCTCGAGGTGATCGCTCGCTTCGAGGGTGCGCCCGGTATCACGCTGCCGATCGGGCTGCGCATGAGCGTCCACATCGGCAAGTAGCTCAGCGCTCGACGATCCGCGCCGCAGGCAGCCGCGGCAGCGCGCCTCGCTGGACCTTCATCGCCGAAGCTTGGCGAGGAAACCGTCGGCGGCGTCGCGCAACGTGTCGGCGAGGATCCGGAACTCGCGGAGCCGCCCCGACGACGTTCGCCAGGCGAGCCCGATCGTACGCCCGGGCGGCGGGTTCGCGAACGCCGCGATGCCGACCGGCCCGCGTGCGCGCGAGCCCCCATGAACGAGCGAGGCGGCGGCGGTCTCGGGCAGCAGCGTGATGCCGAGCCCGCCCGCGACCATCTGCACGAGCGTCGGCAAGCTCGTCGCACGCACCTCCACGGCCTCGATCGCGCCGCCTCGCTCGCACACGGCGAGCGCCTGGTCGCGTAGTCAATGACCGTCCTCGAGCAGGAGCACGGTCTCGGCGTCGAGATCGCGATCGTGCAGCTTGCCGCGGCGCTTGAGGATCGCGGCCCCACGGGGCGCCGCGACGACGAAC
Organism: Kofleriaceae bacterium; assembly: GCA_046590445.1. Lineage (GTDB taxonomy): Bacteria > Myxococcota_A > Polyangia > Haliangiales > Haliangiaceae > JABFXX01. The sequence continues at coordinate 22,990 of JBKJUF010000637.1, forward strand.
GCCTCGCGCGCGACGGGCGCGGTCGTGACATCGCCCGCCACCGGAATCGCGACCATCGCGAGATCGAGCTGACCGGCGTGGAGCTGGGCGAGCAGCCGCGATGTTTGGTCCTCGCGGAGGATCAGCTCGAGCCGCGGGAAACGGTTGCGCACCGCGGGCAGCAGCGCCGGCAGCCAGTACGGCGCGATCGTCGGGATCACGCCGAGGCGCAGCGGCCCGACGAGCGGCTCGGCCCGGCGGCGCGCCGCATCGCGAACCTCGTCGACGGCGACCAGCGCCTCGCGCGCCCGGCCGAGCACCTCCTCGCCCGCGGGCGTCACCAGCACGCTGCGGCGATCGCGCTCGAAGATCTGCACGCCGAGCACCGCCTCGGCACCCTGCACCTGTGCGGACAGCGCCGGCTGCGACATGCCGAGCGCGGTCGCGGCCTTGCGGAAGCTGCCGTGCTCGGCGACCGCCACGAGGCACTCGAGCTGGCGGACCGAGGGACGCTCCATGATAACCCCACCCTATCACGGCTATCACGTTACATGAGCGGACCTATCACTCCACGCCGACGCTTGGTGCCCGGCTGCGCATGCAGATCATCGGCAAGCCCGGCGTCGATCACCTCGACTTCGAGCTGTGGTGCCTCGCGGCCTCGGCGATCGCCGGCTGCGCATCGTGCGTGCGGTCCCACGAGCAGGTCGTGCGCGTGCGCGGCGGGACCCGCGAGCAGGTCCAGGATGCCGTGCGGATCGCGGCGGTCATCCACGCCGTCGCGCTGACGCTGGACTCCAGCGCAGCGGCGCTCGCTTTGGCGGCCTGATCCTATTCGGGGCGCGCGCCGCGGATCGTGCGAGCGACCCACGCGATCGCGACGATGCCAGCGAGCGCGGTCACCGCGAACACCGGGAAGCCGCTGGCCTCGATCGCGGCCTGACGCGGCGGCTCGAGCAGGGCGAGCCGCGGAGCCTCGCGGACCACCGCACCGGCGAGTAGCACCGCGGTTCCGGCACCGGCAAGGACGGCCGCAGCCGCACCGTCGGGGCGGCGCAGTAGCCAGACCCACGCGACGACCTCGACGGCCGCTGCGCCGCCAAGCAGGTACAGCCAGCCGTGCGCCGCACCCTCGACCGATCCACCACGCGCGACGAGCCAGGCCGCCGCCGCGCCACAGACGAGGTGACCGGCGATCGCGATCACGGCAAGCCTGCGGCGTTCGGCGGCGGTGCTCCACCAGATCGCGACCAGCGCGAACACGGCTGGCATCGCGCCGAGCCACAGCAGCAGACGCGGCATCACGTCGCCCTGCCGATAGAGCCGCTCGCCGGCGCCGTACATCGTGCGCCACGCCGCGTGATCGCGCATCACGAGGTGGAGCTCGGTCCACGACCACGCGACGAACAAGAAGCAGGCGACCGAGGTAGCGAGCGCGACCCGCCGCCAGGACAGCGTCGTCGCGGCCTTCGCTACATAGAGCGCGTAGAAGCCGACGATCAGCGCGGGCACCACTGCACCCCAGCGCGGGCCGAGCAGGAGGTTCGCCGTGTAGAACCGCTCCTGGTAGAGGAGCTGGAGGAACAGCAGCGGCGCGACGCCCGCCGTGATCCCGCAGCCGAGCATGAACGGCAGGCGATCGCGGACGCGCTCGGCCATCGGATCCTCGGAGCGGCGCAGCGCCTGGACGAGTGCATAGGTCGAGCCCGCGAGCACGTAGCTGACAAACACCACGTGCAGGACCCAGGTGACGATGTAGAGCGCGAGCCATAGACCGTGCGTCGACGAGGTGAATGGCCACATCAGCGTGCCGCCTCGCTGCGGTGGAGCTGCGAGCCCGACGGCTGCGTGCCAGCCTCGTCGAGCCACCTCGAGATCTCCCCGAGCGTGATCGGGTCTGCGGTGACCGGCCAGCTCGCCGGCGATCCCGCGATCTCCCAGCGCAGCAGCTGGACGATCGCCTCGACATCCTCGGCGTTGCCCGCGAACGGCGGCATGAAGCCCTTGGTGCGCTGCAGCTTCGCGATGTTGAGCCGGAGCTGGTCGTCGGTCCACGTCGCGACGAGGTGCACGAGCCCGTTCGATCCACGGATCGTGTGGCAGGCATCGCAGAGCGTGCGATGGACCTTTGCGCCGCGCCGCAGCTGATCGTTCGGGAACCGCGCGTGGTCGCGCAGCGGATACGGATCGGCGACGGTGACGCCGGTGCGCCGGAGGCCCGCGACCTCGTCCGGAGTGATCGACGTCGAGTAGAGGACGCCGCGCACGGTGTACGGCTTGCGCGCGCCCTCGCGGATGAACTCGCCGGCGGCGGTCGCTCCAAACGCGAGCGCGAGCAGCAACGTACCGGTCGCGCCGTTGATGTAGAGCCGCTTGACGATCAGGCCGACGATCACGTAGCCCCCGATCAACAGCGACGCTGCAGCCGCGATCCCGACGAACATCGTCATCGGCATGCTGCCACCGAGCAGCCACGCTCGGCTGTCCTCGGGGATCACGGCGAGGAACCACATCGCGAGCAGCGGCATCAGCGCGATCGGTGCCGCGAACCGCGACGCGCGCCGGATCAGCGCAGCCTTGCGCGACCGCCCGGAATGGAGCGGCCCCGATTCACTCGGGGCCGCGGGATCAACATCCATCGTGTTGATCACGATGATCGCGACGAGCCCGCCGAGCGTCGCCGCGACGGCGGTGCGAAACAGCAGCGACGGCCAGAAGCTCGGGTTGAAGAAGCCCTGCCACATCCCGCCGCCCTCCAGCCAGCCGCCGGGCGTGAGCTGCCACGACAGGATCCCGTTGATCCAGAACAGGCTCATCCACGACGCGAGCGAGTAGAGGCCGAGCAGGCGCAGGCGCGTCCGGTCGTCGAGCCGAGGTCCGAACCGGTAGAACGCGTAGCCGGCCGTGACCTCGACGGCGAACCACACCCACTCGGTGGCCCACAGCCAGTGGAACTCGTCGACCATGAGGCCGATCGTGCGAGCGCCGACCTGGATCGTCGTGAACCACATCGCGACGCCGGTCAGCGCGCCGAGCACGAAGCTGACAAGCACGAGGACCTTGAAGTAACCGTCGACGAATTTGCGCGCGTCCGGATCGCCGCGCTGGGCGACCCGCTCGAAGTAGTAGAGCAACGCGCCGCCGCCGATCGCGAACTGCGCGAGGAAGACGTGGAGGATCCCGACGCCACCGATCACCAGCCCCTTCATCAGGGGACCGAACTCGTTCACCGGGTAGTACGGAACCGCCACGCCGGTTGGATGCTACAGCGGCTCGTCCGAGAGCGCGTATCTGGTGCTGTCCGGTGCGTCGAAATGCCACCATTCCGTCGGCATCTCGGTGAACCCCGCGGCGCGCATCGCCTTCGCGAGCCGCCGGGCCTCCGCGCCCTTCGCACCGACGAGCGCGCGATTACGATGCGCTGCCTTCGAGAAGTCATCGAACTTCGTGGGCAGCGGCAACGGCTTGCCGTCCTGATCGACGACGGCGACGTCGACCGCAGCACCGCGGTTGTGCTTCGAGCCGACCTTCGGATCGGCGACGTAGCGCGGATCCGGCACGAGCTTCCACAGGACTTGCTGGATCGAAGACGGCCGGTAGCAGTCCCAGATCAGCAGCCGGCGCTGTTGCTTGCGGAGCACGGCAGCCGCCTTGACGAGGCGTGCGGCCACCGCGCGGCGCAACTTGCAGGTGGCCGCTGGATACAGCACGCGGCCTGTGAAGTTGTCGGCGGTCGCGTAGCGGATGTCGAGGACGGCATCCGGGATCAGCGATACGACATCGACGAGGTCGTCGGGACGGCTGTCCGGACGTGCTGGCGCGGCAGCCGCCGTGCTGGTCAGCATGCCAAGCAGCAACGCGATCCCGACCCGCACGCGGCCTGACACTGCACGAGCGTAGTACAACTGCCGTGCATGTCCACCAGCGGGCTCCTGCACGCGTTTCTGCTCGACGGCAAGGGTGGCGCGAAGCTGCTCGACTGGTCGGGCGTGCGGAGCTGGCAGCCTGCCGATGGCGTGCTCTGGCTCGTGCTCGACTACACGATCGCGGACGCGGTCGCGTGGCTCGATCAGGCGTCCGGGATCGATCCGCTGCTGCGCGAGGCGCTCGTCGATAACGATCCGCGGCCGCGCGCGATCGTCCATCGCGAGGAGCTGTTCCTGATCCTCCGCGGCATCAACCAGAACCAGGACGCGATCCCCGAGGACATGATCTCGGTGCGGGTGTGGGGCGAGGCGCATCGCGTGATCACGCTGCGGCACCGGATGTCGCGCACGCTCGAGTCGATCGTCGCCGACGTCCAGCGCGGCCGTGGCCCCCGCGACTCGGGCGATCTCGTCGCGCTCCTCGGCGAGCGTATCGTCGAGCACGTCTCGACGCGGGTCGACATGCTGGGCGACGCGATCTCGGAGGCCGAGGACCAGGTCGTTACCCAGACCCGCGGAGAGCTGCGCGGCAAGCTGGCCGATCATCGGCGGCGCGCGATCGCGTTGCGCCGCTTTCTGTCGCCGCAGCGCGAGGCGATGCTCAAGCTCGGGCAGCTGGTGCTGCCGTGGTTCGCGACGCCGGACCGCGATCGGATCGCCGAGGCGGCGAACCAGATGGCGCGCTCCGTCGAGGAGCTCGATGCCGCGCGGGATCGAGCCGCCGTCACCCAGGAGGAGCTGGCGTCGCGTCTCGCCGAGATGACGAACCAGCGGCTCTACGTGCTGTCGATCATCACGGCCGTGTTCCTGCCGCTCGGCTTCGTGTGCGCGCTGCTCGGCGTCAACGTCGGTGGTGTGCCGCTGCGCGACGAGACCTGGGCATTCTGGGCGCTGTGCGCGGTCTTCATCGTCGGCGTCGCGATCCAGATCTGGCTGTTCCGCCGCCGCGGCTGGTTCGGTTAGCTCAGAAGAACGCGCAGCCGATCGCGTTCGTCGACGTACCGGGCGCGCCGGGGTTGCCCTCCGAGCCGCCGCCGGTGCCGCCGGTGCCCGCGACCAGCATCGTCTGCGGGATCGTGATCGATGCCGAGCCGAGGCAGACGACCGCGGCCGACGGACCGCCGCCACCTCCACCGCCATGGCCGCCGCGACCGCCGTTGCCGCCGCGTCCACCTGCTGCGCCCATGCCACCGTCGTCCTGCTCGCCGTTACTGCCGGGCCCTGGGCCGGCTGCGCCACCCGCCCCGCCGGAGCCACCGGAGCCACCGGAGCCACCGCTGCCGCCATCGCCGCCGCGGCTCGCGACGACCGACGACGATCGAATCAGGACGACCGAGTCGAGCGCGATCACGCCGAACGATCCGCCGCCGCCGGTGCCACCGGTGCCGGGCGTGCCGCCACAGCCTCCGCCACCACCGCCACCCGCCGAGGATCCGTAGGAGTCGCAATTGGCGCCGCCGCCGCCACCGCCACCGCCGCCGCCGCCGCCGTTCGCGTTGCCGCCGAGCGTGCCGTTGGTTCCGTTCGCGGGGACGTAGTTTGCTGCGCTGAACACGCCGACCGACCCTCCCGTCGCGCCCGACACGCCGAGGCTGCCGTTCGCGCCGATGCCGCCGGGGCTCCCGGCCGCGCTCTCGCCCGGCGCGCCCGCACCGCCGGGCGTGAACCCCGCGCCATCGATGCCGCGAAATCCGGCGGAGTTGCCATCGGCTTGCTCGCCATGGCCGGGTGCGCCGCCCTGCCCGCCTGCGCGCCCGCACGCCGAGGTGCCGCCGGCGCCGCCGGCCGGCCGGCTGCACGAGCTACAGAGCCCACTCGAATTCTCGCAACCCGGGCGACCACCGACGCCGTTGCCGCCGTTGGCGCCGAGCGTCCCGTTCGATCCATCGCTGCCGCCGCCGCCGAAGCCAGGCACGACGGTGACGTCGCGCAGCTCGATCATCTGCGACGCGGTCACGAGCACGGCGTACGAGCTCTCGCCAACGCCGATCGCATCCGCGCTCTTCACGGTGACGCCGTCGAGCACCGTCGGGACCGTGATCGCATCGAAGCGCACGGTCGGTGACGCGCCGACGATCTCGGTATCGACCGCGGGGTTGCGCTCCCACGCGTCGTCGAAGCCACCATAGATCGTGATCCCCGGGGACATCGTGATCGACTCGGCGTAGATGCCGTACTTCACGAACACGGCCTGCTGCCCGGTCGCGCCGGCCTTCGCGATGCCGACCGCGATCGTCTTGAGCGGAGCTGCCTTCGTCCCCGCCGCGCTGTCGTTGCCCGACTTCGCGACGTAGATCGCGCCGCACGGCAGCTGCATCGGTCCGCCGCAGGTCTGCGCGTCCGGTGTCGACGTCCCGTCGCCGCCAACCGAGGCGTCGACATCTCCCGTGTTACCCGGCGGGCCACCGCTCGCACAACCCGCGAGCAGAACCACCGCGACGAAGATCGCGATCCGCATCGGCAAAGTGTAGCCCACGTGTGTGCAACCTGCGCGGTGGGCCTTGCGCCTACATCGAGGCCGTCACACGATCCGGCACGCGCTCATGAACGGCGCGACGCATCGACGACGGGAGGCTCGCCGGCGAGGCCATGCAGGTACATCGCCTGCGATCCGTACGCCACGAACCGCCCCTCGTCGTCCCAGACCTCGGCATCCGCGATCGCCCAGCCCGAGAGCGCGCGGCGCAGCCGGACGTCGACGAGCAGCCACTCGCGCGTGGTGTCGTCGACGAAGTACGTCGTGAGATCGAGGCTCGGCGCGTAGAACCGATACGGGCCCGGACCGATCGCGCGGTGCAGCGCCGTCGGCATCGTGTCGATCAGCGGCGGCAACGCGAACCGATCGAGGCGCCCCGCGACGTCGCGCTGCGGAACCTTGTAGCGAAGCCACCGCGCGTAGCGTGCGGGACCCTCGACGAGCCCGTCGGTCCAGTAGCGCTCGCCGTGGGCGATCCGGCACTCGAGCTGCTGGTAGAAGCGGAACCGCGCGTGCGGGTTGTTCGTCGCGCCGTCCTCGACGGGCAGCGATTCGGCGAGCGAGCGCACGTCGGGGAACACCGTGGCTTTGACGTCGGGTCCCTTGCGGTCGCGGAGCAGCGTCACGAGCATCTCGATGCCGACGTTCTCGTCATCGGCAGGTGCCTCGGCATGACGGAGCACGACGCGGACCTGGGTCGCCGCGCGCCCGCGCCGGATCACGACCGCATCGGCGACGAGCTTGCCGGCATTGATCGGCGTCGCGAACACGGTCGTCGCGGACACCACGCGGAGCTCGGGATCGCCGACCGCAGCCTCGGCGACGCGCAGCGCGCAGGTCATCACGACGCCGCCCGACGGCAACAGATAGTCCCAGCGATCGGGCAGCGCGATGTGATAGCGCCCCGGCGCCCTGGGGTCGGCGTGCACCGCGGTATCGGCTGCGAGGTCGGCGGACATCACGGGCTGCATACCATCACCGAACGCGGTCGCGGCGCTCGAGCTCGCCCTCGATCCGATCGAGCCGGCGCCATGCGTTGAGAACCGCGATCTCGGTGTCTGCGACCTCCGCGCGCAGGCCGGTGAGCTTCTCCTCGAGCGCGCGAAGGGCTTGCGTGGCGGCCACGCGGTCGGCCTTCAGCTGATCGAGCGGCTTCTCGAACGGGTCAATGCCGAGCACGTCCTTGGCGGCATCCCATCGTTGCTCGACGACCGGCACGCTGTCGAGCCCGTCCGCACGGGCGGCGCGACGCTCGTCGGCGGCGAGCGTTGTCACGATGTGGTCGGCGGCGTACTGCGCCGTGCGCTGCAGGCCGGGACGCTGCGCGGCCGCGCGTTCGTCGGCGGCGCGGCCCTCGGCAGCCGTGCGCTCAGCGGCCGCCTGCTCCGCGCGCTTGCGGGCCTCGCGCAGCCGTTGCTCCTCGACCGCGCGTTCGAGCCGGAGCCGGCGCTCGGCCGCGACCTCCGCCTTTTGGTGGCGCGCTGCTTCCTCGGCGGCGGCGCGGCGCGCGAGCTCGTCCTCGAGGCGCTGGCGCTCCTGCTCGGCCGCGAGCCGGCGCTGTTCCTGCTCGGCCCGCCAGCGCTCGCGCCGCACGACCAGCTGCTCCGGGGTCGGCGCGACCGCCGAGAATCGCTCGCGCAGTGCCTGCGCGCCGTGTGCACCGGGCGCCGTCATGATCCGCGCGAGCTCGCCGCGATCGAGCCACACGCCGTGGGCCGGACATTGATCGACGATCAGCTCGCCGCTCGTGCGCGCGCCCATCGTGGTCCGCGTGCCGTCGACGAGGCAATCCGGACACTCGAGCTCGTTGCGCCACCACGCCTGAGGGCCGGCCGGCCAGCGCGCGCCCGAGACGTCGAGGACACTGCGCGCGAGCCACACGCCCTCGCAGCGCGGACAGACCTCGACGCCGGGGTCGAACATGTCGAGCAGCACGTTGCAGCGCGGGCAGAACAGGACGCGAGGACGCTCGCGATACGGCGAGGTCACCGAGGCACCGCGAGCCGCAGCGCGCCCGCGAGTCGCGCGAGATCGGACGCCTGCTGGGTCGCGTCGGGGTCGCCGGCGGCGCCACGTTGCCGGAGCTCGGGGATCCGGTCGAGCAGTCGCCACGCCGCGTTCTGCGCGAGCCACAGATCGACGCCGCTCTTCATGCGACCTGCCACCTCGGCGGCGCGCGCGACGGTATCGAGCGCGGCCGGATCGAGGTGACCGTCGGGCCCGATCAGACGCTCGATCAGGCGACGCAAGCCTTCACTCGCGGCGAGCGCGATCTCCGGAGTGTCGAGATCGACCTTGACCAGCGCAGCCTCGGCGATGTGATCGCGCAGCTGCTGGAAGCTGGCATCGCGCGCGCGCAAGTTCGTGAGGACGCGGCGACGGACCGTGGCCTCGGCGGTCATCCGCAGCACCTCGGGTATCGGCAGCTCGTGCGCCACGAGCCAGCGGATCAGCGGCGCGTGCTCGTCGTACATCGAGGCAAGCTCGGTCTCGGCGTACGTGATCGCGTCGTGCAGCACACCGGCGAGCACACGCTCGCGGCTGCCCGGCAACAGCGCCGCGAGCGAGAGCTCGGCACCCGGGAAGTGCCGATCGATCGTGCGCTGCGCGGCGAACACGTCCGCCGTCTGCAGCGCGCCGGTGAGCTCGGCGAGGATCGCCCCCCACGCTTCCGCCGCGGGCGGCGTCCTGACTCCGCCGGTGACGTGTTGTTCGCCGAGGTGAAGTCCCGCGAAGCACAGCGTCGTGGTGGCTTCGGTCAGCCGCGAGCGCACGCGGACCGTGCCGGCGACCATCCGCGCGCGCCCGGACCGGTGCTCGATGCGATCGAGGAAGTCGACGTGATAACCGAAGACGTCGACGCTCCTTGCCGGATCGGGCTCCACCAGCGTGTGAACGGCGACGTGTGCGCAGACCTTCGACGAATCGATGTGGGCCGGCCGCACGCGCTGCGCCCACACCTTGCGGCCATCGCCCTCGTCCACGATGTTCGAGCGCGCGATCGAGAGCCGCTCGACGAAACCGGGTTCGACGGGATCGCCGCCGATCTCCTCGATCAGCTCGGCGACGCGCGCGGCGTACTGCATGCACTGCACGGTCTCGATCCCCGACAGCTCGTCGAAGAACCACCCGCAGCTCGTGTACATCAACATCGCGTGGCGGGTCATCTCCATCAGCGACAGCGCGCGCACGCGGTCGCTGGCATCGAGCGCGTGCGAGGCGTGCGTCGCGAGAAACCGATCGCGCGCCTCTGCGGTCCGGTCGAGAACGACCTCGACGTAACCATCGCGCGCGGCCCACGGATCGTCGAACAGCAGCTTGCCGACGTGGTCGAGCGTGCCGGCCGCCTGATCGCGCAACCAGTCGAGCGCGTCGCGCAGCGGCCGCCGCCAGCGCTGGTTCCAGCCGGGTCGACCACCACTGTTGCAGCCGCAGTCCTCGCGCCATCGCTCGACGCCGTGCGCGCAGCTCCAGCTCGAATTCTCGGCGAGCTGGACCTCCCAGGTTGCCGGCACCTTCGCGCGGTACTCGGCGTAGTTCGTCAGCCGCGTGCCGCTCCAGCCCTGCTCGACCTGCGCGAGGGCCCACGCGAGCGCCATGTCACCGTAGCGATGATGGTGCCCGTAGGTCTCGCCGTCCGTGGCGATGTGACACAGCGTCGGCTGGCCACCCTCGGCCGGCCCGCGGCTGATCATCCGCGAGATGATCTGGTGGCCGTCTGCGAGCAGCCGCTCGAACGCGACCGCCTGGGCGACCGCGCCGTCGTAGAAGAACAGATCGATCGAGCGACCCGACGGCAGCGCGCACTTGTAGACGCGACCTGGATCGATCGACGTCGTGCGCCACGCGCCACCAGGTGGTCGCCATGCCTTGGCCTGCGAGGGCGCCAGCACGGTGAACGCGATGCCCGCCGCGGCCAGCGCCTCGAGCGAGGCGGTATCGGCGGCGCACTCGGGCAGCCACATGCCTTCGGGCTTGCGGCCGAACCGCTTCACGAAGTCGGCGATTCCCCAGCGCACCTGGGTCGCGCGATCGCGGGGCGACGCGAGCGGCATGATGATGTGGTTGTAGGCCTGCGCCATCGCCGAGCCGTGGCCACCGAACCGCTTCATGCTCGCGCGATCGGCATCGATCAGGGACTGGTGGACGTCGGGCGCGAATTCCTCGAGCCACGACATCAACGTCGGCCCGACGTTGAAGCTCATCCGCTGATAGTTGTCGACGATCTGGATGATGTGATTCGAGTTGTCGACGACGCGCGCCGCGGCGTTCGGGCGATAGCATTCGGCCGTGATCCGCTCGTTCCAGTCACGGTACGGATGCGCGCTCGGTTGCGGCTCGATCGCTTCCAGCCACGGGTTCTCGCGCGGCGGCTGGTAGAAGTGGCCGTGGATGCAAACCCACTTTTCGCTCAATGCCGACACGCTAACATCGGACGGCAGTCACCGGAAGTGGCGCCTACCCTTCGGCGGTGAACACGACGACCGCGAGCGGCGGCAGCGTGCAGACTAGCGATTGCTCGAAGTCGTGGCTCGCGTGGTACTCGGCGTCCATGCCGCCCCGGTTCCCGAGGCCCGCGCCGCCGTAGATCTCGGCATCGGAGTTGAGGATCTCGCGCCAGTGGCCTCGCCGCGGCACGCCGATCCGGTAGCCCTCGCGCGGCACCGGCGTGAAGTTCGCCGCGATCACGACCGGGCAGTCCGCGTGCTCGCCGTAGCGCGCGTATGCGAGCACGCTCGCGTCGGCATCGTCGCCGACGATCCACTTGAAGCCCCACGACTCGCAGTCGCCACGGTGCAGCGCCGGGTACTTGCGATAAGCCGCGTTGAGATCGCCGAGCCAGCGCGCGATGCCCGCGTGCGACGGCTGCATGCCGAGCGCCCAGTCGAGCTCGGCGTCGTGGTTCCACTCGCCCCACACGCCGAGCTCGCCGCCCATGAAGAGCAGCTTCTTGCCGGGTAGCGTCCACTGGTAGCCGTAGAGCAGCCGCAGCGTCGCGTACTTCTGCCACGGGTCGCCCGGGATCTTCGCGATCAGCGAGCCCTTGCCGTGCACGACCTCGTCGTGGGAGAGCGGCATGCAGTAGTTCTCGGTGTTGACGTAGGTCGCACGGAACGCCAGCTGCGCGTGGTGGAACTTGCGATAGACCGGCTCGCGCGCGAGATACGACAGCGTGTCGTGCATCCAGCCGAGGTCCCACTTGTAGCCGAAGCCGAGGCCACCGTGCTCGGGCGGCTTCGATACGCCGCCCCACGCGGTCGACTCCTCGGCGATCGTCTGGATGTCCGGATACGCGGTGTAGACCGCGCGGTTGAAGTCCTGCAGGAACACGATCGCCTCGCGATCGTGGTTCGAGCCGTCCTCGTTCGGCACCCACTCGCCGGGCTTGCGCGAGTAGTCCTTGTAGAGCATCGAGGCGACGCCATCCACGCGCAGGCCGTCGATGTGATAGCGGTCGAGCCAGGACATCGCCGACGAGATCAGGAACGACTTCACCTCGTGGCGGCCGTAGTTGAAGATGAAGCTCGTCCAGTCGGGATGAAAGCCACGGCGCGGATCGGCGTGCTCGAAGAGGTGCGTGCCGTCGAACACGCCGAGGCCGTGGTCGTCCGTCGGGAAGTGCGCCGGCACCCAGTCGACGATGACGCCGATGTTGTGCTGGTGCAGGTGATCGACCATTGCCATGAAGTCGTCGGGCGCGCCGTAGCGCGTGGTTGGTGCGAAGTAGCCGGTGACCTGGTAGCCCCACGATCCGTAGAACGGGTGCTCCATCACCGGCATCAACTCGACGTGGGTGAAGCCGAGGTTCGTGCAGTGCTCGCCGAGTTGCTCGCCGAGCTGGCGGTAGCCGAGCACCTCGTTGTGATTCCGCCGC
>JBKJUF010000042.1:0-4005 GCA_046590445.1 Kofleriaceae bacterium
GACAACGGTCGCCTGGTCCGCCACGGCTGGACCGACGGCAAGAAGTCCGACGCCAAGCAGGACGCAACCCGCGCGCTCACCGAGCTGCGCAGCAAGGAAGCAGCATGAGCCAGCCCAAGCCCCACCTCGTCGCGATCCTCGAGCTGCACGCCAGCTCCGCCGCGCTCAAGAACGCGCACGCCGCGCTGCTGGAAGCCGGTCACGCCGAGATCGCGGCGCTGGTGCACGCAGCGGCGCTGAACGTCATGAAGGCGATCGGTCGCGTCGTGGTCGCGCACTCGAAGGCGAGCCAGGCCGCAGCGGAGGTGACTTCGTGATCGCCCTCATCGCCCTCCAGGCCCTCGCATTCCTGTGCGGCATCGCGATCGGCGCGACGCTCGTGCGCGATCTCCTCGACGGCCTGTGGTCGCGTCCTGCCCAACCCGCCCGTATCCCGCTCGCCAGCGTCCTGACGCGCGGCGAGTCGAAACTGCTCGAGCTGCCAGCCATCAAGCGCCGCCAGCGGATGCCGGCGATCGGCTCATGACCGCATGGCTCCGCAACATCCTCGCGGAGAACGAGGCGCTGGCGCTCGACGACGCGCGGGATCGAGAGCGGCTGATCGAAGCCGTTATCGCAGGGCTGCCGCGCGTTCCGATTCGCGACGCCGTCGTCGGCGCGATCGGGAAGGTCCTCGCCGACCGCGCCATCGCCGACCGCGGCGACGAGCTCGCGCACCAGCTCTCGAAGGAGACGGCTCGCGCCGTCCTTACCGTCCTCGGCTTCGAAGAGCCAACCACCTCGATTAGCGACCCGAGCGCACACCCGTAAGTCGCTCTCAACCGAACCACAAGGAGACGCACATGCCGCACTGGAAGAAGCTGATGGACGCGAAGGACATGCTGTACGCCTACGACCTCGATGGCCGTGACGTCACCGTCACGATCGAGAAGGTCACCGGCGGCGAGCTGACCGGCGATCAGGGCCGCAAGACGAAGAAGCCGATTGCTCACATCAAGGGCAAGGCGAAGAAGCTCGCGCTCAACAACACGAACTGCGGGACGATCGAGCAACTGTACGGGACGTCCGACTACGAGCAGTGGAAGGACATTCGCGTCACGCTGTTCCCGACGACGACCTCGTTCGGCGGCAAGACGGTCGAGTGCATCCGAATCCGGCCGCACCTTCCCAAGGCAAGCGCGGGTGACAAGTCGGGCGGGACGCGCGGAAGCGAGAGCGCCGCGGATCTGACGCAGCAGATCGCCGACGAGATGGCCGCCTCCGCCGCGCGCAAGGCGGGCGACGCGGACGACGTTCCGAACGATGACGAGGCCGGCCGTGGCTAACGGCCTGCCCGATCGGTTCTGGAGCAAGGTCGCTGCTGAAGCGAAGGGCGGTTGCTGGATCTGGACCGCCGGAACCAGCCGCGGATACGGCCAGTTCTTCGAGAGCGGACGCATGCGTCCGGCTCACCGCATCTCGTACGAGGCGCTCGTCGGTCCGATTCCGCCCGATCGCGACCTCGATCACCTTTGCCGCACGCGTGTGTGCTGCAACCCGATGCACCTCGAGATCGTCACCCGCCGGGTGAACCTCCTCCGCGGCGAGACGGTGACGGCCCGTAACGCCGCCGCGACCCACTGCCCGAAGGGTCATCCCTACGACAACGCGAACACCGGATCGAACGGCCCGGGTCGCCGTCGATGTCGCGCGTGTGATCGCATTCGTTCGAAGCGAAGCTACGCCGAAAGGACCGCACGATGCTGAAGCCCGACGACTCCGACATCGACGCCTTGATGGGGTCCGTGGTCGGCGGCAACGGCCAGGTGATCGAGTTCCCGCCGATCCAGGGCGAGAGGGAGCGCTCGTCCGCGACGTCAAAGTCGAGGGTCGCCGAGTTGTCGGGCGAACTCGCGGCCGAGATCGACGCGAACACCGCGACGCGGCCGATCATCGACCCGCGCACCGTGCCGGTCCGCTTCAGTAATTTGAAGCACATGGCTCGGTCCGCCCTGCACTACTGGGACGCCGTCCAGCTCGGCCGCGAGGACACGCTCGCGATGCGGCTCGGTCGCGGCGCGCACGCGATGGTGCTCGGCGAGCCCGTTGTGAAGTGGGTCGGCAAGACGCGCCAGGGCAAGGCGTGGGAGATGTTCAAGGCGCGGCACGCCGACAAGGAGATCCTGAACGCGAAGGAGTGGTCGACCTCGGAGGGCATCGCGAACGCGATCCGCCGCCACCCGATCGCGGCCCCGTTGTTGTTCGACGGAGCGATCCTCGAGGATACGATCGCCTGGAACTGGCTCGGTCGGAAGTGCACGAGCCGGCCCGACTCGCGACGCGGCGGCGAGGCGGTGACGGACCTGAAGACGACGCAGTGCGCGGACCCCGAGCGGTTCCGGTACGACGCGATCCGGCGCGCGTACCACGCGCAGCTCGCCTTCTACGGCCTGGCGGTGAAGGACCTGACCGGCAAGGAGCCGGACGACCTCTTTGCCTGCGCCGTCGAGTCGAAGCGTCCGTACGCGGTCACGGTGCTGCGGCTCACCGACGAGGCGCGAACGCAGGGCGAGAAGCTCTGCCGCGCCTGGTTCGAGCGTCTGCTCGTGTGCGAGTCGTCCGACCACTGGGCGGCCTACACCGACGCCATCGTCACGCTCGACGCCCAAGGCGACGGCGATCCAGACGCCGCGATTGACCTCGACGAGATGCCCGAGGAGCTGTTCGCGTAGCTGCCATGCGCAAGCGAGACAACAGCAGCGCACGCGAGCGGTATGCGTCTGATCCGGCATGGGCCGAGGTCAAGCGCAGTCGATCGCGGTCGTACTACGAGACCAACAAGGATCGCGTCACGATGAAGCGTCGAGCTGACCGAGCCCGCGATCCCGAAGCCGAACGCGCGAAGCAGCGAGCCCAGCGTAATGGTTCACCCGAGAAGGTCGCAAAGGCCAGGGGCCGACGACGTCGCTGGCTCACCAACAACCCGGAGAAGGCCAAGGCGATGGCGCGTCGCAAGCATCTTCGGAAGTACGGACTGACCGAGGCCGACTACCAAAACCTGGTCGAGCGGCAGTGGGGCCGTTGTGCGCTCTGCGAGGCCGAGTTGTCCGAGATCAAGTCTCACCTGATCCACATCGACCACTGCCACAAGACCAAACGCGTGCGCGGCGTGCTGTGCCTGCACTGCAACTCTCTACTCGGGCTAGCGAAGGAGCAGACGTCGACGCTGCGCCGCGCCATCGCCTACCTCGAAAGGAACGCATCGTGAAGATCTCCGCACTGCACATCCGCGACTTCAAGCGCATCAAAGACGTCCGCATCGCGCCCGACGCAGACCGAGCGCTCCTGCTGATCGGTGGGAAGAATGGGCAAGGCAAGTCGTCGACGTTGGATGCACTCACCGCTGCATTCGGCGGGAAGAAGTCCCAACCACAAGACGCCGTGCGGCACGGCGCGAAGGATGCGGAGATCGTCGTCGAGCTCGACGGCGGAGAGCTATCGATCCGTCGCGTCATCCAGCCGGACGGCCAGAGTCATCTCGAGGTGCGCGATCGGATGGGGGCCCGCAAGGCGCCCCAACAGATCCTCGACGAGATTATCGGAAGCCGCTTTCTCGATCCTCTCGCCTTCCTGCAGCTCGCCCCGAAGGAGCAGCGCGCGACCCTGATGCGACTGATCGAGGGCGCCGACCGGATCGCGGGGCTGAACGAGAAGCGCCAGCGCGCTTTCGATCGCCGGACCGAGATCGGCCGCGACCTCACCAAGGCCGAAGGCGAGCTCGCCCGGCTGCAGGTCGTCGAGGTCGCCCCGGCCATCGACGTCGCGCAGCTGACCGCCGAGGCGAAGAAGCTCGCCGAGTCGCAGCGAGCCGGCGACGGGCTGGGCCGCGTCCACGAGCAGTGCCAGCGCGAGACCGAGCAGGCGCGCGCGCGACTGGCCGGCTTCGTCGACGAGCGGAAACAGATCGAGGCCGAGATCGCGCGCCTCCAGGCGCGGATCGTCGAGCTCGGCGTCAAGAGCGCCGAG
>JBKJUF010000094.1:0-6143 GCA_046590445.1 Kofleriaceae bacterium
ACGTCGATGTCTCCGGCGATGGCTTCGCGCACGGCGACCTCGTCGAGCGCGGCCGCAAGGGCGTGTGGGTCGAGCCCCTGCTGCCCGGCAAGCACCCGCTCAACACGCGCGCGATGAAGGTCGAGCTGGTTCCCACGACGAACATCGTCCTCAACTGGGCGAATCGGTCCGAGGCGCATCACTACGACGCTGGCCTCGATTCGATCACCGTGCGCTCGAGCGATGGCTTCTCGTTTCAGCTCGACGTCAGCGCGATCATTCACATCGGCATGAAGAACGCGCCGCGGGTGATCTCCCGGGTCGGATCGATGCAGAACCTCGTGGACCACGTGCTCCAGCCGACGGTTGGCAACTACTTCCGTAACTCCGCCCAGGAGGTCAGCGTGCTCGAGTTCCTGTCCGCTCGCAGCACTCGCCAGCGCGAGGCATACCTCCACATCCGCGCCGCCGTCGCCGCCTACGACGTCGACTGCATCGACGCGCTGATCGGCGACATCACGGCCCCGGCGGAGCTGATGAAGACCCAGACCGATCGCAAGATCGCGGACGAGCTCCGGCGCACCTACGACGCGCAACGCGAGGCGCAGATGTGCCGCCAGATGCTCGAGCGCGAGACCGCGGCAGCGAACATGCAGGCCGAGGTGGTACGCAGCGAGCAGGCCGTGCACATCCACGAGAAGCAGGCAGAATCCTACGTCGCTGCGGCTCGCGGCCAGGCCGACGCAGCCCGGGTCCGCGCGTCCGCCGATGCGGAGGTCGTGCGCGTGCAGGCCGGCGCCCAAGCCGACGCAACCCGGATGGCGGCGGAGGCCGACGCCGTCGCGACCCAGCTACGTGGTGGTGCGGAAGCCGAGGCAGAACGCGCGCGGGGTGGCGCGGTCGCGGCGTCGTACCGCGCGGGGATCGAGGCCGTTGGCGAGGCGAGCTACACGGCGATCCAGCTGGCGACCATCGTCGGCCGCTCGGGGCTGAAGATCGTCCCCGACGTGGTGCTGGGCGAGGGGCGATCGAACCTGTCCGACGTGCTGCTCGCGCGGATGGCGGTCAGCCGGCCGCGTTCGCTCGAGCTCGTGTCGGAAGAATCCCTCACGGCCGCGCCGACCACGAATGGCCTGAGCTAAATTGAGCTGAGGCGAGCCTACGGCAGCTCCATCAGCGTCCAGTACTTGTTCAGCGTGGCCATGACCTCCGCGAACGTGTGGAACGTGACGGGCTTCAGGAGGTAGCCGGAGACGTTGAGCTGGTACGCGTCGACGCGGTCGCGATCCTCGTTCGAGGTGGTCAGCACGACGACCGTCAGAGTCTGCAGCGCCGGATCCTTGCGAACTTCACGGAGGAACTCGAGCCCGTTCATCCTCGGCATGTTGAGGTCGAGCAAGATGATGCGGCGCTGCAGCGGGATCGTGCCGCCGCGCAGCAGCTCGAGGGCTTCGATGCCATTGGATGCCACGAACAGTCGGTTGGTGATATTCGCCTTCTGAAATGCGCGCTTGACGGTCATGACGTCGACCTCGTCGTCGTCGACCAACAGGATGTTCAAGGCTCGCTCGTCAGTCATGTGCTGCATCCCCCTCTAGCTCTGCAGGCCACGTGAAGTGGAACGTCACACCGGCATCGGAGCGTGACTCGATCCGTGTCGTCCCACCCTGGGACTCCACGATCTTGCGCACGATCGACAACCCGATTCCAGTGCTCTCGACTTTGTCGCGTCGCTCTAACGTTTGAAACAACCCCCACACTTTCTCGTGAAACTCGGGTGCGATGCCCACTCCGTTGTCCGCTACAAAAAACTCGTATTGGCGCTCACGCTTGTTCGCCCCGGCCTCGATGACGAGCTCACGGCCCGGGTTGTACTTCACGGCGTTGCTCAACAGATTCATCACGACCTGCTGCAGCTGGGTACGCGACGTCATCAGCACCGGTAGACTCGGCGCGACGACGAGCTTCGCGGTGGCCGGCGGCGCGAGCAGCTCCCATGTCTCCTTCACGAGCGCGCCGACATCGATGCGCTCGACCTCACCGCGATCGCGTCCGGCGCGGCTATACGCGAGGATGCCGGCGATCAGGTATTCGAGGCGGCTGACTCGACCGCGCAGCAGGTGCAGGTGCTCGCGCGTCTGGTCGGTGAGCTGACCTTCGAGGTCATCCTCGATCCACTGCGCGAGGTTTGCGATGCCGCGCAGCGGGGCCTTGAGATCATGGGATGCGACGTAGGCGAACTGATCGAGCTCGCGGTTGCTCTTCTCGAGGGCCGAGATCAGCTCGTGGGCCTCGCGGAACAGTCGGGCGTTGTCCATCGCGATCGCCGCCGTCGACGCGATGCCTTCGATCAGTCGCTGGGTCTCGGCGGTGAACGCACCCGCACGCTCGTGGCCGAACATCAGCGCACCGATCCGCTTGCGGTTGCGACCGGTGACGGGCACTGCGAGATAGCTCGTGATCGGCGGATGGTCGGGCGGCAGCCCGAAGTGTGGACCGGTCCGCCCGAACTGCTCGGTCGCGCGCAGGTCGGCGATCCGGACGACCTTCTGCTCGATGAACGTTGGCGCCAGCAGTGTGGTGCTGCGCGGCACCGCGAGCTGGTCGAATGCCTCGCGCGGCGCGCCCGAGACCGCATAGAGCATGAACTCGTTCGGCAGGTTGTAGAAGAACACGCCGAGCTGGGCGCCCGCGAGCCGGGTCGCCACGTCGATCACCCTCTGCACGAGGACCTCGACGTCGAGCACCGCCGCGAGTTGCTGGCCGAGGATGTGGAGTACCTCGAGGTCGCCCGCTTGCTTGCGCAATCGCTCCTCGGCGTGGCGTCGCGCGACATCCGCGGTCTTGCGATCGATGCCGAGCGCGACCGCATCGGCGAGCGAGGACAGGCTGTTCAGCATGTCGTGATCGATCTTGTTGCGCGAGTAGAGCGCCATCACGCCGACGATCCGGTCCTGGATGCGCAGCGGGTAGCCCGCGAACGCGACGATTCGTTCACGCGGGATCCACGCGGTGCGGCCGATGTGCAGATCGGTGGCGGCATCGTTCGTGAGGTACGGATCGCCGTCCTCGGCGATCATGCCGACCTTGTGCTGGCCGATCTTGAGGACGTCCTGATGCGGGTCGCCGGTCTCGATGCCCGCGGTGCCGCACAGCGTGAGCTCGCCAGCATCGTGATCGACCGTCCAGATCCGCACGAGCGCGGCGTCGAGCTGACGCACCATCGCCTGGGCGCAACGGACGAGCGCCGACCGCAACGACTCCTCGCGGGTCAGTGCATCGCCGATCTCGGCCATCACGAGCGCGGTCCTGGCCTGGCCGGTCTCGATCGTGTGCGCGTTGACCTGCCGCATCGAGATCAGCAGGCCGCCCTCGGGTGTCGGTCGTGCGCGCGCCTGGCACCAGCCGATCGCCGGCAGCGAGCTCGCGCTCAGCAGCTCCGTGCGATCGGCCATCGCGTAGCGAAACCCAGCGGCGAACGCCGTCTGCTCGAGGGCCGGACAGCGCTCCCACAGCGTGGTGCCCTTGCTGCCGAACATCCGCTCGGCCTCTGGGTTTGCGAAGAGCACGCGCCAGTCGGGGCCGACGACGAGCACGCCGTACGCCAGGAGCCGCAGGATCATCTGGGGGTCGGCGACGTTACTTTCGAGTGAGGCAACCACGGACGTCACGATATGAAACGACGCGACGACCGCGTCGTCGTCGACGGTGATACCAAGGTGAGACAGCGCCGAGCGAAGGCGATCACGGCTGGCTCGGTCGCTTCAGGTCGCCCCCCTCGGCCAAGGTGATTTCTATCGGCGCTACGCGCCGTCAGAAATCGATCGTTTGCCTCAGGTCGTCCCCGTCGCGTGCATCGCGCGCTCGTGACGCGCCGGCTTGCCACCACCCTTGGTGCCGGCCCGCGCGGCCCGGCGCACGCGTTCGAGGAGCGGCTTGACGAACTGGCCAGTATAGCTGCGCGCGTTCTGCGCGACCTGCTCGGGGGTTCCGGTCGCGATGATCTCGCCGCCCGCGGCGCCGCCCTCCGGGCCCATGTCGATGATCCAGTCACAGGTCTTGATGACGTCGAGGTTGTGCTCGATCACGAGCACGGTGTTGCCGCCCTCGACGAGCCGCCCGAGTACCTCGAGCAGCTTCTTGACGTCGCCGAAATGCAGGCCGGTCGTCGGCTCGTCGAGCAGGTACAGCGTGCGCCCGGTCTGGACGCGCGCCAGCTCGCGCGCCAGCTTCACGCGCTGGGCCTCACCGCCCGACAGCGTCGTCGCCGGCTGGCCAAGCGACAGGTAGCCGAGGCCGACATCGACGAGCGTCTGCATGATCCGGCCGAGTTGCTTGTGGTGGCGGAACATCTCGAGCGCCTCTTCGACGGGCGTATCGAGGATCTGCGCGATCGTCTTGTCCTTGTAGGTGACCCGCAGGGTCGCGTCGTTGTAGCGCTTGCCCTTGCAGATCTCGCAGGTGACGAACACGTTCGGCAGGAAGTGCATCTCGACCTCGCGGACGCCGGCGCCCTCGCAGGCCTCGCAGCGGCCGCCGCCTTGCTTCGCCGAGACGTTGAACGAGAACCGCCCGGCCGCGTAGCCGTAGGTCTTCGCCACTGGCATCTGCGAGAACAGCTCGCGAATCAGATCGAAGGCCTTGGTGTACGTCGCGGCGTTCGAGCGCGGCGTACGGCCGATCGGCTGCTGGTCGATCACGATGCACTTGTCGACCTTGCCGAGGCCGGTCAGCGAGTCGTAGGGCCCGACGCGATCGAGCGAACGGTGCAGCATCCGGTTGAGCGCCGGGTGCAGCGTCGCGTTGATCAGCGACGACTTACCCGCGCCCGACACGCCGGTGACCGCGACCATCACACCGAGCGGGATCTCGACGCTGACGTTCTTGAGGTTGTGCTCGCGCGCGCCGCTGAGCTTGACCCAGCTCGACGGCTCGCGGCGGGTCTGAGGAACCTCGATCGCCTCGGCGCCCGACAGGAAGCGACCGGTGACCGAGGTAGCGACCTTCTTGATGTCCGCCGGCGTGCCCTCGGCGACGACCTTCCCGCCGTGCCGGCCGGCGCCCGGACCGAAGTCGACGACCCAGTCCGCCGCCTCGATCGTCGCCTCGTCGTGCTCGACGACGAGCACCGTGTTGCCGAGGTCGCGCAGCCGGTGCAGCGTCTTGATCAGCCGCTCGTTGTCACGCTGGTGGAGGCCGATCGACGGCTCGTCGAGGACGTACAGCACCCCCGAGAGCTCACTGCCGAGCTGCGACGCGAGCCGGATCCGCTGGGCCTCGCCACCGGACAGCGTCGCTGCCGAGCGATGCAGCGTCAGGTAATCGAGGCCGACGTCGAGCAGGAACGACAGCCGCGCCTTGATCTCCTTGAGCACCTCGCCGGCGATCTGCGCCCGCGAGCCGGTGAGCTTCATCGACGTGATCCACGCGAACGCCTCGCGCACCGTCATGCCGGTGACGTCGTTGATCCCGCGCTCGTTGACGAACACCGCGCGTGACTCCGCGCGGAGCCGGGTGCCGGTGCACAACGCGCACGGGATCGACGCGAAGAACTGCTCGTAGTTCGCGCGCGTGCGCTCCGATGAGGACTCGCGGTGGCGCCGCTCGAGCTGCGCGAGGATGCCCTCGAACCGCATCGCCCACTCGCCGGTCGAGTGCCGGCCTTCCCACGCCACGGTCACGCGCTTGTCGCCGGTGCCGAACATCAGAATATCTCGCGCCTTCTCGCTGAGCTTGTTCCACGGCTTGTCGAGATCGATCTTGAACGCCTTCGCGAGGGCCTTGACGATGTTCGTCGTCCAGCCCGAGTCCTTCGCGATCGACTCGCCCCAGACCGCGACCGCGCCGTCGCGGATCGACCGCGTGTGATCGGGCACGACGAGGTTCGGATCCGCGGCCTGGCGCTCGCCGAGGCCGTTGCACTCGACGCACATGCCGAGCGGCGAGTTGAACGAGAACGACTGGGGCGACAGCTCGGGGAACCCGATGCCGCACGTCGGGCACGCATTGGACTCCGAGTACACACGCGGCACCTTCTCGCCGGCGACCTCGACCATCAGCTTGCCCTTGCCCTCGCGGAGCGCGGTCTCGACCGAGTCGGTGAGCCGGCCCTTGTCGGCAGCGTTGATCGAGAGCCGATCGATCACGAGCTCGATCGAGTGCTT
>JBKJUF010000189.1:0-3871 GCA_046590445.1 Kofleriaceae bacterium
CTCTGGGAGAACGCGGCGGTCGCGTTCACCGACGTCGTCAAGGGCGGCAAGCTCGACGCGAAGCTGACCAAGGAGGCCGCCTACGCCTCGGTGCTCGGCTGGAAGAACGCCCTCAACGTCGATCCGCGCGCGAAGCAGCAGGCCGACAAGGTCGACGACATCGGCAAGGACTTCGACAAGATCCCCGCCGCAAAGCCGATCCCGCCGCGCGAGGAGAAGATGCTCGCGGCGTTCGACATCTACATCACGCACATCAAGGACCCGAAGGACGACGAGCTCGTCGGCATGAAGTTCCTGAAGGCGAACATCTATCGCCGCTACAACCACTTCGACAAGGCGATCCCGATCTTCGAGGACATCATCGCGAAGCATCGCGAGCACGAGACCGCCGAGTTCTCGGCGAACCTCCTCCTCGATACCTACAACCGGATGCAGAACTACGACGCGATGCTCGCGCTCGTGAACAAGCTCGTCGCCGACAAGAAGTTCCTCGAGGGCAAGGACGACCTCAACGAGACCCTCGGGCGCATCAAGGCGCAGTCGATGCGGAAGTCGGCCGAGAAGCTCGAGAAGGAAGCGAAGGAATCGAAGGACTACGGCAAGTTCGTCGCCTGCGGTCAGGCGTACTTCGACATCTACAACGCGAACCCGGAAGCGAAGGAGAACGACGAGGTTCTCTACAACGCGCTGGTTTGCTACCACGAGGGCAAGTCGATCGGCGCCGCCATCATCACGTACAACCTGATGACGCGGTACTACCCGAACTCGAAGCTGATGCCGCGCGCGACCGGCCGCATCGGCAGGGCGTACGGCGACGTCGCCTTCTATGACAAGGCGGCGGAGAAGCTCGAGGAGTACGCGAAGAAGTACGCCGGCGAGAAGGACGCGTACGACGCGATGTCCGACGCGGTGTTCTATCGCAAGGGTATCGGCGATGACGCCAAGGCGATCGAGAACACGAAGTTCTTCATCAAGACGTTCGGTCCGAAGCAGCCAAAAGAAGCGTCGAACGCGATGTTCTCGCTGACGACCGTCTACGAGAAGCAGGGCGACGGCGATGCCGTCATCAAGCACCTCCGCGACTACATCCGTCAGTTCAGCACCAAGGGTGGCGAGGATCGACTGATCATGGCGTACTCGAAGATCGGCGCGACGCTGTGGGCGCAGAGCTGCCCCGTGAAGATGGTCGACGGTGCCTGCGTGAAGATCGTCCGCGAGCGCGCGATCAACATGAAGAAGGAGAAGAAGCGGAAGAAGGGCGGTAACGACCAGCCCACGCAATGCGGCCCCGAGTCGAAGATCAAGCTGGCCGTCGTCCCGCGCGACGAGCGCAAGATGAAGGAAGCGATGACCGCCTATAATTCTGCGGCGAAGGAGTTCGAGAAGCGCGGCGGCAAGACCGGCGGCGACGAGGCTGGCGCGCGCTACTACTACGCGCAGGCCAAGCTCGCGGCGGCGGATCGCGACTTCGAGAAGTACCTCTCGCAGAAGTTCCCCCAGGGTCTCAACTTCGATCCCGATCCGAAGGCCAAGGCGATCAAGGAGAAGAGCCTCAAGCGCTTCAACGAGTGGGTCGCCGAGAAGACCAAGGTCGGCGGCGCGGCGACGAAGCAGTACGAGAACGTCCTCGGCATCAAGGACGCCGCGAGCTCGATCACCGCGGCGGCGCGCCTCGGTCAGATCTCGCAGAACTTCTCGGACGCCCTGTTCACGGCCGAGATCCCGAAGGACGTCCGCACCGGCGAGTTCGCCGACGAGAAGGTCGAAGCGTTCTGCGACAAGATGACCGAGATCGCGGAGCCGCTCGAGGCCCGGTCGCTCGAGGCGTTCGGCGTGTGCCTCACCAAGTCGACCGAGCTCGGCTGGTTCAGTGACTGGTCGAAGCTGTGCGAGCGCGAGCTCGGACAGATCAAGCCAGAAGAGTATCCGACGGCGTCGGAGCTCCGTGGCACGCCCAACCAGGTTGCTCCGATCGTCGCGGTCGAGCCCCCCATCAAGAAGCTCGAGTAACAGGAGACACCCATGCGCAAGCTACACATCATTCTCCAGAGCGCGGCTGTCGCGGCGCTCGTCGCATGCGGCGGCGGTCAGAAGGCAGGCTCCGGGCTCGGCAAGGGCAAGGACGTCCCGCCACCTCCGCCGGTCATGACGGCCGAGACCCCCGAGGGCAAGCCCGAGCCCAAGCGCGAGTTCAGCAACGACGCGAAGAAGGACTTCGAGTCGGCGTATGCCTCGTTTGCCCAGAACGATAAGGGCGGCTGGAACGAGTCGGCGTGCCGCGGCTCGGCTGACCGGTTTGCCTCCGTCGTTCGCCAGCACTCGGGCCTCGTCGAGGCTCAGTTCATGGTCGGGCTCTCGTATCACCGCTGCAACATGGTCGGTGAGGCCGAGAAGGCGTACCAGGACGCGTCGCGGATGAAGGGCGAGCCGTCAAAGATCGCCATGGCGCTCTCGAACCTCGGCCAGATCTATTACAAGGCCGGCAAGATCGACGGCGCGAAGCAGTACTGGGACAGCGCCCTCAAGGCGAACGGCAAGCTCGTCGGTGCGCGCATCAACATCGCGTCGATGGAGCTCGAGCAGATGCGCAAGGCCGGCGACAAGGACCCGAAGTGGAAGGGGCTCGAGGAGGACGCGAAGTTCCAGCTGTCGTCTGCGCTCGGTGTCGACTCCGACAACGTCGAGGCCTACACGCTCTACGGCCTCGTCTACATGGAGGGCTGGAAGAAGAACAAGAACCGGCTCGACCTCGCGAAGCTCCTGCTCGACGAGGCCAAGAAGCGCAACGAGAAGTACGCGCCGCTCCAGAACGCGTACGGCCTGTTCTACCTGCACCGCAACGCGCTCTCGGAGGCGCTCGCGCACTTCCAGGCAGCCGTCGAGCTCGACCCGAAGTTCACCGAGGCGCGCCTGAACGTCGGGCTCATCACCCTTGGCTTCCGCAAGTACGATGTGGCCAAGGAGCAGTTCACCAAGGTGATCGAGCTCCAGCCGAAGACCTACGACGCGTACATCGGCATGGGCGCGGCGCTCCGCGGCCTCAAGGATCTCGATGGTGCCGAGGCGCAGTACAAGAAGGCGCAGCAGCTCGACGCGCGCCGCGGCGAGGCCTACTACAACCTGGGTGTCCTCTATAAGGACTTCCGGGCGACCAAGCAGGAAGCCCAGCCGTCGATCGCGACCTACAAGCAGGCCAAGGACTTCTTCCGCCAGTACCTCGACAAGCCGGGTGACGAGGCGGACAAGGCCGAGGCCAAGGAGCAGGTCGCCCTCATCGACAAGACGGTCACGCAGACCGAGAAGTTCTTGAAGATGATGGCGAGCCAGCCTCAGCAGCCGCCGACCCCCGCGCCTACACCACCGGCAGATGGCGTACCGCCGGCAAAGAAGTAAGTAGCTGAGATCAAACGGGCGCTGGGCAGCAACCAGCGCCCGCATCTGGTGTCTGGACGTCGCGGAAGTTTTTGGAAAGAATCTCGGAACCGGAACCCAGCCTCGTTGTCCGAAGGTCCGTGCGCACGGATCTCCGCAGCGAGGCTCCTTTGAAGGAGTCGACCACCATGCCCATCATCCGGAAGCTGATCCTCGCCACTGCCTCGTTGCTGCTCGTTGCTGGTACCGCTGCCGCGCAGCCTGCCGACAAGGGCGGCGGTAACGCCAAGGTCAAGGTCTACGACTTCTCGGGCGACACCATCGAAGGTGACCTCGTGAAGCCCGAAGGCTCGACCGTCGATGCTCGCGACTTCGCCAAGCACTCGTCGTTGATCAATATCCGCAAGGACTTCATCCCCGAGATCATCAAGTCGGCCGAAGATCTGTAGCCAGGGCGCTGCACTCGCAGCGTTCTGACGACAGCGCCTTGGCCATGTTC
>JBKJUF010000228.1:0-3805 GCA_046590445.1 Kofleriaceae bacterium
TCGTGGGCGACCTTCGAGCACGGTCCGGCGGATGGTTCGAGATCGCCTTGCTGGGCATCGCCGTGGTGGGGGTGCTCGCGGCCCTGATCCTGTCGCGCATCATCCGCTGGTTCGCACGCAAGCTGACCGCCGACATCGCGCTGGCACCGACGCTGCTGGTGGTCGCTGGGGTCGGCCTCGCCGCGACGGCCGCCGCGGGTGCCTGGCTCGTGGCCATCGCCCCGACCGACCCGAGCTCGGCCGCGTCGGCAGCTGCGGTCGCGGTCATCGCCATCGCGATCGCGGGTGCCGCGTACGGTCCGCTCGATCGGATGCGGCTCGCGTTGCCTCACAGGCCGGCCCTCGTCGCCATCCTGACCGCCGTCGTGGTGGGGCTTCCGCTCGTCACCCTCCGCGGAGCGCCCTCGGCGCGAGTGAGTGTTGCGGTACTCGATCGTTCCGCGATCGGTAGCCTCGTGGACGAGCTGCGGATGCTCCTCGATCATGACGGCGATGGGTTCTCGGCGTTCTTCGGCGGCCCTGACTGTGATGATGATGTCGGGCGGGTCCATCCCGGTGCGTCCGAGATTCCCGGCAATGGAGTCGACGACAATTGCTTCGGCGGCGACGCGCCTGCCGATCCCGCGAACGTCGCTGCCCCCCCTGGCCCCCAGCCGCCGGCATCGACCCGACGAGGGAACGTGTTGATCGTGTTCGTGGACAGCCTGCGGTTCGACCGGCTCGGCGTCGCCGGCTATCGTCGGGACGGTCAGCCGCTGACGCCTCGGATCGATGCCTTCGCCGAGGGCGCCGTCGTCTTTCGCAAAGCCTTTGCTCAGGCTCCGGCGACGATGCGATCCGCGCCGTCGTTTCTGAGCTCGCGTTATCCCTCACAGCTCGCCGTCGACCAGCACTATGCCGACTACCCGACCATCCTCGACAGCAACGAATTGCTCTTCGAGGTGCTACAGGCGAACGGCTTCACGACCCACGGTGAGTCGAGCCACTTTTACTTCTGCGATGAGGAGCGCTATCCGCGCGTCTGCGACAATTTCCCTCGACGCATGCGCAGCAACGTCATGCAGGGCGCAGACGAGTGGGACAACGCCGGCGCCGTCGACATCGCCCCCTCCAACGCCGATGTCGCGGGTCCCCGGATCGTGGCGAAGGCGGTCGCGCGACTCGAGCGTCTCGCGACCAGTCCCCGCCCATTCGCCATGCTCGTGCATCTCTTCGACCCGCACTCCACGTACATGCCGCACGCGGACTGGCCGATCACGGAGCGTGGCGAGCGCGGACTTGCACAGAAGTATGACTACGAGATCGCATTCGAGGACCGAATGGTCGGGGAGATCCTGGATGCCCTCGAGCGCACGGGGTTGGCCGAGACCACGACGGTGGCCCTCGTGTCAGATCACGGAGAGGCGTTTGGCAAGCACGTGATCGCCGGCGAGCGCCTGTTCTTCCACGGCCACTCGCTGTATCGCGAGTTGCTCCACGTGCCCTTGCTGTTTCGGGTGCCGGGTCTACCGGGACGCGTCGTCGACGATGTGGTGGAGCTCGTCGATCTGGCACCGACGATCTGTGCACTGTTCGGGATTCCGCCTGCGCGGAGCTGGATCGGCCGAAGCTTGCTACCGCTGATGCAAGGCCAGCTGCTGGACGCCAGACCGGCCTTCGCCGAGTTGATCCCGGCGCCGTGGTGGAATCACGAGATGAAGTCGATGGTGAGCTCGGACGGGACTCGTCACGTCGTGTATCGCGTCACGGATCGGCGCTGGGAGATCTATGATCTGGTCAACGATCCAGAGGAGAAGGTCGACATCTCGCAGACCGATCCGCATGCGGAGGACCTGAAAGCCGAGCTGCGCCGCTGGATCGATGGACCGTTGCGCGCGGGCGGAGGAAGCTGCCGGAGCTGTACCGAACGCCGCGGCGCGAGATGAAGCCGCCCGGGTAGGTGGCTGCTAATCGAGCGGCTCGAGGCGCTCGACGGGCTCGACCACGATCGTTCGGCCGCCCACCGCGAGCTCGGCCAGGTCGAACCGCCGCGACTCCACAGGGCCGAGCAGGATGTAGAACGAGGGCGGCACGGCCGGGCGCTCGGCCTTCCAGCGACGCTCGAACCGGACGCGTGCGTCCAGGAGCTCGGTGGCGATCGCGTCGGTGTTCTGCTCGGAGAGCTTCGCGAGCTCGTCGAGGATTCGCTGGCGGGCGTCGTCGTCGTTCGTGATCAGCAGCAACTCGCGGAGACCGGCGACCGCGCGCTCGTGCTGGCCGAGCTTGGTCTGGAGGAACGCGGCGGTCAGCGCTGCCTCGGCGGGCGCGCGGGGCTTGCGGGCCGCGGCCTCGAGCAGGCGCGAGCCCTTCTCGTCCCACGCGCGACGCTGCGCCGGATCGTCGCTCTGCAGGTCGACGAGGTAGATCTGGCCGGCGAGGCTCGGAAACTTCCAGTGTGCCGGGAACTCGCGCGCGCCGGCCTCGAGCAGCGCGATCGCCCGCAGGTGGATCGACGGATCGACGCCGGTCCGGGCCGCGGACATCGCGAACGCGCCGACCTCGTAGACCCGGCGGAACCGCGGATCGAGCGTCGCGATCGCCTCGGCGAGCGCGGCGAGGCCCTGCGCGGTGTTCTGCTCGCTGCCGAAGTACCCGACGAGACGCACGAACAGCAGATCCGCCGCGAGCTCGCGATACCCGAGCGTCACGATCGGAGCGGCGGCGGGCGAGGGTGCGTAGGGGATATCGAGCGACTCCTCGCGATCTCCCGTGGTGGCGAGGTGCCGCGCCCCGCGGGCGCCGGCGAGTGCGAGCACCGCGACGAGCAACGCGACGACCGTCAACCTCACGCCGTCATCATAACGGTCCGGAATGAGAAACGCCGCCCGAGGTGGGCGGCGTTTCGAGTCGTCGAGTCGGAGGATTAGTCCGAGTTCGGCGGTGGCTCGGTGAGGCTGACGGCCGGGTTACCGGACGTCGACGTGCCGTTCATGGTGTAGGTGATGCTCGCGGCATCGCAGTCCAGGTTGCCCACGGCAGTCGCCGAGAAGGTCACGCCGCTCGCGGCGGGCGTGTACGTGTACTGGAACAGGTGGGGCTCGTCGATCTGGAAATCGAGCTCCGACCAGCCGTTGGTGGCCCAGGCCGCGCTCGCGACCGCGCACTTCTTGCCCGCGCCAGCGCAGCAGCTGGTCGAGGGCGTGATCGATGCCGTTGTGGTCGGAAACGCCGAGGCTGTGATGTAAAAGGTCTTGGCGTTCTTGCCGATCTTGTTGAGCTGCAGCGACGCTTCCGTCTTCTTGGACTTCTTCATGTAGTCCATGAACGCCGGAATGGCGACAGCGGCGAGGATGCCGATGATCGCCACGACGATCATCAGCTCGATCAGCGTAAATCCACGTTCCTTGAGCTTCCTAATCATGTGCGGGCCCTCCTAGGCGTTCGAGTCCATCAGCAAGCGATATGCCACGTGCACGATCGCTTGCAGGACGCTGCAATGGCAACTTTTCGCACGTCGTCACCTCGAAAGTGCCGTGAAACGTCACTTCGCGGTGCCAATCTACGCGGCTTACTTGTCGTCTTCTGTAAGCGCGTCGTCGTCCGCCGGTGCGTCGCCCTTGTCGATGCCGAGCTTCGCGAGCCGGTAGCGCAGCGAGCGAAAGCTGATCCCGAGCAGCGCGGCCGCGCGCTTGCGGACGCCGCCGGTCTGCTCGAGGGCACGCATCACCCAGCTGCGCTCGAAGTCGCTGAGCACGCGGTCGAGATCGACGCCCTCTGCGGGGAGCTCGGCGACCGGCTCGCTGCGCGGCGCCTTGACCGCCGGGAG
>JBKJUF010000286.1:0-3871 GCA_046590445.1 Kofleriaceae bacterium
CTCGGCGCTCGCGCGGAGGCGATACGGCAGCGAGGTGCATGCGCTGGAGGTCCTGGGCGACCGCCCGCGCCGGGGCGTGTCGCGATCGGAGCCGTGGACGACGGGGAGCTGGAACCTGTCACAGCTCGATCGCTCGACGCTGCAGCGCGTGCTGCTGTCGCGCGATCGCTGGGGCGGAAGCTGTCTCGAGCTTTTGCGCGACGAGTCTGGATGGTCGCGCGCGCGGGTGTACGTCGAGGAAGCGCGTACGAGTGTCGAGGGCCTCGCGGAGGCGAGTGTCAGCGGTCGCGCCTGGGGCGAGTTGCTCGGCTTCCTCGCGCAGCGCCCGATCGAGGAGCTCGAGATCGTATGCCTCGCGCCGCCGCAGATCGGACCCGAGCATCCCGTGCGTCGGATCGCGGAGAGCTGCGCGCGTCGCGTGCGATACCCGTGACCGTGGCGCCGAAACCCACCATTGAAGGCAACGCGTGGGTCGCGACGGCGGACATGTCGATGCGGCTGCCGAGCTCGGTCGGCGCGTGGATCGGGAACCCGGGCTGCTGAGCCCGGCGGCGGAGACTCGCGATATGGTCGCCTGATGAAAGAGCTGCCGTTTCCGACCACGATCCCCGCGATGACGGCGCCGCCCGCCAAGGCCCCGCTGGCAACCCAGGTCGACGCGTTCAAGCAGGCCGTCGACATCAAGCCGCTGTACTGGACGGACAAGCTCGCGAAGGGTTTCTCGAACGCTGACACGACGCGCGGGATCAATCTCATGAACTCGCAGCCGCTCTGGGACCAGAGCAAGGCGCGACTGGCCGTGATCGAAGAGCTCGCCAGCCGCCTCGCGGCACACGGCGACGATCGCAAGGCGACGGAAACCTTGACCGAGGTGCTACGTGATCACGAGTGCCCACGGATCACGCAGGAAGTTGGAGATGTCGTGGTTGCAAACCGCGGCCCGAAGCCCGCGCTCGTCGAGATGGTGAAGTGGACGGCCAGGCCGGTCCGGTGGGAGGTGTGGAAGTGGGCGACGGGCGCAAAGGCCGTGCTCGCCGTCGAGTCTCCGGCGGATGCGTTCAAGAAGCTCTCGCCGAGGCTCGCGAAGCAAGAAACCGCCGGCAAGGTCCTCGATGCGCTCCAGGCCTATGAGGGCGAGATCGACCCGCGGTGGTTCGATGCCGCGATGAAGTGGCTGCCGCGTAAAACGACGCATCCGAATTCGAAGCACTTCCTCGGCAAGCATGGAGCGCGTCCCGAGGTCCAGGCGTTGCTCGTCCGCGAGACCGAGGCGCTCGCGGCGGCCAAGGGCGAGCCCGAGTGGGGCTACTTCTACCAGATGCTGCGCGAGGCCAAGATCCCCGGCACCTTGCCCGCGCTCCTGAAGATCGTGCGCCGCGCCGCGAAGAAGGGCGGCTGGCAGTTCACGGCGCCACTGAGCGCGATCGAGGAGCTCGACGATCCAGCGGCACTCCCCGAGCTGCGCGAGCTCCAGGGCAGCCTCAAGAGTGGAACCAAGTCTGCGGTCAGCGCGGTGATCGCAAACCTCGAGAAGCAGCATCCAGACGCCGTTGCAGCGGCGCCGTCACCGTCGAAGGGCGCGAAGGGTGCGAAGGGCGCGAGGAACACCCAGGCTGCCAAGGCGACGAAGGGCGCGAAGGCACCGAGAGCGGGCAAGCCGTCGACCAGGATCGCTCCAGAGGACGCAGCGCTCGCGGGGCACCTACAGAAGACGGGACTCGCCGACGAACGGATTGGCCAAATCCTCGCGCACGTGCGCACGCGGATCGAGCTCGAGCCCAAGCGCGTGAAGAACCCGGCGATCGGCGCGACGCGCTTCGGCGGCGAGCCGGACCTGCCCGCGAAGACCGAATGGCCGCACGTCACCGCGACCAAGAAGGACTTCGTGCTCTCGCCCTCCGAGTATCCAGACGGCACGCTGCCGGCGCTGGACAAGAAGGGCCGCTACCACATCCCGCTGTCGTTCATCGCGCAGCTCGATCTCGCGGATCTCGCACCCCACGACACAGCAGGCCTGTTGCCGAAGACCGGCATGGTGTGGTTCTTCGCACGGCAGGAAGTTGTCGTCGCCGAGCGGCGCGACCTCCAGGAGATCGCGTCGCACGTGCTCTACGCGAAGAAGCCCGGCAAGCTCGTGCGCACCGCGTTCCCGGAACCGCTACCGGACCGCGAGCATTACGAGCCCGCCGCGGTGAAGCTGTCGCACTCGCGACCGCTGCCATCGTCCTCGGTCGACGCGATCTGCAAGCTCGGGCTGATCGATTCGGAGATGACCGCGTACGAGGCGGTCGAGCTCAAGACCAAGAGCCCCACGCACACCGCGCTCGGCTGGGCGATCGCGACGTACTTCCTCGGCATCCCCGACGCGAAGGACCAGCTGCTGCTGCGCGTCGGCTCGGACGGCGTCAGCGGGTTTCAGTGGGGCGATGACGCGCCGATCTTCTTCTGCATCCCGAGCGCGGCGCTCGCGAAGCAGGACTTCGCGAAGGCGTACTGCCTGATGGACGAGTAAGAGCTACTGCGCCGAGATGTGCGTCGTGTAGTCGGCCGGGGACAGTAGCTCGTCGAGCTCGGAGGCCTCGGTCGCCTCGATCTCGATCATCCAGCCGATGCCGTAGGGGTCACTGTTGACGTTCTCGGGGGTGTCCTTGAGCGCGCCGTTGACGGCGGTGACCCGGCCCGAGACCGGCGCGTACAGATCGGAGACGCTCTTGACGCTCTCGACGGTGCCGAACCGCTGGCCCTTCGTCACGAGGTCGCCTTCCTTCGGGAGGTCGACGAGCGTGATGTCGCCGAGCTGATCGACCGCGAACTGGGTGATGCCGACGCGCCAGGACGAGCCCTGCGCCTTCAGCCACTCGTGATCGCTGGTGTAACGAAGATCGGAAGGGAAGCTTGTCATCTCAACTCCGCTTGTAAAACTTGCCGGAGACCACGGTCGCGGGAACGTCTTTCCCGCGGCAATCGATCGTGAGTGGGGTGCCCGCCGCAGCGCGGGCGACCGGCACGTAGGCGAGGCCGATCGCGCCGCCGACACAGATGCCGGGACCACCACTGGTGACGGTCCCGATCACGGGCGGCGTGAGGTTGCGATCGACGACCGGATAGCCGTGCCGCGCGAACGCTCGCACGGACTCGTCGATCTTGAAGCCGACGAGCTGGCGGGTCACGCCGTTCGCCTTCTGCGCGCGCAGCACCGAGGCACCGATGAAGTCGCGGTTGTCGAGCTTCACGGCCCAGCCGAGGCCGGCCTCGATCGGCGTGTGATCGTCATCGAGATCGTTGCCGTAGAGCGGCAGCTTCGCCTCGAGGCGCAGCGTGTCGCGCGCGCCGAGCCCGATCGGCAGGCCACCGAGCGGGGTCGCCGCCTCGAGCAGCGCGGTCCACAGCTTCGGGGCGTCGGCGTTCGCACACGCGAGCTCGAAGCCATCCTCGCCGGTGTAGCCGGTGCGCGCGGCGACACAGCGGACGCCGGCGACGGTCGCGTCGGCGAACGTGAAGCTCGTGAGCGCGCCGAGCGTACCGCCGGCGAGCTTGTCGACCATCGCGATCGCGTGCGGGCCCTGCACGGCGATCAGCGAGGTCTCGTCGGACACGTCGACGACATCGCACAGCCCGCGGGTCTGCTCGCGGAACCACTCGAGGTCCTTCGTGGTGTTCGACGCGTTGACGATGACGAAGAACTCGTCGTCGGAGCGCTTGTAGAAGATGCAGTCGTCGACGATGCCGCCGCTCGGCCGGCACAGCAGCGTGTAGACGGCCTTGCCGGCCGGTGCCGTGGCGACGTTGTTCGTGGTCAAGCGCTCGACGGCCTCGCGGACGCGCGGGCCGCGGAGGTACGCCTCGCCCATGTGCGAGACGTCGAACAGGC
>JBKJUF010000420.1:0-3141 GCA_046590445.1 Kofleriaceae bacterium
TCGCGAGCTCGCCGAGCAACGCGCGACGGCCCAGAAGGTCGCGATGTCACCCAGCGTGCTGCGCGCGCTGTGGTGGCTGTTATTCCAGGACGTCGGCCGGATCCCGCGCACGATGGCGCGCAAGAACCGGCTGGCCCAGCTCCAGGTCGACAAGGTGACCCGCAACGATCTCGCGCGCCGCGCGGGCCGGATGATCGTGATCGGCAGACGCCAGGTCGTGGCGCCGAAGGCTCAGCTGCTGCTGCACTCGTGGAAGAAGGTCCACGTGCCGTTCACGATCATGCTCACCGGCTTCGCGGTGGCCCACATCTGGATGTCGTGGTCACGTGCAGCCTGGTAAGCTCGCCGCCGCCTCGAAGCTGTCGATGCGGGTCGCGCAGTGTGCGATCGGGATGTTGCTCGTCCTCGGCGTGCTTGTCCTCGGGGCGCCGCGTGCCGCAGCCGATGATTTCTTCTCGAGCTCGCCGGGCCCGCTGACCAACAGCCACGCCTCGCTCGATAACCAGAACAAGTGCAACGACTGCCACGTCGACGGCACACGCGACGTCTCGAACCAGAAGTGCCTCGACTGCCACGACCACACCGATCTGCGCGGTCGGATCGCCGCCGGCAAGGGCCTCCACGCGTCGCCGCTGGTCAAGGGCAAGAAGTGCGAGACCTGCCACGGCGAGCACAAGGGCCGCGGGTACGACGACAAGATGATGGGCTGGGCGAAGATCCAGGGCGGCGAGAAGGGCTTCGACCACGACCTCACCGGCTGGCCGCTCAAGGGCAAGCATGGCTCGACCGACTGTGCGGAGTGCCACAAGGCCAAGAACAAGGCGGGCACGAAGATCTACATGGGCACCGACAAGCTGTGCGGCTCGAGCGGCTGCCACGGTGACGACCAGCCGCACAAGTTCGAGCGCAAGGACATGCTGGTCTGCGATCGCTGCCACGGCGAGAGCGTGTGGAAGCCGGCCAAGCCGATCCTCAACTTCAACCACGACGACCGCAAGGACGCCGCCATGCCGATCCTCGGCTCGCACAAGGACGTCGCCTGCACCAAGTGCCACCCGAAGAGCGTGTTCAACCTGCCCACCAAGCAGCCGACCGCGTGCGGCAACAGCGGCTGCCACCAGTCCTCGCACGATGGCCACCTGTTCGGCACCCGCGACTGCGACTGGTGCCACTCGCCGACGTTCAAGAACTTCAAGCAGCAATACAACCGCGACATGCCGTTCTTCGATCACTCGGAGCGGACGCGGTTCGACCTCGGCGCGCACAAGAAGCTCAAGTGCTACGAGTGCCACACCAAGCAGCTCGGCACCGGCAAGCCGATCGGCGCGTGCGAGCAGTGCCACGCGAAGGACAACAAGCACCGCGATCGGTTCGAAGCGTTCGGCTCGCCGCCGAAGTGCGGGACCTGCCATCCGACGACCTCGTTCAAGTCACAGTCGCGCTTCGATCACACCAGCCGCACCAAGTTCGCGCTGACCGCGAAGCACGCCGACATCACGTGTCGCAAGTGTCACCGCGGCAGTGGCCCTGCGAACTTCGAGGACTTCAAGGGCGACACCGGCTGCATGAGCTGTCACCAGCACAAGAAGGTGCACGCCGACGCCGCGAATCCCGCGGGCAAGTTCAAGAACTCGCAGTGCCTCGACTGTCACCTCAAGGCGGGATCGATCGACGTCAAGTACGTCGACATGGTCAAGATCTATCACGGACCGACCTCGAATTTCCCGCTCGTCAAGGCGCACAAGGGCGTGCCGTGCGAGGGCTGCCACACCGGCCGCGACAAGAAAGGCAAGACGTCGTTCGAGAAGGAGTCACCCGAGTGCGGCGCGCGCTGTCACGAGGACACGCTCCACAAGGGCACGCTCGGCAAGAACTGCTCGGCCTGTCACTCGTCGGGCCAGTGGGACGCGCTCAAGTTCGATCACAACGTCGCGACGTTCCCCGACGGTACGCCGGGTTACCAGCTCAAGGGCGAGCACAAGAACAACAAGTGCGAGGCCTGTCATGGCGAGGCCCGCAAGTTCAAGGACACGCCGCGCGAGTGCTCGGCCTCGGGCTGTCACGCCGAGGATGATGCCCACAAGAACCGGCTCGGTCCGAAGTGCGAGAAGTGCCACCTCGAGACCGGCGACAACCTGTTCAACCACCAGACGATGTCGGTGTTCCGGCTCGACGGCAAGCACCTCGAGGTGCGCTGCACCGACTGCCATCCGTCGGTGACGTTCAAGCCGCGCCCGCTGAGCTGCTTTGGTTGTCACCCCGCGCCGACGGTCCACAAGGGCCAGTACGGCACGGGCTGCGAGCAGTGCCACACGACGCGGATGTGGGAGGACATCAAGCCGCTGCACGACGTCGGTGACTTCTCGCTGCGCGGGATGCACGACAACATCGCGTGCGAGCGCTGTCACCGCGACAACCGCCCGCTCGCCGGCAGCGGCAATCTCTGCATCAACTGCCACCGGCAAGACGACATCCACAATAACTCGCTGTCGCCGAAGTGCGGCGACTGCCACACCCAGTGGTCGTTCACGCCCGCGCGCTTCGATCACAGCCGGGTCGGCTGCAACCTCGTCGGGCTGCACCGCACGATCGCGTGCTTCGACTGCCACAAGAACGGCAACTTCAGCGCGATCACGCCGGAGTGCACCGGCTGCCACCTCGACGACGCGAAGGCGCGCGGCGCCGGTCACGCGCTGCGGCTGACCTACTGCACGGGCAGCGGCTGCCACAACCCGAACTCGTGGACCCCGCAGTCGCCGACGTTCCCGCCACGGGAGTCGGTGTGTCGATGAAGCGCGCCGCGTGCGTGCTCGGCCTCGGCCTGCTGGCAACCGCCGCGCCGGCGTGGGCACAGAAGGCTGACGAAGAGGACGTCGAGGAGGAAGCCGAGGAGGACGCCGGCGACGACGAGGAAGAAGAGGCCGACGACGAGGAGGAGGCGACGCCCGCCGCGAAGCCGAAGCCGGCCGGCAAGCCCGGCAAGCCGCAGGAGTTCAAGAAGCAGGATCTGCGGGGTCACGCGGTCGACGCCGAGAAGATCGCGAACCCGTTCCAGAAGGATCGGTTCTTTGTCGACAAGGTCGATACCGAGAAGACCGAGGACAAGACCCTCATCCAGGGCAGCCTGCAGTGGAGCAACTT
>JBKJUF010000702.1:0-13119 GCA_046590445.1 Kofleriaceae bacterium
CCGCGACATCGCCGACCTCGACGCCATGCAGC
This sequence comes from Kofleriaceae bacterium, assembly GCA_046590445.1. Lineage (GTDB taxonomy): Bacteria > Myxococcota_A > Polyangia > Haliangiales > Haliangiaceae > JABFXX01. Next base: position 33 of record JBKJUF010000702.1, read on the forward strand.
GCGCGCTGCTCGTCGACGCTGAACACCGCGCCGCCCAGCAGATCGAGCAGCTCGATCTTGCCGCGCGTGACGCTGCGGACCTCGAACAGGCTGCGCTGCGAGGTCACGAGCGCGCTGACGACCTCGGCGCGCGCCTCGTCCGTCGCGACGAGCTCGTGATAGGTGAGTGCGGCCGGGGGCACGGCCTGGCCCGGCGCGACGCGCTCGATCACGAGCCACTCGACGAACGCCGCGCTCCAGGCCTCCCACAGCTCGTCGTCCTGATGGACCTTGCCGCGGCGCTCCTCGTACTCGCCGCGCGCGACCGTGGCGGTCTCGGTGTCCGCGGTGTGGCGGGCGTAGAGCTCCTCGGTGACCTGGTCGAGCAACGCAGCGGTCGGCGTCTCGCTCACGACGTCGCCTTCCGCAGGTGATCGCGGAAGCGCGCGAACAGGTACCCGGCGTCGTGCGGGCCGGGGCTCGCCTCCGGATGATACTGCACGCTGAAGATCGGCTTGCCGGTGACCGCGATGCCTTCGTTGCTGTGATCGAACAGGTTCTCGTGGGTCTGCACGACACCGCTCGGCAGCGTCGCCGGATCGACGATGAAGCCGTGGTTCTGCGACGTGATCTCGACCTTGCCCGTCGTCTTGTCGAGGACGGGATGGTTGCCGCCGTGATGACCGAACGGCAACTTCAGCGTGCGGGCGCCGAGCGCGAGCCCGAGGATCTGGTGGCCGAGGCAGATCCCGAAGACCGGCTTGCCGCTCTCGATCAGCGCCTTGGTCGCGAGCACGCCGTAGTCGACCGCCGCAGGATCGCCCGGGCCATTCGACAGGAAGTAGCCGTCGGCACCGAGTGCCATCGCCTCGCGGGCCGGCGTGGTTGCCGGGACCACGGTGACCCGGCAACCGATGTCGCGAAGCTGGCGAAGAATGTTCTCCTTCATGCCGAAGTCATAGGCGACGACATGATGCGCGATCGGTGGCGTCGCGATCGCACGGCCATCGTCGAGCGCGCGCCACGACGGCTCGCTCCACTCGTGACGCTTCGCGCAGGTGACGCGCGGGACGAGATCGAGGCCATCCATCTTCGGCGCCGCGCGGACGCGTGCGAGCACGCCCTCGAGCTCGGCCACGTTCGGCGTGATCGCGCCGCGCATCGCGCCCTGATCGCGGAGCATGCGGGTCAGCGCGCGCGTATCGATGCCGTCGATGCCGGGCACGGTGCTCGCCTCGAGCCACACCGGCAGCGGCTCCGCCGAGCGCCAGCTCGCCGGCAGCGGCGACAGCTCGCGGATCGCGAGCCCGGCACACGCGATCTTGCGGGCCTCGAGATCCTCCGGATTGACGCCGACGTTGCCAATCTGCGTCGCGGTGAACACGATGATCTGCCCGCAGTACGACGGGTCCGACACGATCTCCTGGTAGCCCGTGATCGAGGTGTTGAACACGACCTCGCCGATCGACTCGACGCGCGCTCCGAAGCCGTCACCGCGGAAGATCGAGCCGTTCTCGAGGACGAGCGCCGCAGGCCAGCGGGCGATCGGAGCGGTCATCGGCCGAACCTCCCGTCGAGATCAAAGACTGGCCGACCCGCGAGGAGCGTCAGCACCGCACGCCCACCGAGCGTCTGGCCGAGGAACGGCGTGTTCTTCGACTTGCTCGCGATGCCTTCGGAGCTGATCGTGTACGGGCGTTCCGGATCGATCACACAGATGTCGGCGACGCTACCGATCGCGAGCGTTCCACCCGGCAGCCCGAACGCGCGGGCGGGCGCACCGGTGAGCGCGGCGATCGCGCGCTTGTCATCGAGCGTGCCCATGCGCACGAAGTCGAGGATGATCGGCAGCGCGGTCTCGAGGCCGAGCATGCCGGGCGCGGCGCACTCGAACTCGACCTCCTTCTCGACGGGCGAGTGCGGTGCGTGGTCGGTCGCGATACAGTCGATCGTGCCATCGGCGAGCCCCTCCAGCAGTGCCTCCTGATCGGCGGCCGTGCGCAGCGGCGGCATCACCTTGGTGCGCGTGTCGTAGTGACTGCACGCTTCGTCGGTCAATGCGAGGTGGTGCGGCGTGACCTCGCACGTCACCGGGAGCCCGCGGCGCTTGGCGTCACGCACCAGCGCGACCGTCCGCGCCGTCGACACGTGCGCGACGTGGTAGCGAGCGCCGGTCCACTCGACGATCTCGAGATCGCGCGCGACCATCGCGCTCTCCGCACACGCCGGCTGGCCGCGGATCCCGATCCGCGTCGAGACCGCACCCTCGTTCATCGCCCCACCCTCGCTGAGATCGAGATCCTCCGCGTGCTGGACGACCGGGAGGTCGAACGTCCGCGCGTACTCGAAGGCGCGCCGCATCAAGCCAGCGTTCATGACCGGCCGACCGTCGTCGGAGATTGCCACGATGCCAGCCTCCTTCATGTCGGCGATGTCCGCGAGGTTCTTGCCCTCGAGGTTTTGGGTGATCGCACCGATCGGCCGCACCCGCACGAGGCCCACCTCGCGCGCCCGCCGCACGATGAGCTCGGTCACCGTGCGCTGGTCGTTGACGGGCCGGGTGTTCGGCATGCAGCAGATCGTCGTGAAGCCACCGGCCGCAGCCGCGCGCGTGCCTGACTCGATGTCCTCCTTGTACTCCTGTCCTGGCTCGCGCAGGTGGACGTGGAGGTCGATCAGCCCGGGGACGACCCAGAGGCCGGTGACGTCGATGATCCGCCCGCCGAGCAGCCCCCGGCCGATCTCGACGATCCGACCGTCGCGCGCGACGCGAAGATCCGCGATCTGATCAACGGGACGCGCTGCGGCAGGGTCGAAGACCCGGCCTCCGCGTAACACCAGATCCCCGGGATCCATGGCGGGCACGTCGTACCACACTCGGGCCGCACTCGGGAGACGGCGCGGCTATGCCGATCTCGTCGAATCTCCCGCGCTCCGGCCCATCAGCACTTCAAGGAAACGGTCGCCTTGACCATCGCCTCGGTCGCCTGCTCGCAGGTCTTGCCGATCGACTTCTGGGTCTCGACGGGCAGCTTCGAGAAATCTCCGAAGCTGCTGATCATCTGCTTCCACGCGTCGATCAGGGCCTGGCGTGCGCTTGCCGGATAGTTCGCGCACGACGCGAGCCGCGCGATGCTCTGGCGGTAGGTCTCGCAGGAGGCTGGCATGGTCGGCGACTGTGGAAAGTCCGCGTCGCTCGCCGTCGCGAGCGGCTTTTCGGCTGGCTTGTCGACCGGCGTCGATCCGTCGGCCGAGGTGATCCGCACCATGCACTTGCCGATCTCCTCGCCGATCGCGGTCGCCTGCCGGGTGACGTCGTCGGTCATCCCGTCGTCGGGCTGCGCCTTCGCCCACGCGGTCATCTCCTCGGAGCCCCGATCCATGCATGCCTTGTCGCGGCACGCGCAGATCTGGTCCTTGTAGACCGTGAGCTTCGCGAGCGCGCGGGCGCCGATGTCATTGCCGCCGGCCGCCGGCGTCCCGCTTGCCGCGATCGCGGGGCCGCCCTCCTCGAGCCGCCTCTCGCACGCCTTGATCTCTTCCTCGACCTTCTCGAGCTTGTCCTGGTCGTCCTCGCTCAGCTTTTTGAACTCTTGCTTGAGCCCGATCTCCTTGGCCTTCGCCTTGAACTCGCTCTTGAGGCGCTCCGCGCACGCGATGTCCTTGCACGCGCACACCTGATCGCGCGCCGACGTGAACATCGCCGAGATCGCCGCGGGGCCAAAGACCTTGCTGATCGGCGGCGGCGTGATCAGGTACCAGCCACCTTCGAGCTCCATCATCATCATCTGGACGTCCTGCTCTGCGGCTGGCTGGCCGTCTGCGGCGACCTTGACCTTGAGCTTGACCTGCTGCATCCGCATCGGGACCTTCGCGACGCATCCCTTCATCGCGCGTTGCCCCTTCTCGAGCACGAACAGCCGGTCGTCCTCGGTCGCGTTCGCCGGACCGGGCTCGCCTTCCTTCTTCGGAACGTGCGGCGCGGGTGCCTTGGTCACGACCTCGACGAGCTCGATCTTCGCGCCCTTCGCGCGGCCGGCAAGCTCGCCGTATTCCTTCTTGTACTTCTCGTGAATGAAGCTCGGATCCTGCTCCTCCTTCTCGGAGGGGGAGAGCTCCTTGGCATCGTCGGTATCGGTGCCGACCGCTGGCGTCTTGCCGGTGCAATCGATCGCCTTGGCGTAGACGCCCTTCGCGTCCGCGAGCGCGAGCAGCTTGTCGATGTCGCCGTCGCCGAGCGCCGCCAGCGTCGCCCTGATGACGGACTCCCGAGATCCACCGGACGCGCCGCCGTTTTCGCCGCCCTTCAACACGACGAACGCGATCACGCCGGCTGCGACCGCGAGCCCGGCGACCGCGAGCCCGATGACGAGCCCCTTCTTCGACTGCGGTCCGGTCCGTGCCGTACCAGGCGCGGTCGCCATGGCGGGCGTCGCCGGTCCGCCATAGCTGGGTGCGCCAGGATGCGGAGCGTGGCCGTGCGGCGCGTGACCCTGCGGCGGCTGGCCGTAGCCGCCGGTGCCCGGGCCCGGCGCCGGTTGGCCGTAGTTACCCGGCGCCGGTTGACCGTAGTTACCCGATGCGTGCTGCTGCGATAGCGGCTGGTGCGGCGCGTGCTGCTGTGGTGGCGGCTGCGCCTGCGCGTACTGCTGCGGTGGCAGCTGGTGCGGCGGCGGCTGGTGCGGCGCGTGCTGCTGTGGTGGCGGCTGCGGCGGCGCGTACTGCTGCGGTGGCGGCTGATGCTGCTGCGGCGGTGACGCCGCGCTGACCGGGAACATGCGTTGACATCGATCACAGCCCCATGCGTTGTGCGTTGCGATCCAGCGCAACGCGATGCCGCATACACCACACGGCGGTCCATTCACCATGCGCCGACTATCGCACGAGGCCTAGGTCGCGGGCGTCGCGGCGGGTCGAGCAAGCAGCTCGCGCACGCGTGTCACGAGCTGGTCACGCGGCACGTCGTGCTCGGTCGCGCTGCGCAGATCCTTGACCTTCACGATCCCGGCATCGCGTTCGCGCGAGCCACAGATCACGGCGAGCGGCACCTTCGCGCGATCGGCGTACTTGAACTGCTTCGCGAGCTTGTCCTCGCCGCCGTAGACCTCGACGTTGAGCCCGGCGCGGCGGAGCTCGGTCGCGAGCTCGGCATACGCCGCCGAGAGCGTCGGCTCGACCTGCAGCACGAGCACGTCCGCGATCGCGACGGTCGTCTCGTCGATCACCTTCATCTCGAGCAGCTGGCTGAACAGCCGGGTCGCGCCGATCGAGATGCCGACGCCGGGCAGCTTGGACTTCGTGTAGTGCCCGGCGAGGTTCTCGTAGCGGCCGCCCGAGCAGATGCTGCCGAGCCGCGGGTGATCGTCGAGGAACGTCTCGTAGACGGTGCCGGTGTAGTAGTCGAGCCCGCGCGCGATCGAGAGATCGATCTGGAAGCGTGCCTCGGGGACGCCGAGCGCGAGCGTGCCGTCGTACACGCGCTGGAGCTCTGCGAGCCCGCTCGTCAGCGCCTCGGTCGGGTTCGCGACCTCGCGCAGCGCCGCGAGCGCCGCCCGCGAATCGCCGGCGTGCGCGGTGAGCAGCTCGAGGAGCCGGGTCGCGACCGCGGGCTCGAGCCCGACGCCCTCGCCGGCGAGCCGCGCCTCGATCTCGGGACGCGCCTGCTTGCCGAGCCGATCGACCTCGTGCAGCACCGCCGCGTGGCGCGGCTCGTCGATGCCGAGGCTCTCGAGCAGGCCGCGCAGCAGCTTGCGGTTGTTGACGCGAATCGTGAACTTGCCGAACCCGAGCTCGGCGAAGATGCCGTCGATGACGGCCGGGATCTCGGCGTCGTACGCGAGCGCCAACGTTTCCTTGCCGATCACGTCGATGTCGCACTGATAGAACTCGCGATAGCGGCCCTTCTGCGCTCGCTCGCCACGATAGACCCGCTGGATCTGGTAGCGCCGGAACGGAAAGTTCAGCTGATGCTCGTGCTCGGCGACGTAGCGTGCGAGCGGCACGGTGAGATCGAAGCGGAGCGCGAGCTCGGGCGGCTTGTCAGCTCCGCCCGGTGCCGCAGCCTGCGCCTGCTTGAGCGCACCGGTCGATTGCACGAAGTACACCTGCTTCTCGGTCTCGCCGCCGGACTTCGTGAGCAGCACGTCGGTGAGCTCGAAGACCGGCGTCTCGACGGGGAGGAACCCGAAGCGCTCGAAGCCGCGTCGGATCGTGTCGAGCATCTTCTGGAACGCGAGCTGTTGCGGCGGCAGGAGCTCGAGCACGCCGGGCGGCGTTCGCGGCTGAACGGGCATGGCGTACGCTTACCATGTCGGCGGTCGGCGGTCGGCGAACGGTCGCGGCCGTCCGCGTGCGCACGGCGGGCCTTCTCACGAGGACGTCACGAGATGGACCATCGCCGCGAGCCCGATCGCGGCGACCACGCCGGCGACCAGCACCGGTCCGAGCCCGCCGGGTACCATCGCCCGACCCGCGATGATCGCCTGGCGGGCACGCATGAAGCGGACCGCGCCGATGACGTGACACGCGACGCCGGTCGCGATCGCCGCGATCCCGAGCCACGACGAGGCTGCCGGCTCGCCACGGTCGGGGTATTCGAGGCGCAGCCACATTGCGAGCCGCGCGACCACGAAGCCGAACGCCATCAACGTGAGGCCGGTGCGGACCCACGCGAGCAACGTGCGCTCGTTGGCCTGCAGGATACGGAGATCCGGTTCGAGCACTCATCGATAGTACCGGTTACGTTCGGCTGGTGTTCGCCTGCCGCCACACGCCGAGCCAGCTCCCAGACATTGTGGTGCAGCGTCTCGCCACGCTGTACGCTGAGCCGCATCGCGCGTATCACACCGCCGCGCATATCGCCGACGTGCTCGGCTGGTTCGACGTCGTCGCCGATGCCGCGGGCTGGCGGGACCCGGCGAGCGTCTACCTCGCGATCGTGTTCCACGACGCGATCTACGATCCGATCCGCGCCGACAACGAGGCTCGGTCGGCGGCACTCGCGGTCGAGCTCGTCGGCGCCACGCACCGGGTCACGGAGCTGATCGAGCTGACCGCACGGCATGGCAAGCTCGATCCGGCGGAGGTCGGCACCGATCACGATGCCGCGCACTTCCTCGACAGCGACACCGCGATCCTCGGGGCACCCGCGGCGGCCTTCGACGCCTACGATGCGGCGATCCGACTCGAGTACCGCCACGTCGTCGACGACGCTTACCGCGCGGGTCGCGGTGCATTCCTCGCGAGCATGCTCGGCCGCCCCCGTATCTTCTTCAGCGACTTCTTCCACACCCGGCTCGACGGCGCCGCCCGCGCAAACCTCGCGCGCGCGATCGCTCGCCTCCGCGCCTAGGTCGGCTGGCTGCCAGCAAGCGCCGGCTCGTCGCGCCGGACGACGCGCGCGCCGACACGCTCGACGAGCATCCGCTGCGCACCCGCGACCTGCTCGGCGGCCGGGCCCTCGAGCGTGATCAGCACCCGGAAGTCGCTCTCGGAGAACCGCGGGTACGACCCGATCTTGACGCCGGGAAACGCGGCGACGACCGCGTCGAGGTCATCCGCGATCTGGCCCTCGTCGGCATCGATGTAGACGCACGCGACGGTCACCGGCTCGGCGCGAAACCGATCGCGGATATCCACGAACTTGCGACGGAACAGCGCCGGCACGCCGGGCAGGATGTAGACGTTTCCATACGCGACGACCGGCCAGATCTGGTCCTGCCCCCTGCTTGCCAGTGACCCCCTGCTTGCCAGTGACCCCCTGCTTGCCAGTGAATAGACCAGCTCGCAGCCCTCGGGCACGTCGGCGAGCCGAAGATTGGGCTCCGCCAGCTTCGCGCCCCAGTACGCGCGGACCCTCCCCTCGAGCTCGGGATGGCGGACGACGCGGGTGCCGAAACCGCGCGCGATGCCCTCCATCGTGACGTCGTCGTGGGTCGGGCCCACACCGCCCGACGTGAACACGTGATCGAAGCGGCGCGCGAAGTCGGTGACGGTCGCGGCGATGTCGTCGACCTCGTCGGGGATCATCACGATCCGGCGCAGATCGACGCCGAGCGCGCGGAGCTCGCCGATCAGAAACTGCGCGTTCTCGTCGGCGAACTTCCCACTCAGGATCTCGTCGCCGATGATCACGATGCCGGCCGTTGCCACGGCGGCATCATACGTCACCGCTTGAGCGTGAGCACGACGACCGCGGCCGCGAGCAGCAGGCCGACGCCACCAAACGCGATCCACATCGCCGAGCTATCGCGCTTCGCGACCTGCGCGGGACGCGGCAGCGTGGCGGTCATCGTGGTCGGTGCACCGGTGGCCACGATCTTCGACGCCGGAGCCTCGGCCTCCATCGGCGGACCCTCGCTCCACGTCGTGGTCTCGATCGTCGTACCGTCCGAGCGGATCGCGCTGATCTCGATCGCCGGGCCGGTCACGTTGACCCGCAGGTAGTGGAACACGCGCTCGAACTTCTTCACCGCCGCGATGTCGACCGGGTCGCGCGGACGTTTGGGATAGAGCGGCGCGCCCCCCCCCCCGGACACGAAGTAGCGGACGCCGTCGCGCTCGGCGCGCGTGTAGACGTGGTCGTGGCCGGAGAACACGGCGCTGACCTGATAGAGCGTGAACAGCGGCCCCCAGCGGTCGCGCAGCTCGCGATTGCCGCCGTGCAGCGAGATCGAGAACGGCGGGTGATGCATCACGACGAAGATGTGGCGGATGTCCGGGTCCTGGCGTGCCGCGATCAGCTCGCGCTCGATCCAGGCTGTCTGGTCGGTCAGCGCGAAGCTGTAGACGTTGGAGTCGAGCACGAGGATGCGCGAGGTCGCGTAGGTGAACGCGTAGTAGCGCTCGGTGTCGTTGCCGTTCTCGGGGACCGAGAAGTACGCGCGGTAGGTATCGGCGGTGCGGCCGCGGCCCTGGCGATCGTGGTTGCCGACCGCGGGGAAGTACACGTTGTTGCGGAGCAGTGGGTTCTCGACATCGAAGAACTGCTGCCACTGATCCTGGCGCGAACCGTCGTCGACCATGTCGCCGGTCCCGAGAATGAAGTCCGGCACGTCCTGCGCGATCCGCTGGGTCACGCGGCGGTGCGGCTCGATGCCGTCGCGGGTATCGCCCAGCACCGCGAACGAGAACGGGATGTCCTTGCCGATCGGCGGCGCGGTCGCGAACTCGCCGTCCCACGCTTGCCCGGCGATCTCGACACGGTAGCGATACCGGCTCGACGGCGTCAGCCCGGTGACCGCCGCCTCGCTCAGCCGCGCAGCCTCGACCTCGTACACGCGCTCGCCGCCCGGCCCGGTCACGACCAGCCGCGCGGTCGCCGCGGACTCGAGCTGCCACATCACGGTGATCGAGGTGGGCGCGAGATCCTGCAGGTACGGACCCTTGAGCATCTTCGGCTCGGCCACGGCGACGCCCATCGTGATCGCCAGCGTGCAGAGCACGGCCAGCCAGCCGATCGGAGTCCCCCGCTGCATGATCGATCCGAGGATACGCAGCGAGCCAGATCGCATCAAGTTCGCGGTGCCGGCGTTGTCACGGTCCATTTCGGGCCGGCCGTGTACGCCCCGGGCCTACGGGCCTCACTCGCCTGCATCCGCTGGCTCGCTCCATCTCGGCCCGGGGGCGCCAAGCCGGATCACCGATACCGCATCGAAGCGAGCGCGCCGACGAGATCTCGGGCGGACTCCCGCGAGTAGCCAAACTTGGTCGTCAGCGTCGCGAGCGCGGTCTCGGCGCGGCTGCGCGGCTCGGCGGCCAGGCTGCCCTCGTTGCCCGCGAGCAGCATCACGAGGTCCGAGATGCCCTTGGAGATCGTCTTGCGGTGCTTCTCGAAGTACGCGTCGCGGAGCTTGCGGAGGAGGTCGGAGAAGATCTCGTGCAGCACCGGCTTCTGGCCGCGGTGGTCGAGCGACCACGCGCCGATCTTCGCGATCAGGCTCTGGCGGAACTCCTCGGCGCGGCCGCTGATCTCGAGGGTGCGTTCGACCTCCTTCATCATCCCGTCGTCGGGATCCTCCATCCGGCCGGTCTGCGGATGCCGGACCTTCTCCTTCTTCAGCATGTGCATCACGTGATTGACGTAGCGGTCGAACACGCGGTGGTACTCGGATTCCTCGACCAGCCCGACCGCGGCGCAGACCTCGTCGTCGATCCGATCGAAGAGCCGACCGCGCGCGACGTCGGCGAGCTTCTTGTGGTCGTGGTAGCCGCCGGGCTGGACGTCCTGGCGCAGGAACTCGTACAGGCTCGCCTGCTTCGTGAGCTCGACGATCTCGTCGAGGACGATCAGCGGCGAGATGTACTCGTAGCGGGTCGATCCCGCGGCCGCGAGCAGCACGGTCTGCATCTCGCGCGGCGAGGCGCCGACCCTGCCCTCGTAGATCGGATACGTGTCGCTCTCGTGCCAGAGAACCTTGATGTGCGAGGCGAGCTCACGCGCGCGATCGGGCGTGAGGTCATCCGGGACCTGGCCGGTCGAGTAGAGCTCGACCTTGTCGAGCGGCGACAGCTTCCCCATCACCTCGGCGAGCGACGACGGGAATCGCTCCGCCTGCGGCTTGCGCATCCGCGACAGCACAGCCCACAGCGCCGCGACGTACGCGGTGTGCGGCGCGATGTGGCGCGTGCCGGCGGCCTCGCGTAGCCGCTCCTGGTAGAGCGCCTCCTCGTGGCGAACGTCGAGGATGAACGGCACCCGCACGAGCTCGATGCGCCCCTTGAAGCTCTGGAAGTCGGGGATCTCGCGGAACGCCGCGAGGTGGATGTCGTTGCAGCTGCCGATGAACGCGAGGTCGAGGAACAAGGTCGAGCTCTGCATCGACAGCGCGGCTCGCTCCACGGTCGTCAGCAGATACTTGTAGTGCTCGAGCGGCCGCTTCAGCAGGTCGTCGTACTCGATGATGCCGCGGTTCGCGCCAACGACCTCGCCACCGTATTCGAACAGCGAGACCGACTGCAGCGACGGCGGCAGCGCGGAGAGCGTGCGATCGGCCGTGACCTGGCGCTCGGTCGCGTCGACCGAGAGCTGCGGCTCGACGGTGACCCACGCGGTGCGGTAGCGATGCGAGACCTCGAAGCGCTCGATGCGGACGTGGCGCAGCACCTGGATGTAATCGCCGTGATAGCTCGCGAGCAGCGCGTCGTAGATCCCGCGGTTCTTCGGCGACAGCGAGCCCTGGCGCAGGTAGTCGCTGACGTTGAACGACGCACCAGGCGACGTCGAGAGCACGGTATCGATCAGCTTCTGGCGCTCGACGCTCGGTACGAGCAGCAGCGGGTGATCGCGCAGCTCGTCGGGAAGCCGCGCGTCGATCGAGTCATCGGGGAGATACGCGAACGAGTCCGCATTCTCGAGCGGTGCAGGCACGCCCTTCTCGCCGCCAAAGCCGATGCCACCCTTGGTGTGCTTTGACGCCGGAAAGATCCACGAGAACCGGTAGAGCGCACCCTCCTCGAGCGTGGAGAAGTGCTCGAGCGCGCGGCCGAGGCAGCGGATGAACGTCGACTTCGCCGAGCCGTTCGGACCATGCAGCAGGATCAGCTTGTTCGGCCGACCATCCTGCACGAAGCTGCGCATCACCCGGTAGACCGAGTTCTGGACGTGCTCCTGCCCGAACAGCCGGTCCTCGCCATTGGCCCACGGCGCGTCGAACAGATGAAACCGCCGCACCTCGCCCCACGGATACTTCACGCTCGAGCTGCCGTAGTGATCGAAGCAGTCGACGATGTACTGGGTCGACGACCGCAGCTGGCGGCGCGGTTCCGCGACCACGAGGTCGAGGTACTCGGCGAACGACATCACGCGGCGGTTGCGTGTGAAGTCATCGCGTACGGACTGACCGAGACCGACGAGCAGATCCTTCACCAGCGAGGGCGTGGAGTCCGGTGCCATCGCTGTTGAACCTATCACCACGCCGGCGCCACGCGGGCGCTACTGCGCCGCGACCTGGATCGCGATCGGTTCCTTCTTCGCGAGGCAGGTGCTGCCGGCCTTGTCACAGACCGCGAACTTGAAGCTGCCGTTGATCGTGTAGCTGCCGCTCTGCGACGGTGTGACCTTGACGAGGAACGCGAGCCCGCTCTCCTCGAACTTGTCGGCGTCGCCCTTCGCCTTGTCGTGGCCGCCGGCCTTCTGCTCGGCCTTCGCGATCGTGACGCCCTGCGGGGTCACGAGCGTCAGCTTCGTCGGGAACTCGGTGTTGACCTTGTACTCGCTGCCCGGGGTCACGACGATCCTGACAACCGACTCGCTGCCCGCCTTGGCGCCGGCAGGATTCTCGATCGCGAGCTGGCCCTCCTCGGCCGACAGCCGGAACCGGGTCTCGTCGACCTTGACGACCTCGCGGGGGGCGCCGGTCACCATGCCCTCGGCCCCGCCCTTGGGCACCGCGATCTTGTCGCCGCCGGCGCCGATCGCCTCGTCCGGTTTCTCCTTGGTGCCCGCTGACTTCGAGCAGGCAACGACGGCGAGCAGACTTGCGAGGAGAGGTGCACCGAGGACGACCAGGGCTCGAGACATGGCTCGATACTAGCGGATCTCAGCGAGATCGCACGTGGGTACGACATGTACCCCTTATGCGACGCGAACATGGCGGGCTACCCTCAGCGAGCGGTGAGAAGGGCTCAGCAGCTCGGGCGTTACCACCTCCTCGACCGGATCGCATTCGGTGGGATGGCCGAGATCTATCGCGCGAAGACATTCGACGCGACCGGGCAGCCTCACCTCGTCGCCGTCAAGCGCGTGCTCGCGCACCTCGCCGAGGATGACGACTTCATCCAGATGCTGGTCGACGAGGCGAAGATCGCGAGCGTGCTGCGCCACGCGAACATCGCGCGGGTCTACGAGTTCGCGCGCGCGCACGGCGAGTACTTCATCGCGATGGAGCACGTCGACGGTAAGGACATGCGCACGGTGCTCGAGCGCTGCCGCACCAAGAAGAAGCCGATCCCCGCGGAGCACGCGGCGTATATCGGCGCTGAGGTCAGCGCGGCGCTGCACGCGGCCCACTCCGCGGTCGATAGCCGCAACCGGCCGTTGCGCATCATCCACCGCGACGTCTCGCCGTCGAACATCATCTGCAGCTACTCCGGCGAGGTGAAGCTCTGC
>JBKJUF010000545.1:0-24842 GCA_046590445.1 Kofleriaceae bacterium
TGGTCGGCTGTGGATCGCCGACACCCACGTTCACGCTCGGCGAGCCACCGTCGGAGCACGCCGACGACGCGACGCTCGCGGCTGCCGTGGCGCAGCTGCACCTCGTGCAGCAACCGCCAGCACAGCGCTTCCTCGCGCTCCACCCCGGGACCTGGGAGCTCGACTTCGACCCAGCGCTCGAGACGCTGCGGTCGCTGCGCGGATCGGGGATCGAGCTTCCGGACACGGCGACCGAGCCCGCGCTCGAGGCCGCGGCGCGCGCATTCGTCGCCGAGCATGCCGCGCTGTTTGGAACCACCGAGCTCGTCGGCGACGGCATGGTGATCGACGGCGCGGGGCTCGATCGCGAGCTGGCATCGATCATGTTCGCGCAGCGCCATCGCGGCCTGCCCGTGATCGGCGGCCACCTCGGGCTCACCGTGTCGCACGGCCGCCTCGTGCTGGTGCAGGGCGCGACGTTCCCGGTCGGCGATGTCGCGACCACGCCGACGATCGGCCGCGTCGCTGCCGCCGCGATCGTTCGCGCCGTGCTGGACGCGCCGCGCAGCGGTGACCACGACACCGCGCGGCTCGCAATCTTGCCCGAGCGGTCGCGTGATGGCGCGCGCGTGCAGTATCGGCTCGCGTGGGAGGTCACGGCGTGGCGGGGCGAGCGTCAGGCCGTGGTCTTCGTCGACGCGCACGACGGTGAGCTCCTCGCGGGACACGACGCGAACCGATATGACTACGGGGGGCGTGCGACGAACCACGTCGACGAGCGCACCGTCGGTGACGCTGTCATCGCGTTACCGGCCGCCCACCTCCGCTTGCGCTCCGCACGTGGTGCCACGTTCACCGACTCGACCGGTGCCTTCGCGTTCCGCGGCGAGGCCGGCCCGCTGATCGTCAACGCGAACCTCCACGGCGCCTACGTCGACGTGCTGAACCTCGCCGGTCCGAACGCGACGTTCGTCGGGATGATGCGCCCCGAGGCACCGTATGCCCTCGAGTGGACCGAGACCCGGTCGTCGCCGGAGGAGCGTGACGTGTTCCGCGCCGTCAACACCACGAATCGCTTCGTGGCGACGGTGTTTCCCGATCTGCCGTGGATGGAGCACGCCGTCGTCGCGAACGTCAACCGCCCGCACACCTGCAACGCGTACTGGAACGGCAGCTCGATCAACTTCTTCATCGCCGGCAACGGCTGCAACAACACCGGCCGGATCTTCGACGTCGTCGCGCACGAGTGGGGGCACGGCTTCGATGCCCACGCCCCGGGCGCCGCGATCGATGGCGCGCTCGGCGAGTTCATCGGCGATCTGATCTCGTTCGTCCAGACGCGCAGCCCGCTGCTCGCGCCCGGGTTCTTCACGAACGGCAAGCCGGTCCGCGACCTCGACGATCCCGCCTTCGAGTGCTTCGATCCGAAGAAGCAGGAGGTCCACGCTGCCGGTCACCTGCTCGGCGCGGTGGTCTGGGACATCTTCACGGACCTCGAGCGCGAAGGCTTCACGGGCGAGCCGCTGAAGCGCCTGATGCTGCGCCCGATCGCGATCGCGCAGACGCGCCGGCAGTGGTACGGCGCGATGCTCGCCGTCGATGACGACGACGGCAACCTCGCGAACGGCACGCCGCACGAGTGCCTGATCTACAACCAGTTCAAGGCGCACAGCTGCGGCGGCACGCGGTGGCCGGGGATCCCGGCGAAGGATCCGCCGCACTGCGCGACCGTCCCAGCCGCCGAGTAGCTGGTCACCCGGCTACAGCTTGGCGACCGCGCCGGTCGTCAGGTTGATGCTGTAGTTCAGCGCGCACCTGCTCGTAGGTCGCGCCGAAGTTCACGGCGTACGCCGCGGCGACGCCCTCCGTGGTGACCGACGTGCTGAGTGCTGCGAGCCTCGAGATGCCGACCCTCTCGAAATATCGGGCGGACCGGGCGCCGGACGGGCGACGGCGCCCGGTCAGTCAGCGCGCGTGACCGCGCCGGTGGCGAGGCTCAGCTCGTAGGCGTGCGTGTCGTCGAGGCTGATCGTGGCGAGCCCGCTCGCGCTGAACCGCAGCTCGGCAGTCACGACGAACTCGCGGGTCTCGGTCGTGTCGGTCGTCCGCGTGCGCGTCGCCACGATGTCGTAGCGGACGCTGCCCGAGCGCGGCCAGCGGTCGTTCGGCGCGATCATGATCGCGCGGTGGCTCGCGTCGTAGTCGAGGTGATAGGTCGACGTCACACCGTTCGCGTCGGCGACCCGGCTCTCGTAGGTCATGTGGCCCTCGCCGTCGAGCCGCAGCAGCTCCGGCGTGATGTCGTTGAGGATCCACGCGCCGTCGCGCTCGATCACCATCACGAGGTACGGCAGGTCGAGCAAACCGGCCCAGGTGACGCTCACGTCGGCATTCTCGGTCCCCGAACCGCACTGCGGCAGCACGCGGTTATGCGCGTCACGGCACTCGAGCTGGTAGCGATACGCGAGCCCGAGGTGCTGGCCGGTCACGAGGCCGGTTGGGTCCGGGGCGAAGCCGGCGGGCATCCCGCCGCGAGCGATCACGCCGACGTCGATCATCGCGCCAAGCTCGCCCCCGCCGCCCTGCGGCCGTACCGTCGAGGCGACCGACATCGCGATGTCATCGAGCTCCTCGTCGGTGGGCTCGGTGCGCGCATCCGTTCCGCATGCCGCGAACAGGGTGACGAACGAGCATGCGAGGCGCTTCATGCACCACACCACACGCAAGCGCCGGACCATGTGTCGTACAGCCCGCGAGAGCCCGAGATGGAGCGAGCCAGCAAAAGGCTGAGCGGGGCCGACACGAGCGCTGGCGCGGCGGTGTGCGGTCACGCCGCGTCGGCGATCGGCCAGCGTTGACCTGCCGCGACCAGTGCGAAGCCGGCACCCGCTTCGACGATGTGCTCCGCGACCGCGTGATATGCGGCACCCGCAATTCGGCCTCGCAACCGGCCCACCGCGCGCGCGTAGAGCGCGTGATCCGCGGCCTGGTGAAGCGACCCGTAGTCGAGCTCCGCTTCCTGGTCGTCGTCCCACAACACGTGGCAGCGATCGCCGTCCCAGCGCGCCGACCGTGCCCGCAGGTGCGCGTCCTCGATGTCGACGTACGCATAGCGATGCGCGTCGAGCCGCACGATGTCGCGCCCGTTATCAAGCACGTCGAGCCACCGCAGCAGCGCCTGCCGGAGCCGGGGATGCGTGACCGCCGATCCCTCGTGCCAGAGCGTGCCGCCGCGATCGAGCACCAGCCCGATCGCCCGCATCTTCTCGATTTGCTCGGACGTCAGCTCCACTGGCACAGCTTGCCCGGGAGCTCGAGACCGCGCCACCCCGGGCCGATCACGCCAAGATCACGACAGTCGCGCGATCCGATCCTTGGTCAAGAGCTTCTGCTTCTTGAGGCGACTCATCTCCACCTGCTCGGCGGGGGTCAGCGCTCGTCGGCGTTCGAGAAGCTGTACTTGTTCATCGAGGCGCCGGTGTTCGGCGGTCAGTTCGTCGAGGAGAGATTGCTTCGTACCCTCGGTCGTTGCGCTCACGCATCCTCCAGATAGGTCCACCAGACCCCTCTACGATAGACCGTCGATCCGGCGACGGCAATCGTCTCCGGTCAGAGCGGGCGACACGAGAGGTAGCGCAGCGCCGCAAACCTGCGTTTCGCATCGAGCCCCGCAGTTGTTTGCACTCGGTCAGGGCCGGCGCGTACGCGAACCGGGGAGGGCGCCGGGGACGCCATCGGGATACATGACCTCGGCTTCGGAGGGCCGGATATATGTCGGCGTGCCGTCGGTCAGCACGTCGACGCGTGCGCCGGCGAGCGCGAGCTGCGCGACTGCGACCCCCGAGGGCGTGGCGATCGGCAGCCAACGTTTGGCCAGCGGGGCGAGGAGATCGGGGAACGCGCCGAGCGCGTCGCCGGCGAAGCTCGTCGGCCGGTCGCGGGCAAGCTCTTGCACCCATGCGGACAGCTCGGTTGGGGCGAGCACGCGCTCGGGAGCGAGCAGCACGCCGTCGAGATAACAGCCAGCGAAGACCTCCGCGCGGCGGGCGTCGAGCACGGCGACGAGCACACGATCGGGCTCACCGGCCTCGGGGGTGAGAGCGAGGTGCGTCGCGGCGTCACGCGCGAGCGCGGCGAGCGAGGACACCGCCCAGAGTGGCCGCCGCGCCGCGAACGCGATCCCCTTGGCCGTCGCCATCCCGATCCGCAGCCCGGTGAACGAGCCCGGGCCGGCGCCGATCGCGATCGCATCGAGCTCGGTGGGTGCGACACCAGCGCGCCGGCACACGTCGTCGATCGTGACGAGGAGGTCGGCGCTGCGGCCGCTGCGCTCGCCCTTCGGTGAGGCGGCGCGAATTTCGCGATGCTCGGCGAGCGTCGCGTGGTCGTCGATCACGGCTACGCCGGCGGTCCACGTCGCGGTATCGATGCCGAGGATCTTCACTGGAAGAAGAACCGCATCACGTCGTTGCGAAGCGCGAGGATCGTGATGAGGCCAACGACGATCAGCCCGGCGAGCTGCACGCGCTCGCGCGTCTTCGCCGAGATCGGTCGCCGCCGCGCGCCCTCGATCGCGAACACCAGGAGGTGACCACCGTCGAGCATCGGGATCGGCAGCAGGTTGATGAGGCCGAGGTTGACGCTGATCAGCGCGAGCATCAGCAGGAAGCTGTCCCAGCCCTGGTTTCCGGAGACCGAGGCGACCGTGTACATCATCAGCGGACCGCCGAGGGCCTCGCCCGGCGTGTCACCCGCGAGGATCTGGGTAAAGCCGCGCGTCATCGTCGAGATCGTCTCGCCGGTGCGCTCGAGCGCCTTGGTCAGCGCGTAGCCGAAGCGGCCATCGATCGCGACCATCGCGCCGCGTCCACGATCGACGTCGTGGTGCGCACCGAACACGAGCCGCGCGACGGTGTGATCGTACTCGTCGCGCTGCTTGCGCCACACCTGCGTGAGCTCGGTCGACATCGTCTCGGTCTTGCCGGCGACCGCGCGCTTCCAGGTGACCTTGAACGGCTTGTCCGGCTCGGCCTGCAGCCGCTGATCGAGGTCGAGCCAGTGGACGACCGGCTTGTCGTCGAGCGCGACGACGAGATCGCCAGGCTGCATGCCGGCGCTGTCCGCGGGTGATCCCGGATCGACCTGGGCGACGAACATCTCCGCATGCTCGAGGCCGGTATAGGTCTGGCGCTCGAGTGTCGCGTTGATCTGGGTCTCGGGCAGCAAGTCGGCGAACCCGGCAGCGAGCAGGTGGACCTGCGGCACGCCCGGGATCTCGGTGCCGCGGAAGTACACGATGCTGGTCCGCCGTGCGAACCGACCGAGCGCGTGTTTGACGTCGGTCCAGTTGCGCACCGGCTGGCCATCGACGCTGATGATCAGATCGCCGGTCTGCAGGCCGGATCGCGCGGCCGGCGCCTGGCCGTCGATGATGCCGACGAGCGGGACGAACGGAGAGTGGGTGATGCCGACGCGGCCCTGCACGATCACCTGGCCATCGCGGCTGCGCACGGTCTCCTCGAGCGGGCTCACGTAACGCTCGAAGACCTTGCCGTTGCGCGAGATCCGGAGGTGGAGCTCCTTGCCGGGCGCCGAGCGCACCGCATCCTCGATCTCCTCCCAGTAGCGCATCGTCGTGCCATCGATCTCGAGGACGCGATCGCCGGGCTCGAGGCCGGCGCGTGCCGCTGCGCCGCCCTCGAGGACATCGCCGATCACCGCGGCCGGCAGCATCGAGTGGCCGGCGAAGAACACGAAGTAGATGATCACGGGGAGCACGAGGTTCGCCATCGGCCCGGCGAACACGATCACGAGACGCTGCCAGAGCGGGCGGCTCGCGAAGCTACGGCCGGCGTCGGCCCGCGTGCCGGTCTTGTCGTCGGGGCCCTCGACGCCGAGGATCCGGACGTAGCCGCCGACCGGGAACGCGCCAATCTGGTACTCGGTCTCGCGGAGCTTCACGCGGACGAGCGGGCGTCCGTACCCGATCGAGAACCGCAGCACCTTGACGTCGAGCAGCTTCGCGGCAACGAAGTGTCCGAACTCGTGGATGACCACGAGGACGCCGACGAGGAGGAGGAAGTAGACGACGGACATGACAAGGGACGGAACCAACCCAAACGAACCGCCGACGCTATAGCAGAAACTGCTATCTTCCCGGGACGTGGCTTCAAAGTCCGCGCAGCACGAGCCCGAGAAGGCAGAAGTCATCGAGGCACTTCTCGATCTTCTCGACACCACACTCGACCGGGTGAAGGTGCTGTACGAGCAATATTTTCTCGGGATGCAGAAGCAGCCCCCGACGCACCTGCACAGCGACATCGAGCGCAAGCTCCGCGATCTCACGCAGATGTCGATCCGCAACACCGCGCTGCGGTACCGGTTCGCGACGCTGCAGCAGAAGTTCGGATCGTACAACTCGTACTGGCGCCGCACTGTCAAGCAGATCGAGAACGGCACGTATCACCGCAACCTGTCGAAGATCTCGCGGCAGGCGGCGACCACGGGTGAGGACATTCCCGAGGAGATCCTCGCGGCGATGCCCAAGCGGATGCGCGACCAGGTCAAGCGCGACCGTGACGCGGTGCTCGCGCTGCGCAAGCGTCGCGAAGGGGCGGCGCCGGACGCCGATTTCACCGACGAGCTCGGCGCGGCGACGCGGCCCGTCCGACCTGCCGATGGCGCGCACAAGATCGCCGAGGAAGACGACTTCGATCTCGACGCCTACTTCGCGTCGGTGTCGAACGACGATGCCGAGCCCGTCAAGCCAGCCGTCGCGCAGGCGAAGCCCACACCGCCGGCGCCGGCGCTCGATCCACCGACCGATCGCGAGCCATTCCCGCCGGCCGCAGCGGCGCAGGCCGCACCCCGGGCACCGGCGACCGTACCCGCGCGACCGTTCGCGGCTTCGCAGGGCGCGCGGCCGATCCCGGTCATGCCGGGCGCGTCGGCGGGCCTGTCGGTGCCGGTCGAGTCGATGGCCGGGCCGTTCGCACGAGAGCCGGCCGCCGCTGCACCGACGCGGCCGACGCAGTCGCCGACCTCGCAGCAGACGCAGGCGATCCCGCGGCCGGTGTCAGTCCCCGGCGGAGTCGCACGTGGGGGCACCCAGCAGATGCCGATGCCGCGGCCGCCGGCGCCGCCCGGCGAGACGACGCGTCCGGTGCCGAGCGAGGCTGCGGTCACGACGGCGATCCCCAGGCCGCCGAGCGTGCAGCCGATCCCCGCGATGCCGCGTCCGGTGCCGAGCGAAGCCGCGGTCACGACCGCGATCCCCAGGCCGCCGATGCCGCGGCCGGCGCCGAGCGCGCAACCGACCCAGGCGATGCCACGGCTGGCGCCGAGCGATGCCGCCGCCACGCAGGCCATCCCGCGAATGCCGAGCACGCAGCCGCCACAGCGGGTCGCGCCATCGACGTCGCAGCCGACCCAGGCGATCCCGCGGCCGGCACCGGTCGCACCGGCCACGCCCGCCGAACGCCTCGGGCCACCACCCGGCATGACCGACGCCGACGTCACCGCGCTCTACGCGAAGTACGTCAAGGCGAAGGAAGTGGTCGGCGAGGCAACGGGGCCGGGCTCGTTCGGTAAGTTGCTGAAGACGATCAACGCGCAGGCACCCAAGATCATGGAGCAGCACAAGGCGAAGGGCGTCGACTTCCAGGTGGTCATCAAGGACAACCAGGTCGTGATTCGCGCGAAGCCAAAACCGTGATCAGCGTCTGAGACGCGTGCGGAGCTCGTCGGGAAGCTCGTCGCGGTTCGTCAGGTAACGACCGTCGGCGCGGCGCGCGAGCCAGAGCGGTGGTGGCCGGCGACCGAGGTATGCGTGGACGAGCGTGATGTCGCCAGCCCGCGACGGACGTTGGGCGCCGCACCCGGGCCGATGCCGGCCATCACTACTTCATGGCGCGGGGCTCAGCGATGGAGTGTGCGGCCCACCTCGACGTGATGACGGCGATGGCAGTCGTTGATGCGGATCGCTATCGGTGGGGCATCGAGTTGGTTGAGCGCGTCGTCCCGCTGACCAAGATGTGCGGGTGACGAGGTCAACGTCTACGTTCGCGTCGCCCTCGCCGTCGCCGTCAACCCCCACGTCGCACGTCAACGCCAACGTACGCCAACGTCTACGATCACGATTCTCTCCACAACTTGATCCTCGGTTCAGGAGACTCTGGTTCGTTGTGCATCAACGGATCAAGTCGTGCAACCGGCGAGCTTGCTGCCGCCAAGGTTGACCGCTGCTAACGATGCGGATGACACGGTTACTGTTGCGCACGGACTGCTGGAGGGAGCTTGCCACGAGCTTGCCGTAGTTGGTGTGGACTCGAAAGTCGCGGTCATGCTCGAGCAACTCGATCGTGAACGCGCCTTTCCAGAACAGATACGAGTTCCAGAAGATCGCTCCGGCGTTGAGCGCCTCGATGAGTCGAGATGTCACCGCTGTGAGTCCCAGGTGTTCGATCATCGGATACTTCGGCAAGATCTTCAGCGTTCGTCCTTCCGGCCAGATGATCGAGCGATGGTGGCTGTACCCGCGCCACGGCGCGCCGCCCTCGATCCCTGTGCAGCACTCCGCGACCGGCGATGGTGTCTCGATGTACCCCGCCTTGGCGACGCGAAGCAGCTCCGAAGCAGCGAAGTACGGATTGTAGATGTCCTCGAGTGTGTGGCGACAGTAGACGAAGTCGAATGCCTTATCGCGAAATGGCAGCGGCTCGGTGTTGATGTCGATGCGGTGGGCGCGCTTGTTTCGTAGCGACGGCCACGCACCCCAATCGACGTGCTCGGTGGCCAGCGGAAACGGCGATCGCCCGCCGCCGACCTCCAGGATTCGAACCTTGCCTTTCACCATCCGACTGACGAGGTCGAAGATCGCGGGGTCGGGCCCGTAATGATATTCCTTTATCTTCGGCTTCACCGATCGCGTCACGAGCTCACGGTAGCACCGCCGTGATCAGGGGTCGACGCTCGGGATCGCGGACGTCATTCAGCGTCGTCGGGCTCGATGAAGCTCCACTTCATCTCGGGGCAAAGCTCGTGCAGGCGAACCTCGAACTTGTTGATCAGCACGCATGCGAAGCCGAGCGTTCCGATGGCATTGGTAGATTTACTTTCCCTCTTTATGAGTTTCCGTACGCCCCCCGTAGAAACCGTGTGTGCGGCTTTCCCGCACACGGCTTGCGGGAGGGCTCAACTGTCCGACCTCGACGATCCGGCCGGACCTCACGCGATCGATCTGGTCGGAGCGGCCGAGTTCATGTTAATTAGTATGTGGCCACACGGACAAACCACGCGGACTAACCAGGGAGACCCAAGTGAAGAAGAAGAAAGTCGTCAAGAAGAAGCTCGCCGTCCTCCGCACCACGATTCGGAAGATCAGTGACAAGCAGCTTCAGGCTGTCGCGGGTGGTGCGGCGGCTACCTACACTCGTCCTACGATGTGAGTTCGAAGTAGCTTTCACCAAATAGCTAGGAGCATCGCTCGCGTCGAACGACAAGGCGAGTTGCTGGCTCCCATTGCTACGTAGTGCGCCCGGGCACCTCATCAGAGTCGGAGTGTTTCTTTCCAACGCTGTACGACGCTGGCGAGACGAAACGGCTCTCTTCCGCGGACGACTGGTCGCGCTCCGTCACGCCATCGCTGCAGACGTTCGATCGTTTCGGTGACGGATCTCGCATCGAGGACCTGGTTTTCATCGAGTACCTCTGGCGCGGCTCCAAACCGGTGCGCCAGGACCGGCGTTCCGACGGCGTTCGCCTCGGCAAAGATAATTCCAAAGGTCTCGGGGACCCGAAAATTCGGATAGAAGACGCAGAGCGCGCTCCGCATCTCATCCACTACCTGTGCGTGCGATAACGAGCCAAGAACGGTGACGTTCGGCAACGACCGAACCAGAGATCGTTCGATCGGCAGGTAACCGGGATTCGTCACTCTGAGGCGTAGCTCTGGAATCTCTCGCTGCGCGGCCTGAAAGTGAAGCAACACCAGATCGAATCCTTTATGCGGTGAGCTGCAGAACAGTAACCTGTTGTTGTCGAACCGCGTGCCGTCCGGCTGAAGACGGTCGTCGATCGGATTGTAGATGTGGATGACCGGTGGAAGCGGCTTTCGACGTAGCCGTTGCAGCACCGTGCGGGTCGATCGCGCGTGCCAGCGCGAGTTGGAGATGACCGTTGGCCGGATTGAAAAGATCGGTCTCGTGAACGATTCCTCCTCGGGCAACGGGTTGTGAATCCAAAAGAATAGCTCGGCCCTTGGGAATCTGCGACGAGCCCACTCTAGAGCCTCGGGGGCGCGCAGGATGACCACGCTGGAGTATCGCGTCGCCTTGCCGAGATCTGCGAATCGCAGATAATCAACGCCGTCTTCACAGACGCTCTTGACCCGGTTGTGTTGGGCGATGGAAACAGCCGCCGAGCCAGCAAGCCCGGCTGCCACACGGACGACCGTGGTTTCGGTACCTCCCAGGCCAGGACGAGAAAGGCTCTTCGCACCATAGGGCCGCGGACACACTGGATCGAGGAAAAGTATGCTCATGAAACCGTCTTCATCGACGTAACACGCCAGCCTGCACGGGCGACCAGGATCTTCAAGCGGTTCACGCGGATGATGTCGCTGGTGGTTGACGCTTTGTTAGGGTGGCCGCACCATCGAAACCGACGGCTGGCGGTTTCTGGCGGTTTCTGGCGGTTTATGGATGTGACCTCCGCAATCCCCTTGGATCGAGTCCTCGGTGACTTTGTCGTCGGCCGCAAGATCGGGGAGGGCGGATTTGGTGCGGTGTACGAGGCCGAGCAGCGTGGCCTCGATCGACGTGCCGTCATCAAGCTGATCCGCAGCTCGCTCGCGTCGAGCCAATCCATCATCGACCGGTTCACTCGCGAGGCGAAGCTGGCGTCGCGCTTCGACCACCCGTACGCCGCGCATATCTACGCGTTCGGTGCCGAGCCGGACGGGCTGCTGTGGATCGCGATGGAGCTCGTTCGGGGCACACCCTTGAACGAGCAGATCGCGCGCTCGGGGCCGTATCCGATCGATCGGTTCCTGCCGCTCATGGAGCGCCTGTGTGAGGTCGTCCAGGCCGCTCACGATGCGGGGATCGTGCATCGCGACATCAAGCCGTCCAACGTGATGGTGATCGCCCGCTCGGGCCGGCTGATCCCCAAGCTGCTGGACTTCGGGATCGCGAAGGACGTCAACGACACCCGGTCGGAATCGGGGACCGCGCGCGTGCCCGAAACCGATCCCCCACAAGACCTCGCACAGACGCGTCCCGGCCTCGACGACACCGTCGCGGTGAAGGCGCACGTTGGTCTCACGATGGAGGGGCACATCCTCGGCTCTCCGATCTACATGGCTCCCGAGCAGTGGGTCGACGCGTCTCGCGTCGGGCCGTGGACCGATCAGTACGCGCTCGCGATGCTCGCGTTCGAGGCGCTCACCGGCAACCGCGCGTTCTCGGGGACCACGCTGAGCGAGCTCCTCGATTCCCACGCGAACGATCCGATGCCCGCGATGCCAGGGCTCCCGGACGCGGTCCACAGCGTGCTCGCGCGTGCAACCGCAAAGGATCCCGGCGAGCGGTTCCCGGACCTCAATGCGCTCGCCCTCGCGTTCCGGGCGGCGATCGTGCCGCCGACCGAGCTCGAGGAATGCGTCGAGCTCCCCGTCGAGCGGCTGGCGGCGTGGGTAGCCGCCGCGCCGCGTCCGATCGCCGGATCGCTCGCTGCGGTCTCCGCGGCGCGCTCGCCGGTTCGCGTCGGCGACCGCGTTACATCTTCGGCGGGCGTGATCGCGCGCTGGCTCGGTGCGCTCGCGATCGCGTGCCGGTCGCAGCTCGGCAAGCTCGATGCGACTGCCGGGCTCGAGCTGATCCGCGAGCTACGGCGCCGCCCGTTGCGCGAGGAGGAGTGGCTCGAGCTCGCGGTGGAGCTGACGCATCCGTTTGCCGGCCGCCCCGAGGGCTGGCCGATCCCCGAGTTCGTCGGCTTCCTCGAGGGTGGCGAGGCGGTTGGCGCGCTTCGAGGGCTCGTGCGCGGCGAGACTCCGCTCGGGGTCGTGACCGGCGGCGCGAGCGTCGAGCAACAAGCGGCGGTCGCGAAGGTCGGACAGCTCGCCGTCGCGCTTGACGGCCTCGGCTGGCTGCTCGACTACGAGGTCGCGCGCGAGGTCGCGACCGGGCTCGAGATGTGGGTCGGCGTCACATCCGATGCCTCGAGCGTCCGACCCGCGTATCCCGTCCCGACGGACGCGACCGGTCGGATCATCCTGCTGGATGCTGACGGCACCCGGCTGCTGGCGATGTCACCGGTCGTGCACGTCGCGCCGCCGGCCGCCGGTGAACCGGAGCAGATGTTCTTGCTGGGGGGGCCCGGACTCGCCACCGACTCGGCACGGTACGTCGCCCCACCGCGCGGCTTCGAGCTCGAGGTCGACGGCGTCTGGGATTGGCTCGCCGACAACGTGATCGACCTGTCGGCCCACGCGGCGCTCGTCGAGGACGACGAACGTTCGCCGTATCCGGGACTGTCGGCGTTCACCGCGGACGACCACGCGTCCTTCATCGGCCGCGAACGCGAGGTTGTGGAGCTCGTCAACCGCCTGCGCACGCAGTCTACGGTCGTCGTCGTCGGTCCATCGGGAGTCGGCAAGAGCTCGTTCCTCGCGGCTGGCGTCGCGTGCGCCCTCCCGGCGGGGTGGTCAGCGCGCTGCATACGCCCCGGAAGCGACCCCTTCGCGGCGCTGTCCTCCATCCTCGGTCGGAGCGAGCCGGCGCCGGCAGAGCTCGCCGCGCAGCTCGTGGCGATGGCCGAACGACTCGGCGAGACCGTCGTGATCGTCGTCGATCAGGCCGAGGAGCTGTTCACGGTCTGCGCGGACGACGCGCAACGCGTGAGGTTCGCGGAGGCGCTTGCCATCGCGTCCCGCGCCCCGAACCTCCGCGTGATCCTCGGCATTCGCGACGACTTTCTGTGCCGCATCGAAGATCTCGCGCCGTGGCGGGGCATGCTCGCGCGCTCACTTCAGATCCTGCGCGTCCCTGGCCTCGAGGAGCTCGAGCGGATCATCGCCGTTCCCGCACGACGGCGCGGGTTCGACTTCGACGACCCGACGCTGCCTCGGACGATCGCGAGCGACGTCGCGGGTCAACCCGGCGCGCTGCCGCTACTGGCGTTCGCGGCCGCCGCGCTGTGGGAGCAGCGCGATCGCCACTTCCGCAGGCTGACGCGCGACGCGTACCGCCGGATCGGTGGAGTCAGCGGCGCGCTCGTCCAGTACGCCGACGGCGTCGTCGATCGGCTGTCGGCACCGGATCGACGGCTCGTGCGCCTCGCGTTTCGCCGCCTGTTGACGGCGGAGGGCACGCGCGCGCTGATCGGACGCGAAGAGCTGATCGTGGCGCTCCGCGATTCGCCGGCCGCCACCAAGGTCGTCGAGCACTTGCTCGCGGCCCGGCTGATCGTGTCGCGCAACGACGATGCGGGCGAGCTCGTCGAGATCATCCACGAGGCGCTCGTCACTGCGTGGCCGCGTCTCGTCCAGTGGCGGCGCGAAGATGACGCCGGCGCACGCATCCAGCGCCAGCTCGCGACCGCGGCGCGCCTCTGGGACGGCGGGCGCCCGGTCGGTTTGCTGTGGCGCGGTGATGCGCTCGACGAGCTGCGCCACTGGCGCGCGCACGCCGAGCTCGGAGTCACGCCGGTCGAGGCCGCGTTCGCCGATGCGAGCGAGCGAGCTTGGCGTTCGGGGCGTCGGCGTCGTAACGGCATCGTGGTCGGCGCGTTCGCGGTCCTGGTGGCGGGCATCGTCCTGCTCGCCTACCAACGCGCGAATGCGTTGCGCAGCCTGGCGGCAAACCTCGAGGAGCGCGGCCGCCTCGCGATCGTGGCGGATGACGCCGCCAGCGGCCTGGTCTACCTGACGGAGGCGCGCCGGCTGGGTGCGACCGGCCCGGCGGCCGATCTGTTGATCGCGCGGGCGACGATGTCGCTCGAGAGCCAGATCGGCGTGCTGGCGCGGCAGTCCAGCGCGATCCAGGTCGCGAAGTTCGACGACCGGACCGCGGTGTTCATGGACAGGACCAGCGCGCAGAGCTGGGACCTCGCCACGCACGTCCGCACCGGTCCACCGATCAGTATTACGGTGGAATCGCACCAGGTCGATGTGGCCCCCGTCGGCGACCGGCTCGTCACGATCGACGACCACGGAGACCTGATCGTCACCGGGCGCGACGGTTCGCCGCGCTGGAGGACGCACGTCGGCTACCCGACCGCCTTTGTCCGCACGGTGTGGCCGAGCGTCGGTGTCGGCGGCAACTCGACCGGCAACGTCGCGATCTCCTACGGTCCTACCGCCCGGCTGTGGGACCTCGACGATGGGAGCCCGCGCGGCGTGCTGGTCCACGACGACGCGATCATGGTCGCCGCATTCGATCCCCCCGGCCGTCGCGTCGCCACCGGGGACGCGGTCGGAGTCGTTCGGATCTGGGACGCGGCGACCGCTGCCCAGCTCGCCGAGTGCACGGGGCAGCACGATGGGATCGCGGCCATCCAGTTCTCCGCCGATGGGAAGCTCGTCGTGACCGGCTCGAACGATGGCAACGTCGTCGTGTGCGACGCCGGCACCGGCACGCTGGTCCGGCGGTTCGACGGGACCACGCGGGTGACGGCGATCGACATCGCGAAGGACGGACGGACGGTCGCGTCCGTGGGCGGCGCCGGCAACGCGCAGCTGTGGGACGTCCGCACCGGAAAGCTCGTCGCCAGGCTCGATGGCCACACCGCCACGTTGCGGTCGGTGAAGTTCTCGCCCGACGGCAACCTCCTCGCGACGGCGGGACTCGACGCCACGGTCCGCGTGTGGGACGTCTCCGGCACGTTGGTCGCGGCCCTCGAGGGTAGCACGGCGACGCCTCACGCCGGCTGGGAGCCGGGTGGCCAGGTGCTGGTCACCGCCGGCTTCGACGGCACGATCCGGCGCTGGGATCTCGACCGCGCCCGCCGCGGCCGGACGAGCCACCCCCACGACGGCAAGATCGCCGAGCTCGCGATCACGCCCGACGGCCGGTGGTGGGTCACCGCGGGTCTGGACGGCATCGCGATCGGTACCGTGAAGGGCTCCACACCACCTGCCCGGCTCGACGTCGGACCCGTGAAGAGGGTGCGGATCGCACCGGACGGACGCACGCTGCTCACGATCGAGACGACGTCTCGCGACGCGTTCGCCACGAAAGGCTCCGCGTCGTTGCGCTCGATGCCCGACGGTGCGCCGATTCGACGCCTGGCGGAGAGCGGGATCGCCACGGCCGCGTTCACGCCGGACGGACGTTCGATCGTGACCGGGGGAAGCGATCGCGTGATCCGGATCTGGACGACCGAAGGTGTGGAGCTGGCGCACTTCGCGATTGCCTTCGTGGCTGCGGACTTCGCATTCGATCCCGCGGGCCGGTTTGTCATCCCCTATTCTGACCGGGAGGATCCCGACGTCACCGACCTTCCGGTGATCGATCTCGGCCTGCACAAGATCACGAGGCACCTTCGCGGCGAGGCCCCACCGTACATGGTCGCGGTGGACGCCACGGGGCTCGCCGTCCGGGACGGCAACAACGTGCAGCTATGGGCGGACGATCACGCGGACGCGATCTTGCTGGAGGGACACAAGGGCCTCATCTGGAGGATCGTCTTCCTGCCGGACGGCCGGCTCGTGAGCAGCGACGATCGAGAGGCCCGCGTGTGGAGCCGCGACGGTCGCGTGCTGTCGTCGCTGGCGACCGGAGGGGCCACGGTCGTCGCGATCGCCGCCGCGCGCGACGGCGTGGTGTTCGCAACCGGCGGAGACGACGGTACCGTCCGGGTGTGGGACGCGGCCACGTACCACCTGCTGCTCGTGCTACCGAGCCATCGCGGGGCTGCGACGCACCTCGCGTTCACGCCCGACGGCAGCTCGTTGCTGTCGGCCGGCGACGATGGTCGCGTGGTCCGGTGGGACCTTCGCCGCCCCAGGCGCTCGCTCGAGGAGCTCGACCACCTGGTGCGGTGCCGCGTCCCGTACCGGTTCGACGGCAATGCCCTGCTCCCGCGCGAGCTCGCGCACGACGACCCGACCTGCCTATCGCCAGGACTCGGGAAGTGACGCGCGCGCCAGCTGATCGATGACAACCGCCGCGCTGTTCGCGCCGCCGAGCGCCGACAACGACGTCGCGAGCCGCTCGCGCGCCGAGTCGCGCGAGCGGTCGTGGAGCAAGGTGAGGAGCTGCGCGCCGATCGTCGCGCGGACCTGGCTCCGGTTCGGCGGCGCGACTTCGCCGACACCGCGGAGACGCTGCGCGTTGAGCTCGCGTTCGAGCGTCGTCGGAACGACCAAGGTCGGGATCCCGGTGCGCAGTGCCTGCACCAGAGTCCCGTGCCCGCCGTGGGTGATCAGGGCGTCGGCGCGACACAACTCGTTCGCGAACTCGGGTAGGAAGTCGACGAAGGTCACGGTCGCGCGCCCTCCATGGGCGGTCGCAGCACGCGGCTTGCCGACCACGATGAAATCCGCGTCGATGTCGGCGCACCCTTCGAGAACCGGGCCGAGGACCGCATCGCCACCGCTCTCGCCGAACGAGACGATGACGCGCGTGCGCGTGCGCGTGCCGCGCGGGAGCGACCAGCGCGGTCCGTCGGGCCCGTGCACCGGCCCGACGAACCGGACCTCGCGGACCGAGCTGGAGATCCGGGCCGCGAGCGGTGGCGCGAGATCGCGCAGGCCGATCACGTCGGGTGCGTCGCAGACGATCAAGCTGTCGCCGAACACGCGCGCGGCCGCCCAGCGCGGCAGCTCGATGCTCGCGAAGATCGCGTCGAGGGCGGGAAGCCAGGCTCCCAGCGGGGATTGCACGAGCTCGAGGTTCAGTAGCGAGGCTGATGGGACGCACTCGAGAGCCGCCGCCACGTTCAGCAACGGTTGCAGATCAGTGAGCACGACATCGGCGGCGAGCTGACGTAGGAGCTTGCGCCCTGCCGCGAGCGACCGCGACCACCACGCACGAACGTTTGGCCGATCTCGCGTCTCGGGCTCGAGTCGATCCTGGCGCTCGATCGAGACGTGCTCGACGAACGGGTGCCCGGCCCGGGTCACCTTGTCTCGCGCTTCCGAACCGCCCACGAAGGTCACGTGATGACCGAGCGCGACGAGGGCGTCCGCGACCGCCAAGCAGCGAACGAGATGTCCCCAGGTGTACTTCGTGTATGGGGAGACGATCACGTGCATCGCGTTCGAGACTATCGTGCATTGTCATGGCAGCGGGACGACGGCCGAAGCTCTCACGCACGCTCGCACAGGAGTGCGACGAGGTGGCCGCCGCGATCGTCGCCGACGCGATCGCGACCACGCCGGATGACGGCTCGCTGCGGGGCGCGGCCGCGCTGCTGCTCGCGGCGCACGAGCTCGGGGTTCGCGTCGACGCACGCCGCGCGTGGACTCACGCGACGCAGGCCGCGCTCGACGAGCTGGATGCGAGCTTCTTCGACGGCCTGCTCGGCTCCGCGTGGGTGTTGTCCCAGGTCGGATCCCGCGCGATCGAGCTCGACGCCATCGATGCGGCCGTGCTCGACACGCTCGCCTCGCCGTGGGACGGCGGCCTCGCGCCATTTGCGGGCGGGCTCGCCGGCTTCGGTGTTTACGGGCTCGCGCGGTCGCGCACGCGCTCCGGTCAGCGGATCGTCGCCCGGTGTGTCGCGTTGTTCGAGGGCCTCGCGATCCGGTCCGGGTCCGAGCTGCGCTGGACACCCAGCGCCCAGACGTTGCCCGAGGATGTCCGCGACCGGCCATTGCGGTGGAGGCTGTGCAACATGGAGGGCTCCGCGGCTGCCGTCGGATTCCTCGCCGCGGCGGCACGCGGGGGCGTCAAACGCGCGCTCCCGCTCGCGAAGGCTGGGGGCCGCACGCTCGCCGCGGATGTGGACCGAGATGCCACGACTGACATCATCGGCGTTGCGGCCAACTTCGCAGCACAGGGCACCGTGCATGGCTCGGGCACGTGGGCGCTCGGCGGCGCTGGCGTCGCCGCTGCGCTGCTCGGCGTCTCGCGCGCGACGGGAATCGAGCGCGACCGCGAGGCTGCGGTCCGGTTCGGGCGAAAGCTCGCCGACGCGGATCCGCTCGCGTGTCACGCCAGCGATGCAAGCCTTGGAACCGGGACCGCGGGGATCGCGGTCGTCCTGCAGGCCCTGTACGAGGCAACGGGCCTGCCGCTGTTCCGGAACGCAGCCGAGTACTGGTATCGCCGAACCCTGGCGTGCCGGACGCCCGGGTCGGGCCTCGGTGGGTATCAGCATTACGACGCGCTCCGCGATCCGTCAGAAGGCGGCGCGCGATGGCAAGCCAGGCCAGGCCTCCTCGAGGGCGCGATCGGGACTGCCCTCGCGCTCCGGTGCGTCTCGCACGGAACGTCCGGCTGGTGCGCGTGCCTGCTGCTCTGAGTCGGCCGATCTGGTTACGTCTGAAGCCGCAGCGATCCATCGGATGGTTACGACGGTCCCCTCCGGGCGATGCCCGCCCTTCTTGGCGCGGCGGAAAAGCTCGTCGACGTTCCACTGGCCGCGGAACGCGTGCACGATCCTCTCGGTCGGGCGCGACGCGCGCCGAGCCGCAAATCGCGGAGTCTGCGCTCGTGACGGCCCGCGCGCGACGCGCGGTGCGGTAGCTTCGCGGTCTTGCGTTACCTCCATCCCGCCCACGACGAAGAGCTCGAGCTCTCGACCGACGACGTCTTCATCAACCCCGGCTACTTCGACGGTGGCTCGCGGCTCGACACGGATCTGTCGCCGCCGGACTTCCCGGGGGGCAGCCACCCGATCGTGTCGGCCAACATGAACGCGGTCACCGGCAAGCGGATGGCCGAGACGATGGCGCGGTTCGGCGGGCTCGGCGTGCTGCCGCAGGACATGGAGCTCGACACCGTCGAGCGGATCGTCAAGCACATCCACCAGGCGGACGCGCGCTACGACACGCCGCTCGCGGTCTCGCCGCGGGCGACGCTGCGCGATGTGCAGGGGATCATCCGCAAGCGGTCACACGATCTGGTCGTGGTCGTCGACGACGAGCGCCGGCCGCTCGGCATCATCACGCACTCGGATCTGCGCGACCGCGACCAGTACACGCTCGCGTCGGCGCTGATGTCGCCCCGCCTGATCTCGTTCCCGGCGGGCATCGCGAACCGCGACGCGTTTCTGCAAATGGAGGAGGCGCGGCTCAAGGCGGCCCCCGTGCTCGACGGCGCCGGGCGCCTCGTGGGCGTGATCACGCGCAACGATGCGGTGCGGCTCGAGTTGTTGCGGCCCGCACTCGGCGCGAGCGGCGAGCTGATGGTGGCGGCAGCGGTCGGGATCTCGGCGCGCGCGCCGGAGTTCGCCGGGCAGCTGCTCGAGATCGGGATCTCGGCGATCGTGCTCGACACCGCGCACGGTCATCAGCGGCGGATGCTCGAGGCGATCGCGGCGGTCAAGGCCGTCGTCGGCAACCGGGTCCCGATCATCGCCGGCAACGTGTGCACGGCGGCCGGGACGCGGGCGCTCCTCGATGCCGGCGCCGACGTCGTGAAGGTGAACATCGGGCCCGGCGCGATGTGCACGACGCGGATGCAGACCGGCGCGGGCCGGCCGACGTTCACGTCCGTGCTCGTGTGCGCTCGCGAGGCGCATGCCCGCGGCAAGCACGTCTGGGCCGACGGTGGCGTCAAGCACCCGCGCGCCGTCGCGCTCTACCTCGCGGCCGGCGCGGCGCGCGTGATGGTGGGCACCGCGCTCGCCGGCACCTACGAGAGCCCCGGCGACGTCAAGGAGGACAAGGACGGGCTCCTCTACAAGGAGAACTACGGGATGGCGAGCGGCCGCGCGGTCAGCGATCGCAACGCCGATCAGGATCCGTTCGAGCGCGCGAAGAAGGGCTTCTTCCGCGAGGGCATCTCGTCCTCGCGCATCTACATCCGCGAGGGCCAGGAGAGCGTCGGCGCGCTCCTCGTCGAGATGATCACCGGCGTGCAGTCCGCGTTCACCTACGTCGGCGCGCGCACGATCACCGAGCTCCACGAGCGCGCGGAGATCGGCGTGCAGACCGCGGCGGGATACGGCGAGGGCACGCCGCACGGCAAGATCCGGCTCTGAGCAGCCAACTCGGCGTCATCCATGAATGAAACGAGCCGGGTGTGGCACCTACGCAAGAGGTGTCCCGTTTGCGGGCAAGGTTCATCGCTCGTCCTCGTCGCGTGCCCCACATGCTCGTCCATCTCGATCATCTGCGCCGAAGAGGGTTCCGGGTTCCTCGAACCAGATCCGATCGACCCCACGCAGGCAGTTGAGCCGGACACTGCGCGATGTCGATCCTGCTCGCAGAGCTTGCTTCGTGACTTCGCGAACGCGACCTCCGCCCAGATCCAAGCTGCGCAGATCGCGATCGAAGACTACGAGTAGCCGAGGCTGATTCTCGACGAGTCGAGCCCGACAGCCGTCACGATCAGCAACCGTTCGGCGCGTGACGGTACTTCTTCGTGCAGACGCACCGTCATCGCCGGCGCATCTGCTCGAGCGCGCCTTTGGTTCGCGAGCGAATGTCTTGCTGGTTAGTTGAGCGCGTGCGCGTCGGCGGCGTGGGCGATCAGCCACTCGCGCGGGATGATCTCGGTGGCGTCCTCGTGGGTGGCGGCGAGAATCACGGGTGGCGCGGCGTCGGCGTCGAACGCTTCCTTCCAGCGCGCGGCGCACAGGCACCAGCGGTCGCCGGGGGCGAGACCGTCGAAGCCGGGGCGCGGGGTCGACAGATCGTTGCCGCGGCTCGCCGAGAAGGCGAGGAAGGCCTCGGTCATCTCGGCGCAGACGGTGTGGCGGCCGATGTCGTGCTCGTCGGTCTCGCAGCAGCCGGTGCGGAAGAAGCCGGTGAGCGGATCCATCGAGCACGACTCGAGCGGCTGCCCGAGGAGGTTCAACTGCTTGGACGCTGCCATGCCGCGGACGCT
Source organism: Kofleriaceae bacterium (assembly GCA_046590445.1). Classification (GTDB taxonomy): domain Bacteria; phylum Myxococcota_A; class Polyangia; order Haliangiales; family Haliangiaceae; genus JABFXX01. Next base: position 20,976 of record JBKJUF010000545.1, read on the forward strand.
AGCACGCCGCCACCGTCAGTCCGGATGGACGACGAAGTCCTTCGAGCGCCGCAGGTAGTTCGCAAAGCGTGGCGAGACCGCGCGGTCGTGCAGCTCGGCTTCGGTGATCGGTGGGCGCTTGATCGGATTGCCGACGGCGATGTCGCGCGGCCAGTCGGGGTTGCAGATCGCGGCCCGGCCGAGCGCGACGACGTCGGCGCCATGACCGAGCGCGCGCTCGGCGTCGGCGCGCGTCCAGATCTTGCCGCACGCGATCAGCGCGACCGCGCGCGGCACGACCTCGCGGAGCATCGCGAGCGGGTGGCGATCGGGGTACTTCGTCGCCGGCTTCTCGACGTCCCACAATGACGCGTGGATGAAGTCGGCGCCATCGTCGGCGAGCCAGCGCGCGACCTCGAGGGTCTCGTCGAGGTCGAGGCCGCGTGCCTGCCCGAAATCCTCGGGCGAGAGCCGGACGCCGATCGCGAACCGTGCCGAGCAGCGCGCCCGGCACGCGCGCATCACCTCGCGGATGAGGCGCGCGCGGCCCGCGACGTCGCCGCCCCAGCCGTCGGTGCGTGGGTTCATCGTGCGCGAGAGGAACTGCGAGAGTAGATAGCCGTGGGCGCCGTGGAGCTCGACGCCATCGAAGCCGGCGGCATCGGCGCGTGCGGCCGCGGCGGCGAACTGGTCGATCACGCGCGAGATGTCCTCAGTGGTGGCGGTGCGCGGCGGGACGCAGCCCGGTGTCTCGTCGGTCCACGTGCTCGCGCTCCACGTCGGCTCGCCACTGACGGCGGGATCCGCGCGCACGCCGCCGTGAAACAGCTGGATCATCGCCGCGGCGCCCGCGTCGTGGAGCCGCGTTGCGAGGCGGCTCAGGCCGGGAAGACACGCATCGCGATCGACACCGAGCTCGCCGGCCCACGCCTTGCCGTCCTGCGCGATGTACGCGGCGCAGGTCTCGACGAGGCCGTAGCCACCGTCGCCGCGGCGGGCGAGGAAGCGCAGCTCGTCGTCGCCGAGCAGGCCGTCGGGTTGCGACTGCATGTTCGTCAGCGGCGCGAGCGCGATCCGGTTCGGCAGCACGACCCCGCAGCGCAGGGTCAGCGGTTGGTACAGCATGGGAGCGCGTTATAGCGCGCTCGTGCAGCTCGGCTCGATTGTGAGCTTCGCGGTCCCAGCCTCGTTCCCTACGGTCAATTGCAGGGAATCGGATCGCAGACGCCCCACAGGCCGCGCTTGGCGAGCCGGGCGGACTGCTCGAGCGCGTTGAATTCCTGCACGCGATCGTCGCCGTTCGGCGAGATGTGGAGGACGCAGGCGAAGCCGCGCTCGACGAGGGCGGTGTTGACCTCCATGCCGTCGACGGTGACCCACGCGAGCGTGCGGCCGAACTGATCCTGCGGCTCGGCGTCCAGGCGGATCTCGATGGTCTTGTTCAGCACGAGATCGGTGTTGAAGGTGACGGCGTTCGTGCCGTAGCACTCGTTCTTGCCGCCGGTGGTCTCCGGCGTGTTGACCATCAGGTAGCGGACGCGCTCGCCGCTCTCGAGCTCGATGGTGTCGCCGTCGATGACGCGGGTGACGACGGCGGTGTCGGGGCCGGCGCTGCACGCGACGAGCGCGAGCCCCCAGAGTGCGACGAAGAGCGCGCCGCCCAGGGCGATGGCGTTCGCGACGCGGGTCACGGGCACTGGACGTTGGCCGCCTTCGGCGTGCCCTTGTTCGTGTTGTCGCCGTAGGCGGTCGTGCCCGGGCACCACGGCGCCGCCGAGGCGTTGTCGTTCATGGCGGCGGTCAGCGAGTCGGGATCGAGCTGGCGGCTGAGGCCCGAGGCGATGCCGTTGGTCCAGGCGACCGCGTCGAGCACGGTGGCGCCGTCGCGGATCTCGATGTCGCCGTTGCTGTCGACGAGCGCGATCGCGTAGGTCGCGTCGGGCGCGGGTAGCATGCCGTTCATCGCGGGGTCGGCCGAGCGCGCCCATAGCCCGAACGCGCCGCCGGCGACCGGGACGCACGCGGCCGAGTTGAACGGCGTGCCGGTCCCGCTCGCGCGGCCGATCGTGAGGGCGTTGAGATCGAACGGCGTCGCGCCGGTGTTCAGGATCTCGACCCACTCGCGGACGGTGTCGGTCGTGCCGGCGGGGTTCGCGAGGAATTCGGTGATCACGAGCTGGCCGGCGGCGGGCTTGACGATCGGGCGCAGCGTGCCGCCACCGGCGTCGCACATGCCGGCGGGAGGCAACAGGTTGCACTGCGTGTTCTGGCCGCCGGGCGTGCCGAGATCCTGGCGCGCGGGGCTGCCATACATCGCGCCGTACGGCGCCGTCGCATCGCAGAAGTTCGACGGGCTGTCGTTCGAGACCGGGTCGACGAGATCGGGATCGAGCTGCAGCGCCTTGGCCGCCGTCGAGCGCGTCCACGTGATCGCATCGATCAGGGTGCCGTCGTGGACGATCTGGACGTCACCCGGCGCGGTGGTCGAGCCGGCGACGAGCGTGAACCGGAAGGTGCCCTTGACGATGCCGGCGGGGAGGTTGTTCATCGTGCTGTCAGCCGACTTCGCGAACACCACGAGGCTGCCGGCGGTGACGTGGACGCAGTCGGGCGACGTGATGATGTCGGGGTTGACCGTGGTGTCGCCGGCGCGGTCGAGCCCGACGCCGTTGAGATCGAACTCGGCGGTCGCCTTGGCCTCGAACCACTCGCCGACGGTCGCGCCGACGGCGCCGGGGCCCGGCATGACCTCGGTGATCACGAGCTGGCCGGCAGACGGCGGCACGACGGCGCGGGCGCCGTTGCCGTCGGTGCACTGGCCGATCACGACGGGGCGGCAGTCGCTCTCCTGCCCCGGCGTGCCGAAGTTGTTGGTCTCGAACTCGGTGTCCTTGGCCTCGCACCAGTTCACCTGGTCGTCGTTCAGCGTGTAATCAGGCGGCTGCCCGGCGGTCAGCTCGCGCGACTTGCCGGAGCGCACGTTCGTGTAGTCGGCGGCATCGATCAACGCGCTGCCGCAACGCAGCTCGAGCCGGCCACCGTCGGTGTTGAAGAAGTCGCCGAGGTCCGCGCTGAACCCGTAGTCGATGTACGCGGGCAGCAGATCGCTCGTCGAGTTGCCGAGCGTCAGGTACTGGCCGGGCGCGACGGTGGCGGACGCGACCACGTGCTCCTTCGGCGTCGTCGAGCCGTCGGGGCGGCCGTGGCTGATCTTCACGCCCTCGAGCTCGACCGGCCGATCGGAGGCGTTGTAGACCTCGAACCACTCCTTGCCCTCGTCGGCCCCGGTGCCGCCGGTCGGCGCGGCGTAATCGGCGAACACCTCGGTGATCACGAGGTCACCGGGGCGCAGGTTGTCCTTGCAGCCGCCTTCATCGTCGGATGGGCCGCACGACGGAAGCACGAGCGCGAGCGCCATGGGGAGCACGACGGAAGCTCCGAAAGTGACGAGTCCGCGCATGGTCCTCCTACGTTCGCACGGCGGCGACCGGTGGTGCGTGTGCTGGGTCACGGACCCGCCGTGGTCGGGGCGGTGGTCGGGGGCGTCAGCCCAGGGATCTCGGAGAGCTTGATCTGGCTGGCACGGTCGATCTGGATCTGCAGCTGCTTTTGCTTGGTCTTCTTGTTCTCGTAGAAGGTCGGCACGCCGGTGACGACGACAAACTCGCTGCGCCACTCGATCATGCCCGAGGTGCCGAGCACGTCCTTGTCGAAGAAGATCAGCGGGAAGTCGTTGTTCATCCGGCGCGACAGCGTGACCCGCGTCGGGCCGCGCTCGCCGATCCGGACGTCGCCGACAGTGCCGAGGACGTGGACCTCCTTGCCGACCTGCTCCTCGAGCTGTTTGAGCGCGTCCCAGTGCGTGATGTCGATGTAGTTCGGCTTGCC
>JBKJUF010000559.1:0-4249 GCA_046590445.1 Kofleriaceae bacterium
ACGCGGCGCGTGCGCTCGCACGCAGGTTGCCACCGCAGAGCATCCAGGTGGTCACCGCGATCCCGGCGCCCGATCGCGCACGCTTGCGCGCGAGCCTGCCGGCGACGGTCGCGATCACGCCGCTCCTCCGTCCCACGATCGCGTGGCCGCCGATCAGCGTGATCGTCAACCCGGCTGCCGAGTGCAAGCTGCTGCGCGGCCGCGCCGAGGACGATACGGAGCTCTGGCGCCTCGCCCGGATCGGTCGTGCTGCGCGCTCGGCGACGCTCCACGTGGTCGGTCGCTTGCCGATCCGGTTCGTTCGCGAGCTGCGTGCGCACGCGCGCGCCACCGGCGCGTTGCTCGCGTGGTGCGGCGGCGACGGCCTGCCGATCGCGCTCGAACGCGAGCTCGATATCGTGTGCCTCAACACCGCCGAGGCGCGCCGCATGGCCGGGTTGCCCGACGCGGAGCCCGCGAGCCTCGCGCGTCTCCTCGCGGCGCGTGCGCGACCCGGCAGCGTTCGCCTGGTCACCGGCCGCGCGGAGGCACCGGCGGTCGTCGCGCATCATGATCGCGAGGCCGGGATCACCAGCCATGCCGGCGCGCCCGTGCCGCTCGCCGCCGATCAGATCCGGACCAAGAAGGGCGTTGGCGACGTGTTCGCCGCGACGTTCCTCGTCGACAGCTGCTTTGATCGCCGGGGTCACCGGCGCGCGCAGCTCGATGTCGCCGGGGGGCTCGCGGCGGCGCAAGCTGCAGCCACGAAGTTTCTGACCCGGCGCGAAGGCCGGGCCCGATGACCGACGTGCTGGCGCGGTTTCGCCTCGATGGCCAGGTGGTGCTGGTCACCGGCGGTGCGCGCGGCCTCGGCCTCGCGGCCTGCCGTGCACTCGCGGCAGCCGGCGCTCGGGTCGTGCTGACCAGCCGCGATCTCGAAACGGCCCGGAACGCTGCGGCCGATCTGAGCGCCGCGGCCGATCTGAGCGCCGCGGCCGAGCGAATCGACTCGTCGACGACCCGCGCGATCGGCCTCGCGGCCGACGTTCGCGATGAAGGTTCGGTGGCAGCGGTGATCGCGCGTGTGATCGAGGAGCTCGGCACGATCGACGTCCTCGTCAACAACGCGGGCACCACGCGGCGCGCCGCGCTCGACGCCTTGACCGAGGCGGACTGGGACGCCGTGATCGACACGAACCTCAAGGGCACCTGGCTGTGCTGTCGCGCCGTCGCACCGGTGATGCGCCGCGTGCGCCGCGGGCGGATCGTCAACATCGCGAGCATGTTCTCGCAGGTCGGGCTCGCGAACCGATCGCCGTACGTGGCGAGCAAGGGCGGCGTGGTCGCGCTCACGCGCGCGCTGGCCGTCGAGCTCGCGCCCGATGGCATCCGGGTCAACGCGATCTCGCCCGGGCCGTTCCTGACCCAGATGCACGACCCGGCGGTGCGCGGCGACATGGTCGCGGACATCCCGCTCGGCCGCTACGGTCATCCCGACGACCTCGGCCCGGCGATCCTTTATCTCGCCTCGGACGCCTCGAGCTTCGTCACCGGCGCAAACCTCGCCATCGATGGTGGCTACACCGCACGATGATGGACTTCCGCGATCACTGGCGCGCGGTGACGGTCCTCGCGCCGGCCGCGCTCGACCATGCGACCTCGGTCGTCGTCGTCGGTCCGAGCTGTGTCGGGAAGACGACGCTGGTCGACCGGCTGCGCCACGCCAACATCCCCGGCGTGGTCGTCCCCGATCGCTTCGTCACGCGGCCGCGCCGCAAGGGCGACCACCCCGCGGAGAGCAGGCCTCTCTCGGTCGACGAGCTCGAATTGCCACCGCGCGGCAAGCTCGGGCTGTGGTGGACCCGCCCGATGGAGCACGGTCGCGTCGAGCACTATGCGTTCGCGCGTGCGCCGGCCGGCATGCTTCCGATCTACTCGGCCAACAATGCGATCCTCGCGGGCGCGTGTCCGCCCGAGGCGCTCGCGGGCGCCGTGATCGCCGGCATCACCGCGCCCGATCACGATCGTCAGGCTCGCATGCTCGTGCGCTCGCCCGATCTCGCAACCAACCGTGCCACCGAGGTCGCACATCGCCTGGCCGAGCGCACCGAAGACGTCGCGCCACAGCTGCACGTCTTGATCGACAACCGCGCCGAGCTCGAAGCCGTCGCGATCGCCGAGCTGATCGCGCTGGTCCGCTGGCTCGCGCGGCGTTGATCAGGCCGCGCGCTTCTTGACGGCCGCGATGACGACGAGCGCGAGCCCGGCGGCGATCACGAGGTAGAGCCCGAAGCTGAGCTCGAACAGCTCGCCGAACATCTTCATCATGCCCTTGCCCATCTCGCGGCCGAGCTCGCCACCGATCTCTCCGGGCTGCAAGCCGCCACCTCCGCCGCCGGGTTCATCTCCCATCATGCCGTCGATCGCCATCTTGCCGTTCTTGATCTCGATCATCTTCCAGATCGCGAAGCCGATCGCACTCGCACCGATCAGGCCGAGCACGCGGCGGCGCGGATTGTCGAGCGGGTAGGCCCGCGAGCCGGTGACGGCGACCGCGGCCGCGATGCCGAACAGCGCGAGCACGACCCAACCCTGACCGAGATCCATCCCGCTCATTCCGATCATCCCCATGACCGTCACCCACGGCATCAGCGCGGCGATCAGCCCGAGCCCACAGATCACGGCGATCCAGATGCGTTGCTTGTGCATCGCATGGATATCGCACGAGCCGTCGTCGCACGCGACGATGTTTTCGGCCTGGGGTCGGTTCGCGTTCACGGCTCATCATGCACCGCGCATCGAGCTTCCGCTGGTTCTTCGTTGGTGTTCCAGACTGGCCGCCAAGACGCCGCTGATGATTGAGCACGTCGCGGAAGGAGTCGTGTCGTGAATGCGCAGCGTGCGTGGTGAGCGCGCGGATCACGGTCGGTCAGCGGTCGAGCCAACAGGTGGACCGAGACCCACGAGCCAACCGACGCGACGCTACGAGAGGACACTCGGCCAGCCTGGCGATCGAGTGGCCTGTCAGTAGGAGCAATCGTGCAGCATTGCCCTCGGGCAGCTCCGTAGCAGCTGGTCTCGTTGGATCACGCACGCGATCAGGACGTACGCGCGCTATCCACCTGGCTTGCCACACCGGCGCAGGGCTTCGCGGATCAGGGCATCGAGCGCCGCGTCACCGCCAACGTGAGCTTGCGCCGCCGCTACGGCGGCCGCCGCTTCGTGCTTCTTGTAGCCCAGCGTGACGAGCGCCGTGCGCGCCTCGACCACGATCGTCACGCGATCGAGCTTGCTCGGTTGGCCCACGTGGGCCATCGTGTCGTGGACGCGCGTGACCACGAGGTTGTGCGGTGCCTTGCCACTGATCGTGAGCTGGCCGCGATGGAGGGACGCGTGACACCCATCGCAGAGCACAGCGATATTGTCGGCGTCGTGCGTGCCGCCGTCCTCGCGCGCGACGATGTGGTGAAGCTCGAGGTATGCCGCTGACCGGCAAGACTTTACTGTGCACTTGCCACCATCGCGCCGCCAGACCAGGCGTCGCACGCTCGGCGGGATGTCCTGCTTGGCCCGCGTGGGCCGGTTGGTGTCCAGCGATCCGATGCGCTGCGCGTCGCACTCGGCACGCGCGCGCTCGGCCGGAGCCATCGCGTACTTCGCCCCAGCACCGTCCTGCCAGCCCTGGTTGCACTTCTCGCAGACCGTCACCGCGATCTGATACTTCGCGCGCCCCGAGCCCTCGGCCGTCGGAGCTCCCTCAAGGAACATGCCGCACAGCATCGAGAGCAGCGCATCATCGGACAGACGCGCGACGCGCTCGGCCTTCGCCTTCGCGCGCGCCTGACGCAACCGTGCGATCGTCGTCGGTAGGATGTCGTCGAAGCGCAGCGTGCGGGTCTCGAGATCGGAATCCGGCGCGTCGCTCGGACGGCTCCCCTTCTTGCGGCCGGCCACGAGCTTCTGGATCTCGAAGCAGGTCTTGCCGCGCGCCTTCTCGAGCCATTCAGCCTCGTGCTCCGGTGTCACGACACGGACCAGCTCCTTGACCGACGAGAACCCGAGTTCGCCTGTCGCGAGCGCGGCGGTCAGCCCGGGCAAGCCTTCAAGCTCGAACGCCACGCGGATCCTGTCGCGCGCCGTCCGCGGCGCGTAGTCGCAGCGTCGTTCGAGGTAATCGAGCAGCGAGACGAAGCCGAGCTCGCACCAGATCTGCACGCGCGCGGCCCGCACCAGCCATCCTGCTTCTTCGGCAGCGAGCTGCACTCGATGC
>JBKJUF010000709.1:0-2971 GCA_046590445.1 Kofleriaceae bacterium
TGGCGAAGCCGGCCCTCGCGAAGCAGGTACGCGCGCGAGTCGCCAACTTCGGTGATGTACGCCTCGGTGCCGTGGACGAGGACCGCGGTCAGCGTCGCGGCCATCCCGTGGTTCTGCGCGATCTTCGCGGTGTTGAGGACGGCGCGATTCGCGCGCAGCACCGCATCCTCGAGCTTGTCCTTGACCGATCTCTGCTCGGGATCCGAGAGCGCGGTGCGCAGCGACTCGAGCACGAGCGCGCTCGCGACCTCGCCGGCCTGACGACCACCCATGCCGTCGGACAGCGCGAGCAGCACGCCGTGATCGGCGACGTCGATGTACCGCGCCACGCGATCAGCATCGATCGCCTGACCGTTCGCGAGATCGGTGATCTCGAAGGCGTCCTCGTTGGTCTCGCGCGCACGTCCGACGTCGCTGAGCCCCGAGACGAAGAGTCTGACACCTGCCATGAAGCTCCGGGGTGCCGCCCGCAACCCGCGGAGCCCGACCCTGAGATCCAGCCTACCAGACGACCTGGGCCTGGAGCTTGAAGACGTCGGCATCTGGCTCGGTCTCGAGCGGAACCTGCCCGGCCCGGAGGTGCACCTTGTCGCCGTACCAGTAGTGCGAGTACATAAAAAATATCTCGCCCCACTTGTCGAGCGGGAAGGTCACGCGGGGCGACAGCACGCGAAAGCTGTTCTCCGAGTCGTACACGTCGAGGATGACGCGGTCATAGCGCGCCGAGACCCGCAGTCTCTCGAGGAGCTTGTAGCTCGGCTCGACGCCCCACTTGAGGTACAGGCGGCGATCGCGGTTGAGCAGCGGATCCATCTCGTCGACCTGCGGCGAGCGGACCCAGGTGGCCATGCCAAACGCGCGGGCGCCGATGCGGTTCGTGAGCATCAGTGGCACATCGGTGGCAACCGTGTACATCCGGCCGGTGCCGTCCTCGCTCGCGTCGAGGCCGAGGAAGTTCTCGGTGAGTCCGCGGCCACCCGTGGAGTGCATGACCTCGAGGGCCGGCGCGAGGTAGAGGACCTTCTTCATGTCCATCATCGACAGCGCGAGGTACGCCGTACCTAGCTCCTTCGGGAGCCGGTAGCGGCCATCGACGCCCGCGACCCACATCGTGCCGTCCTGGATCGGCGAGAGCTGGCGGGTGTCGCGGGTCCACGTGCGGAGCACGTAGGTGCCGAGCTGCAGGCGATCGATCGGATAGCTCGCGGCGACGTGCGCGATCGGCGTGAGGCCGAGATTCTGCTGGAGCTGTGCCTGGTGCATGCCGATGCCGGTCTGCACGCGACCGCCGCCAGGCAGCTCGTACATCAGCTTGAGGCCACCCTGGTGCGTGCGGCCGAACACGTAGGTGTCGTACGGTTCCATGTAGCCGAAGCGATCCCAGAACACGCCGAGCTGGACCGAGAGCGGATCGTGATCGAGGAACTTCTTCGCGGTGACACTCGCTTGCGCGATGCCGAGCTGGTTCTCGAGACGCGCGGATGCGTAGTCGGAGTAGAGCGACGCGAAGATGCCGAACTCGGCCTTGTAGTTGCCGCTGTGCGCGCTGAAGAACAGCTCCGACCAGTCGGGCTCGTAGAGACGCGTGTACGCGAAGCCCGAGAGGTAGTAGTCGTTGTCGACGAGGAATGGCTCGCGGGGCGTACCTTGCGCCGCGAGTGGCATGCGCGCGTAGCCGTGGAGCTCGAAGCGCACCGGTCCGACGTCGACGGCCGGGCCGACGGCCGCGGGTTTCGCCTCGGCGGCGACGACCGTCTCGGCGGTCGTCAGCGGCTCGATCGCCGCGGTCGCGCGGTGCTTCGGCGCCTCGTCGACGGGCGCCCCATCGTCTCGTGCTGCCGGCGCGGGCGCGGGCTCGGTGGTGTCGACTGCAGGAACAACCGGCGCGGCCGGCTGCGCGATCGCGGTCCCGGCGGTTGCGAGCAGCGCGAGCGTGAAGGTGATCGTCTTGGACATGGGACCTCGTTACTTCGCGTGAGCAAGCCGGTTGGCGCAGGCGGGCAGCTGGCCAGCGGTGAGGAAGCCGCTGTCGACGAGCAGCGGCTTGACGGTCTCGGCCGTGACAACGTCGACGCGAACCGCCGCGACCGGCACGTCACCACCGCCGAGCATGACCGTGGCGCTGCCACGCTTCGGGGCGTGACCGTCGACAAGGCTCTTCGCGACCTCGGCCGCGGTCTGCGCGAGCGGCTGGATGTCCTTGAGAACCTCGATCGTCTGCTTGCCCTGGCATACGAAGTTGATGTTCTCGGCGTCGGCGTCGGCGCCCGCGATGAAGACGCCCGCGCGTCCCGCAGCCGAGATCGCCTGGACCGCACCGCGCGCGAGGCCGGAGTTGTTCGCGAGGATCGCGTCGATCTTGCCGCCGGTCCGGGTCAGCGCGTCCTCGACGGTGCGCTGCGCCTCGTCGGGCGACCACGCGCCATGGCTTTGCTCGACCACGACCTCGACGTCGCCGCGCGCGATGTACGGCGCGAGGGTCTGCTGGTAGCCACGCGTGATCTCGGCCGCGACCGAGTGACCGGCCTGGCCGGCGAGCAGGACGTAGTTGCCCTTGCCGCCGGACGCCGCGAGTGCGGCCTCGGCCTGCAGCACGCCGACGCGGTAGCTGTCGTGCGAGACGTAGTAGTCGAGATCCGCCGACACGATCACGCGGTCGTAGGCGATGACCTTCGCACCCTTCTCGTGGGCGAGCCGGACGTACGCCGCCGCAGCGTGGTTGTCGGTCGGCTGGATCACGAGGACCTTCGCGCCGCGGAGCAGCGCGTCCTCGACCTGCGCGAGCTGCGTCGCGGTCTCGTTGTCGGCCGCGAGCGTCACGACGCTGACGCCGAGCTCGGCCGCGCGCGCCTCGAAGTACTTCACGTCCTTCTGGTAGCGTTGCTCCTGCAGCGTCGACAACAGGAACGCGACCTCGGGGCCTTCCGGCTTGTGGCAGGCCGAGCCCGCGATCGCGAGCGCGACGAGTGCG
>JBKJUF010000729.1:0-25792 GCA_046590445.1 Kofleriaceae bacterium
TGGTCGGCTGATGCCGAAGCTGCTCGACTTCGGCATCGCGAAGACGCTGAACCAGCTCGAGCGGCCGCTCGTCGCAGCCCTGCCGACGACCGCGCTAGCCACGACCAGCGTCTCCGGCGCGCGCGCGAAGCGACCGTCGGAGGTTGGCCGGCTCGGCCTCGATCTGACGCTCGCGGTCTCGGAGTCCCTGGCCCAGACCGTCAACGATGCGCGGAACATCTCCGCAGAGGACGCGCCAGGCGTCGCGCCAGGCGCGAGTGACGTCGCGCCAGGCGCGAGTGACGTCGCGCCAGATGCGACGGCCGCAACCGCTGCATCGGGGCTGATGCCACGATCCCTGGAGACCGACCACACCGCCGCGAGCGACAGCTCGCCGCGATCGGCCTCGGATGCGCCGGGGGCCTCGTCGAGCCTCACGCGCGTTGGGCAGATCCTCGGCTCGCCACCGTACATGGCACCCGAACAGTGGGTCGATGCCGGCGACGTCGGCCCGTGGACCGATCAGTACGCGATCGGCCTGCTGGCCTACGAGGCGATCGTCGGCAAGCGCGCGTTCCACGCGACCTCGGTCGAGGCGTATCTGTACCTGCACGCGACCGAGTCGCTGCCGGCGTTACCGGATCACTTTCCACCAGGTCTTCACGCGGTGCTCGCACGCGCCACCGCGAAGGATTCCGCGCAGCGCTTTGGCTCGCTCACCGAGCTGGCGAATGCGTTTCGCGAGGCCGCGCTCGAGGGTGCCACCACCAGCGTCGACGGCCCGGTCATCGCGCTGCCACCGGCGCTGCGCGCGACGTGGATGGACAAGGCGCCAACCCCGATCGCCGAGGCGATCGCGGCGATCGCGACCGCTCGCACGCCGAGCCGGGTTGCCGAGCGCGCGCGCGGTGCCGCGGCGGTGCTGGCGCGCTGGTTCGGCGTGGTCGCGCTGGCCTGCCAGTCGCGCGTCGGCCGCCTGGTGCCTGGCTCCTCGGCGCACGAGCTCGTACTGGCGGCGCGTCGCCGGGCGCTGCGCGATGTCGAGTGGCTCGAGCTCGCCGCCGCGCTCGTGCAGCCGTTCGTCGAACGACCCGAGACCTGGCCGATCCCCGAGCTGGTCGGTTTCCTCGACGACCGGCGCCTCGCGACGCTACGCGGGATCCTCGACGACGTTCCCCCGGCGGCGAACGACAGCGAGTCGGCGATGCGGACCCTCGCCGAGGACTGCGTGGCCAAGCTCGCGATGACCCTCGAGGACGCAGCGTGGCTGCTCGAGTACGAGCTCGCGCGCACCACCGAGCGCGGTCTCGAGATCTGGACCGGCGTTGCCGGCGAGGATCGTGCAGTCCGGTCGAGTGGACGCGTGGCCCCCACAGGGTCCGAGGTCGCGTCCGCGATCGTCGTGCTCGATGCCGACGGCGCCCCGGTCGTCCAGCTCTCGCCGCTCGTGCAGGTCGCGGCGCCGCTTCCCGGGCAGCGTGACGAGGTGTTCATCTTCTCCGGCCCGTCGCGCGACCGCCAGACGAGCCGCGGTGTCGCCTACCCGCGCGGCTACGAGCGCGACGATCAAGAGACCTGGGCATGGTTCGCGAGCCACCTCCTCGAGCTCGACGACCGCGATTCGATCTCGCTCGACGAGGAGCGATCACCGTATCCCGGCCTCGCCGCGTTCACTGGTGACGACCACGCGAGCTTCGTCGGTCGCGAGGCCGAGGTCGAGGAGCTGGTCAATCGGCTCCGCGACCAGCACCTCGTCGCGGTCGTCGGGCCATCGGGCGTTGGCAAGAGCTCGTTCCTCGCCGCCGGTGTCCTGCCGCTCCTGCCCGGGGGCTGGCGCGCTGCCACGATCCGGCCGGCGGCCACGCCGATCGCGGCGTTGCGCGCGCTGGTCGAGCGCACGGACGCCCCGTATCGTGACGGTCCACGTCACGAGGTTCCCCAGGAGCCCGCGGCGCTGGCCGACGCGATCGTCGCGATCGCGCACCGGCTCGGCTCGACCTTCGTCATCGTCGTCGATCAGGCCGAGGAGCTGTTCACGATGTGTCCGTCCGAGGCCGAGCGCGAGAGCTTTGCCGCGGCGTTGACCACAGCCTCGGCGAGCGAGCAGGTCCGGATCGTGCTCTCGCTGCGCGATGACTTCCTGGTGCGCGTCGACGAGCTCGTCGCATGGCGCGGCCGACTCGCGCGCGGCGTGCAGGTGCTTCGCATGCCGGGGCCACGCGACCTCCAGCGCTCGATCGCGGTCCCGGCGCGGCGCTGTGGCTACGACTTCGACGATCCGACGCTGCCCGACTCGATCGTCGCGGACGTCGGGACCCAGCCGGGCGCCCTGCCCCTCGTCGCGTTCGCCGCCGCCGAGCTGTGGCAACGGCGCGACCGCCACTTCAAGCGGCTGACCCGCAAGGCGTACGAGGAGATCGGCGGCGTCACCGGCGCGCTGGTGCAGCATGCCGACGGCATCGTCGATCGGATGCCGGCCGCAGAGCGCCGGCTCGTCAGGCTCGCGTTTCGCCGCTTGCTCACCACCGAGGGCACGCGCGCGCTGATCGGCCGCAACGAGCTGGTTGCCGGGCTCGGTGAGGGCACGGATGGCGAGCGCGTGATCGAGCGTCTGCTCGCCGCGCGCCTGGTCGTGTCGCGCGACGACGACGGAGGCGAGCGCATCGAGATCATCCACGAGTCGCTCGCCACGACCTGGCCACGCCTCGCGGCATGGCGCCATGAAGATGCGGCGAGCACGAAGATGCAGGAGCGCCTCGCGGCGGCTGCGCGACACTGGGACGAGCGCGGCCGGCCGGTGACGCTGCTCTGGCGCGGTGCCGTGCTCGACGATCTCGCGCGGCTGGAGCGCGAAGGGATCACCAGGAATCCGCTCGAGCGCGCGTTCGCGGCGCAGAGCGTGCTCGTCGCGCGCCGCACGCGACGCCGCACGATCGCCGCCATCCTCGCGGCGTTCGGTGTGCTCGCGGCGGGCCTCGCGGTGCTCGCGTGGGCGAACCGTCGGATCTCGACCCAGCGCGAGACCGCGATCGAGCGCCTCGCGGCGAGCTTCGAGGAGCGTGGGCGGCTCGCGATCGAGGAGGGCGATGCACCTCGCGCGACGCTGTACCTCACCGAGAGTCGGCGGCTCGGCGCACGCGGACCGGGCGGCGATCTGCTGATCGCGCACGCCGCCGCGGCGCTCGAGGCCGAGCGCGAGCTGATCGGACACACCGAGTCGCCGATCACGCTGGCGCAGATCGAGCCAGGCGTGGTGCTCGCGCTCGGCAGCGACGGTACGCTCCGGCGCTGGCAGGGCGGTACACCGACGCTGCTTGCCGAGGATGTGAGCGACGCGACCGCGGTGGGCGAGACCGTGGTCGCGATCCACAAGCGCGGCTCGCTCATCGGCTACGGGCTCGATGGCAAGCGCGCGTGGCAGGTCGAGGGTGTTGCCATGGATACGAGCCGGGTCTTCGGCAACGCCGCGAGTGGCCTCGTCGTCACCTCCGGTGCGAGCACGAAGCTGTGGTCGGTCAAGGATGGCGCCACACGCGGCGAGCTGGCGACTCAAGGAGCGGTCAGGGCCGCGACGTTCGATGCCAGTGGCACCCGGGTGGCGACCGGCGGGATGAGCGGTAGCGTCGACATCTTCGAGGTCGCCACCGGCAAGCTGCTCGCGCGCTGCTCGCCTCACACCGACAGAGTGAACCAGCTGTTGTTCACGCCAGACGGCAGCTCGCTCGTGACCGGGTCGGCGGATCGCGAGATCCGCGTGTGCGATCCTGCGACCGGAAATCTACGACACCGGCTACGCGGCCACCGCAACAAGATCAGTGTGCTCGCGCTGTCTCGCGACGCCCGCGTCGTCGTTTCCGGATCGCGCGATGGCGGCGTGTTCATCTGGGATCTCGACACCGGCCTGGCGCTCGTATCGCTCGCGCTTGGCTCGTCGCCGAAATCGATCGAGCTCTCGCCCGACGGCAAGCAGCTCGCCACGACGGCGCGGGATGGCAGCGTACGGATCTGGGATGGCGAGTCGGGTGCCGCGATCGGCTCGCTGCAGGGCCACGGCGGCGTGGTCAGCCAGACGTTCTGGGATGGCTCGCAGATCGTCACGGCGAGCCTCGATGGTTCGATCCGCCGCTGGGATGTCACCCGCGCATCGCGAGCGCTGTTTGCGTCGCACGGTGCGGCGATCCTCGACTTCGATCTGGTCGATGGCGTCGCCGTCACGGGTGGTGCAGACGGTCGCGTGATCGTGTGGAACCACGAGACCCGGGAACCTGTCGCGACGCTCGTCCATGGAACTGCCGTGAACATCGCGCGCCTGGCCCCGGATCTCCGCACGGTCGCGACCGTCGACGCAATCGGTGCGGTTGCGCTGTGGTCGCTGGCAGATCACCGACGCATCACGACGGTCACCGCGACCGGCGTGGCGAGAGCGGCATTCCTGCCCGACGGCACGCTCGTGACGAGCCACGCGGACGGCGCGCTGCGGTGGTGGCATGCGGACGGTCGCGCGGCCGGTCACGTCGAGCTCGGCTTCCGCGCGGCGATCCTGACGGTCGACCCGGCCGGGCGCTGGCTCGCGGCGTCACCCGACTTCATGGAGTCAGGCCAGGTCGCGCTGATCGACCTGTCGTCGCGCCGGCTCGCGACGAAGCTTCCGAGCCAGTCGCGAAACCTGGTCGCTTTCGGGCGTGACCGGCTCGCGTTGAGTCGCGGCGCGATCGTCGAGCTCGTCGAGCTCGGCACGTGGCGCCGCCTGGGCGAGCTGCAAGGCCATCGGAGCAACGTGACCAACCTCTGGTATCTGCCCGACGGCCGGCTGCTCACGGCGGGTGACGATGCCAAGCTCGTCGCGTGGTCGCCGAGCGGCCAGCTCCTGCAGACGCTGGCGACCGGAGGCGACATCATGCTCGACGTCGAGACGTCGCCGGATGGCACGCTACTCGCAGCGATCGGCTACGAGGGCACGCTGCGGTTGTTCGATACGGCGTCGCTGCAGCGCCTGCTCGCGCTGCCTGGACATCTCGGGTTCTCGACGTATCTCCAGTTCACGCGCGATGGCTCGCGGGTCGTCAGCGGCGGGAACGACGGCCGCATCGTGAGCTGGGACGTCCGGCATCCCACGCGTTCGCTCGAAGACCTCACGACGCTGGTTCGCTGCCGCGTGCCGCTCCGGCTCGAGGGCGACATCGCGGTGCCGCGCAAGCTCGACCTCGACGATCCGAGCTGCGACCGCTAGTCCGGATCCTGCGCCATGGGAATCGAGCGGACGACGCGGGTCTCGGCATCGGATCCGGATCGCGCGGCGGCCGTTGCTGTCGGCTCGTGATGCACGACCAGCACACGCTCGTCGTCGCAGACGGTTCCGGCTTCGACGCGGGGCGGAGCGACGATCCGCGCCTCGGACCACCAGCTCGCGGCATGCCGTTCGGTCCACGCGTGCTCGGCGGGGATCTCGATGTCTCGCAACGCCCTCGCGAGCTCGCGTGCGTCGGGTCGATCGGTCGGGTACTTCGCGAGGCAACGCACGATCAACACCTCGAGGTCGGCCGGCAGCCAGCCCTCCACGAGCGGACGAAGCGGCGGGATCGGCTGGTCGACGTGCGCGCGCAGGACCTCGTCGGCCGTCGCGCCGCCATAGACCTCTGCGCCGGTCAGCAGAAACCACGCGACGCAGCCAAGCGAGTACACGTCGCCACGAGGATCGAGCGACGCGGCGATCGCTTGTTCGGGCGCGATGTACCCGGGCGTGCCCACCACGGAACCGTCGACGGTCAGCCGGCCGCTCGATCCGGCCGGCAGCTCGGTGGCTGGTAGCTTCGAAGGCCGCGGTTCGCGCGACACCGCCTCGGCGACGTGATGGACGATCCCGAAGTCCAGCACCTTGATGATGTCGACCTCGTCGGCGGCAACGCACAGCACGAGGTTGGACGGCTTGACGTCGCGGTGAAGCAGCCCTGCGGCATGCGCCTCGGCGAGCGACTGACATGCCTGTGCGAGGATCTTGATCACGCGTGCCGCCGGGAGCGGCCCGTGCGCGATCACCAGCTGCGCGAGATCGAGCCCGTCGAGCAGCTCCATCACGTAGAAGAACGTACCGTCGTCGGTGACCCCATAGTCGTAGAGCTCGATGGTGTGACGCGAGCGCATCGACGCCAGCGTCTGGGCCTCGCGCCGAAACCGCTCCTGGATCTGCGCGGCCTGTGCGGGGGTGGTCGCGATGTCGTTGCGGACGAGCTTGATCGCCGCGCGCCGCGCGAGCAGCTGGTGCTCGGCGCGCCACACCTCCCCCATCCCGCCGAGCCCGATCCGCTCGACGAGCCGGTAGCTGCCAAGCTGCTTGGCGCGGGCTACCGCTGATCGCGCCTCCGCGCGCGCGGCCCCGACGGCGCGGCGCATGCGCACGAGGTTCCACGCGAACATGAGCGCGACCGCCATCGCGATCGCGAGCGCGGCCACCGACGCGATGATCGAGGTGCGATCGAGGCGACGCATCGCACCGAGGAGCGACGACTCCGGTACCAGGGTCGCGAGGTACCATTCGAGCGACCCCGGCGTGCCAACACGCTGTCCCCCGACCACCGCGATCGAGGCGAGGTATTCGCCGTCGGGAGCCGCGACGTGGAGGAAGCGTGGCTCGGTCGGTGCGGTGCCATCGGAGGCACGCAGTCGAAGCCGCGCCACCTCGTCCGTCGCGAACAACGCGGCCAGCGCATCGTCGTCGAAGTCGGTGTGGCGCAGGAGCCGCTTTTCGAGCGCGGCGCGCGGGACCGCAGTCGACGAATTCGCGAGGATGGTGCCGTCGGCGGTGAACATCACGGTGCGTGCGCCAGCGAGCGGTGGCTTGCGCAGAAATGCGCTCAGCTCGGCGACATCGAAGTCGAGCGTGATCACCGCGGTCAGCGTCCCGTCGCGCCCGTACACCGGTTCGGTGACGGTCAAGCCGGTCTTTCCCGATGCCGAGAACACGCGGGGCGGCAGCCACGCACGTTGCTTCGCGTCGATCGCCGCCTGGTAATATGGGCGCTTGCGCGCGTCGTACGTGTTGATCTCGGCACCGATCTCGACGAGCTCGCCGTTCTTCACGCCGTAGTTGGTGCGCGCAGTTCCGAGATCGCCCACGCGGCTCTCGAGCACGCGGGGCACGCCGGCGTCGTCGAAATAAGCTCCCCACATCACGCCGACCGGGAACGCGATGGTCGCGTTGTAGATGCCAGGGCGACCGAGCACGGCGTCGCGCAGCCGGATCAACGCATCGGGGGTCGGCATCGCCGCGTTGGCCAGCGTGCGCATCGTCGCGAGCACCGGATCGGCCTGCTCGAGCGCGAACGCGACGTCGTGCTCGACCGCTTTGGCCTGAGCGACCAGCTGGTGGCGCGCCATCGTCTCCGCTGTCTCGCGGGTCGCGCTGCGACCGAGCAGCAGCACGATGACTCCCGAAGCGATCACGAGCGCGGGCAGGATGATGAGCACGCCAGCCGGTGACGCCAGCGAGCGCGCAACCCGCGTCGATGGCTTCTGACGGTCGCCGGTGCTGGATTGCGGCGCCTCGCCCACGCCGTAGCCTATCGCACTTCGACGCTCGGTCCGCCGGAGTTAGAGACCGGCACGAATGACCGGTACGTCGCACAGCAGGAGGCGATCCCAGCGCGGCTCCTCGGCGCGCAGCGCTGCGAGCAGGGCGAGCACGACGCCCGCCGTGCCGTCGAGAAAGTCGACTGACGTGACGTGCTCGTACGTGTCGGAGCCGTGGCCCGCGCGGCGCTGCACGAAGCCGGCGATCCCTTCGCCGGGCCGCCGCATCGCGAGTGCACGCTCGAACCATGCTCGCGCGGCGTCGCGAAACGCCGGATCGCGGGACCCCTGATAGAACCGGTTGCAGAGGTGTGCCATGCCGGCGGCGCCGTGGCAGAGGTTCGGATCGACGATGCCGGTGTGCTCGGCGGGACGCGAGGCGGACGCCGCCGCGAGCGTCTGCCACGGCAGCGGATCGCGGCCGAGATCGACGGCTGCGCGCCAGCAGCTCGCGGCGACGCCGGGATCGCCATAGCACCACGCGGTGCGGGTCGCCGCGGGCCGACCTTGCGCGCTCCAGCTCGGGTAGCAGCCTCGCGGATCGTCATTGACCTGGCGGCGTTGTAGCCAGTCGAGTGCACTCGTGGCGAGCTCGCGCGCGACCTCACGTGAGGCGACCTCCGGACGAGCTGCGATCGCGGCGAGCACGGCAACGGCACCCGGCACGCCGTGCGCGACGCCGAGGTCGTGATGGCCCGCGGGGCAGGTCTCGCGAAGCCAGGGCGGCAAGAGCTCGGGGGGCGTGAGCCAGGTGATGCCGTCGGCGTCGCGCTCCGCGCGCGCGGCCAGAGCGGTCACGACACGGTCGAGGCTTGCCGGCGCGTGGCGGCTGCCTTGGCGCGATCGCTCGACGAAGTACACGCCGACTCCGACGATCCCCGAGATCAGATCGTAGGCCCCCGGGCGTGCGACGAGATCGTCGAGGGCATCGCGCGCCGCGGCGTCGGCCGCATCCAGCGATGCGGTGTCGTCGCTGATCTGCGCGATGACCCAGGCGTCCCCCACGCTGCCACCGAACAGCCCCGGCAACCGCGCCTCGGTCGTGAAGCGATCGAACAGCCGGTCGACTGCGCGGTCGTAGCGCTCGCTGATCGCGTCATCGTCCGCGAAGCCATCGGCTGCATGGGCCCAGAACAACGCGAGATCGATCGATGGCGACGGCGCGCGATCGTCGGGCAGCCGTGCGAGCTCCACCGTCGCTTCGCGTGCCGCGGCCCACGCCATGTCGGCCAAAGCTCCGTCGAGGATCGGCTCCCAGACCATCGGTACGAACCTAGCACTCACGCCAGTTCGCGATACCCTGGTATCGGTATTCGCCAGCCGTCCATGGTACCGAAGATCGGGATGTGGCAGCCGATCCTCGACGGGAAGCTCGCAGAGGATGCCCGCCAGGCCGTCCTCGACATCGCCCGCGCGCTCGCCCGCGGCGATGGGCATCCGCCAAAGCCCACGGACGCCGCGCTGTTCTGGGCCTACGTCGCCGGCGCGCTCGACGACGACTGGGTCGCGGCGCGCTACGACGCCGCGATCACGGCACTCGGCGAGCACGCCGAGAGTGGCTTCGACAACCCGAGCCTCTACTACGGGGCCGCCGGTGTTGGCTTCGCGATCGCGCATGTCAGCGAGCCGGGCACCGTCGAGGACAGCCTCCGCGTGATCGACGAGCTGATCGCGCAAGCGCTCGCGGTCGACCGCTGGACCGGCTCCTACGATCTGATCTCGGGCCTGGTCGGAATCGGCGTGTACTTGCTCGAGCGTGGCAATGCCCCGTCCGCTCGCCAGGCGCTCGATCGGCTCGTCGGACACCTGATCGCCTCGAGCGAGTCGACGCCCGACGGCGTCGCCTGGTACACGCCACCCGAGCTCTTGCCAGCGAACCAGCGCGCGGCCTGGCCAGACGGTAACTTCAACTGTGGGCTCGCTCACGGCGTCCCCGGCGTCGCGGCGCTGCTCGGCCGCGTCGCGATCCTGCCCGACGCCGATCCGCGCCATCGCACGCTCGCCGAAGCCACGCTGCGCTGGGTCGTGGCGCAACAGCTGCCGCCGAACGATCGGAACCGCTATCCGACCTGGCTCGGGCGCGGCACGGTTACAGCCACCGGCACGCCGACCCGCACCGCGTGGTGCTACGGCGATCCGGGCGTCGCGATCGCGACGCTGGGTGCGTCGACGCGGCTCGGGTTGTCGACGGTCGACGCGCTCGCGCTCGCGCGCGAGAGCGCGAGTCGTCCGTTCGAGAACTGCGGCGTCGACGACGCCGGGCTCTGTCATGGCGCCGCCGGCCTCGCGCACATCTTCAACCGCTGCTTTCAGGCGTCCGGCGAGCCCGCGCTTCGCGATGCCGCACGAACCTGGTTCCAGCGCGCGCTCGACATGCGGCGATCGGACGGGGTCGGCGGCTTCCTCGCGTGGGCGGTCGGCGCCGACGGCGTGAGCGCGTGGTTGCCGACAACGAGCATCCTCGAGGGCTCGACCGGCATCGCGCTCGCGCTGCTCGGTGCGCTCGAACCGACACCACCGAGCTGGGATCGCCTCCTGTTGTGCGACGTTCCGTAGCTACCGGCAGCTCGGATCGTCGAAATCGATCTCGCGCGGGATCGCGGTTTCTCCGTCGAGCCGCAACGGGACGCGGCACTTCACGAGCCGCGCGAGCTCGGCATGGGTGCGCGCCGGCCGATCGAGATCCCAGCTCGCGACCCGGCCGTCTTGCCCGGTGCTGAACACCCGCTTGCCATCGCGGGCGAACTTGACCGCAAGGACCAACAGGCGATGTCCGCGCATCGAGACGACCATGCGGTAGCCCGCAAGCTCCCATACGTCGACGGCACCGTCCATCCTTCCGACCGCGAGCCAGTCGCCATCCTCCGACACGTCGAGCGCGGAGCCGAGCCCCCTGCCCGGCAGCGTGGCGACCACCCGCCCCTGGCGATCCCACACCGCGACCGTGGCATCGTTGCATGCGGTGACCACGCGCTCGTCGGAGGCGAGGGCAACCGCGTTCACCGAGCTGCGATGACCGAGCGTGCTCCGGACCGACCAGTTGCCGAGCTCGAAGACGACCACGTCGTGGTTGGCAGCGATCGCGAGGCGAGTGTCATCGATGTCGAGCGCCCACACCGTCGTTCCCGCGGCCAGACGGGCGGCTTCGCGCGCGGTCGAGACCTCGATCACGCTGACACCCACGGTCCGGGAGAAGTCCGGCCTGGCCGTGATCCAGCGCCCCGACGGATCGAAGGCGATTCGCTGTGATGGAAAGCCTATGTTGACGGTGCCGCGGGTCTCGCCGCCTGCGCCCCACAACCGAACCACGCCGTCGCTGCTCGACGTCGCGAGGACGCGACCATCCGGGCTGGCCGCGACCCCGACAACGTCGCGATCGCCGGTCGAGAGCGTCGCCCGATCGACGACGACTCGACCGTGCTCGACCGCCGCAACGACACGCGATGGAACGACCCACGCCACGCTCGCGATCGTCTGGTGGCCGGGGACCGCAGCGCGATGTGCGAGCGTCATCGGATCCCAGACGATCGCCGTCGCATCCGCCCCGTACGTGAGTAACGCGCCATCGCGTGACAGCTCGATCGATTCGACGGCAGCCAAGTGGCGGTGCGCGATCGCGTGCTTCTTGGCGCGCTCCACATTCCAGCGCCGGACCGTACCGTCGTGGCTGGCGCTCTCGATCCGATCCTGGGTCTCCCACAACAGGCCCGTGATCCGCCCGATGTGGCCCTCGAGCGACGCGATCTGCGTCGCGCTCTCGACGTCCCAGATCCGGATCGTAGCGTCCTCGCCACCGGTCGCGACGGTACGACCGTCGGGGGAGAGCTCGAGCGTGCGAATTCCGCCGCGATGACCGGCGAGCACACCGAGCGGCTCGCCGGTCGCGAGCTTCCAGAGCCGCGCGGTTCCGTCGAGACTCGCGGTTACCAGCACGTCTCCATCGCGATCGATCTCGACCAGGTGCGCGACGCCGAGATGCCCCGACAACACGTGGGTGACCTCGCCGGTCGCGGCATCGCACAGCCGCACGCTCCCGTCGGCCCCGCCGATCACGATCCGATCGTTCGCCGGGGTGAACGTCAGCCCGGGCAAGCGGTTCGCGGACGTCTTGCACGTCGCGAGCAGGCTCGCGGTCGCGACGTCCCAGATCCGGACCTCGCCGCCGGCGGCGACCGCGACCCTCCGTTCATCCCCGTCGAACACCGCAGTCTGCACTTTCCCGTCGTGCTCGAGTGCGCCACGCGCGCTGCCATCGGCGAGCGCCCACAGCCGTGCGGTGGGTCCCCGATACGTGACCATCAGGCCGTGCCTGCCGACGACGATCCCCGCGACATTGGCCGCGACGGCGTGCGCGCGTTCGGCCCGCCAGCGAATCTCGCCGGTCGGCGCGGTGAGCGTCACGTCACCGTCGAGGCTGATCGTGGCGATCGCATCGTCGACCGGCGCCGCGACCAGCGCGCGCGCGCTCGACGTCCGCAGCTGCCGCGTGGCGCGGTCCCACAACCGCGCGGCTCCTCCGGGATCTATGGTCACGATGGCACTTCGACTCCACTGCGCGTCGTCGACAGGATCCGGACTGCGGAGCTCGATCCGCTCGAATCCTTCGACGGCTGCCGCGGCTCGCGCGACCAGCAGATCGTGTACCGGCCCGGATTCTCCGAGCCGACCTGCCTCTGCGAGATAGAGCAACCCGTACGTGTTCTCGCCGCTCGTGATCGCGAGCCGGCCGCGTTCCTCGAAGCCGGCCGCGACGCGGCGAACCGCCTCGCTGCGCTGCGACGAGATCCGCTGGCTCATGATCCCGAGCACGACGACCGCGGATGCGAGCACCGCGAAGGCCGATGACACCGTCACGAGCTTGCGCCGACGAGCGCGGCGCGCGACCAGCTCGCTGGTTTCAGCGAAGGCTTCCTCGACCGGCGTGAGCCCGCGATCGTTCGTGGAACGCCAGCGCCGCAGATCGGCGAGCGCGGCGTCGCGCCACAGCAAGCCCTCGGGCCGGTTGCGTTCGGCCCAGTGACGTGCGGCGGCGACCAGCTGTTCGTGCAGCTTCGCGCCCGAGGCATCCTGCTGTCGCCACTCGTCGAGCCGAGGCCAGGTCCTGGTCAACGCCTCGTGAATGATCTCGACGCGCTCTCCGTCGTCGTCGTCGCGCGAGACGAGCAGGCGCGCCGCGAGCAAGCGCTCGACGATGTGGGACGCGGCCGGCCCGCCGCCGAGCGCAGCCACGAGCTCGGACCGACCATGCACGATGCGCGCGCCTTCGGCGGTCAACAGCCGGCGGAAGGCGAGGCGGACCAGCTTGCGATCCACCACCGTCATGCGATCGACGACGCCGTCTGCGTGTTGCACGAGCGCACCGCTGACCCCACCGATCTGCTCGTACGCCAGCTTCGTGATCCGCTTGAAGTGTCGATCGCGCCGGTCCCACAGCTCGGCCGCGGCGAACGACAGCAGCGGCAGTGCGCCGGGGCGATCGACGACCTCGTCGACCATCTTCGCGGGGAGCGCGGCGTCTTCGAAGTCGTAGCCCAGGCGACGTGCCGGTTCGGTGACGATCCGCTCGAGGTCTCGGCGGTTCGGCACGCCGAGGAGCTGGACGCTGTGCGCGATGACACCTCGCCACGGCGCCAGCTCCTCGACGCGGCACAAGAAGTCGTCGCGGACGCCGAGCACGACGCGGGCGTGCGGGCTGGTCGACAGCGCGATCACGGCATGTGCGAAGGCGACGCGTTGCTCGTCGGTCGCGCCCTGGGTGAACAGCTCTTCGGCCTGATCGATGATCAGGACCAGCGTCCCCGCGTGGCGCGCCGCGGTCGCGACGAGGCGCGCGCCGAGGTCGGCGATCGGCTCGGGCGTTTCGCTGCGGTGGCCATCGCGATACGGCGACGCGTCGACGCGCGTGCAGATCGATGCGAGGATCGACAGCGGATCACGACCCGGCCGGATCGTGATCGCCTGCCAGCCGGTGGGCAGCGCCGGGATCACGCCGGCCGCGAGGAATGATGACTTGCCGGCACCAGACGGGCCGACGACCGCGACGATCGGCTGCGCGCGCAAGCGATTCACGAGCTCGGTCGCTTCGCGCTCGCGGCCCACGAACGAACCGTGATCGCTCGTCGTGAACGCGGCGAGACCGGGATACGGGGCGCGATCGTCCAGGCTCGTGTGCTCGGCGCTCTCGCCGGTCTCGAGCACGTGCTCTGCCAGCCACGACCACAGCCCGACGTCGTCACGCTCGAACCCTCGCGGAAACGTGGTGTAGAGCGCCGCGCCGGTCCGCGACGGCCCGCTGAACACGAACAGCTCTCCGGGCTCGCCTGCTATCGGCGCGGCGATCACGACGAGCGGTGACAGCAGCACGACGCGAGCCCCGTCGGCATCGAGGACGACGACGCGGTCGCCGTCCGACGGGCCCTTGCGGATCACGCGATCGTCGGATCGCGGGCCCACCCACAGCTCGACGCCGGACGGAACTTCGCGGCCGACCTCGTAGTCGAGGAGCCAGCCGAGACCGTCGAGGATGCCCTCCAGCGCCGCGACCTGCCGGATCGCACGCGCGCGGTCGCCGCGGTCGCCGTCGGTGATCGCGTCCTCGCCCCGAACCAGCTCGCGGAGCGCGCCAGTGCCGCCCTGGTCGGCACACCAGGTCGCGAGCTCCGGGATCGGCCAGGTCTCGGGGCGATCGGCGAACTCGCGGGTGAGCCCCACCGCGAGCTCGATCCACTCGTCATCCCGCGGCGCTCTCCGGCGCAGGTCGCGCAACAGATCGGCGATCGGTGACGTATGCGAGTCGATCCGGCCGATCTGCGATCGACACGCGATCGCGAGTACCCCGAGCCAGCGCGCGATCACGCGGCCCACGATCGTCGCGCGATCGCTGACCCGATTCGGCGAGCGCGCGGAGATCAGGGCGGTGATCGCTGCGGCGATCGGTTGGGGTGCGTCGGCGGTCCAGCCCGCGTGGAGCTCGGCGCGCAAGCCGGGCACCGGCTCGACGGCGTCGTCGGTCCAGCCGGTAGCGGCACGCAAGGCGGCGACGAACGCATCGAGGTCCTTGTACCGATCCTTCGGCTCCTTCGCGGCTGCGCGCGCGAGCACGTTGTGGATCGCGTCCGCGATCCCGGGGGTGCGGGGCAGCGGCGCCTCGAGATGCTGCTCGGCGAGCTCGGCGAGCGACCTGCCGTTGCAGGCGCGCTTGCCCGAGAGTGCCTCGTAGGCGAGCAACGCGAGCGCATACTGATCGGTCCACGGACCGACGAGGCTCGGATCGATCCACTGCTCCGGCGCCATGTACGGTGGCGAGCCGAGGATCTGACCGGCCTGGGTCAGGCTCGTGGCGGACGCGGTGCTCGTGGTTGGCGTGGTGGCGGCGAGGGTGGCGGCGACGGTGTGAGAACCCGCCGACGGCATGGTGTGATCGAGCGCCGACGCCGGTTGCACGGTGTGATCCAGCACCGACATCGGTTGCGGTGGGGGCCTCGTCGCACGCTTCACGCGCACCGCCGGGACCTCGCTCAGCTCGGCGCCGGCCGCGACGAGCTGCTTCGCGATCCCGAAATCGAGCAGCTTCGGCATCAGCCGGCCCGCCTTCGCGGCGACCATCACGTTCGCGGGCTTGATGTCGCGGTGAACGATGCCTTGTGCGTGGGCGGTCTGGACCGCGTCGCAGAGTCGCTCGAGCATCGGGATCGCGCGCTCGAGGGAGAGCGGCCCGGACTCGAGCAGGGTCTCGAGCGACGTGCCCTTGACGAGCTCCATCGCGATCCACAGCGTGCCGTCGTCCTCCGCGCCGAACGCGTAGATGTGGGCGGCGCAGGGGTGGTCGAGGCGACAGGCGAGTCGCGCTTCGAGCTCGAAGCGTTCGATCGCGTCGGCACGCTCCGAGAGCGACCGGCGCATGACCTTGACGACCGCGGTTCTTCCGAGCCCTTGCTGCTCGGCGAGGTACACCGTCCCGAAGCCTCCCTCACCGATCTTCTGGCGCAGCGCGAAGCCGCCGAGCACGACGCCGTCCATCACGGCATGATCCGCCGTGTCTGTCATGGGCTCTCCTATGAGACGAGAGCACGTGACATCCTCGCCGCCGCCGTGCGCTCGCTCGACGTTGGTTACCTACGATACGGCGCAATCGTCGACGAGTCGTCGACTACCCGCCACACTTACACGTGCAAGTGGCTTTTTCGGTGGGTATGAAGTTGGGCAACATGCCGCCTGCGGCTTGCTTCAGCTCGCCGGCCTTCAAGGGTCGAACGGTCTCGGTCTTCAGCTTGAGCTTGAGCTTGTTCAGCTTGGCGGTCTTCTTCATGTGCCCCCGTGAATCAGGTTGAGATCATCCAATGTGTTTTGCGCTCGATCGACGTTGTCAGAGCGGCCCTCGGCTCGTCGAGGGCACGTCAATTCGGGTTGCACCTACACGTGCAAGTGTTTGCGTCGGAGAACTTGGGGCCGAGACCGCCGGCGGCCTGCGTCAGGTCAGCGGGCTTCAAGGGTCGAACCGTCTCGGTCTTCAGCTTGAGCTTGTCCAGCTTGGTCGTCTTCTTCATCTATCCCCCCTGAGTCTGGTTGAGAGCACCCTCTGTGCCATCAGCGCTCGATCGAGATGTCCACCCTAAAGCTCCGATCACCTGCTCGTCAATGTGTACTTCGCACTACCGATCTCGACTCCCGTGCGTGACACCGTCACGAACGCGTAACAGTGTTACGGCTTCCGATACGACTCGAGATCGATGTCGTACTTCTGGATCCACCGGTGGATCTGCATGCGTGCCTTGCCCATCGCACGCGCGACATCGGCGACCCGTCCGTGGTGCTGTGCGAGGAGTGCGATGATGTGTGCTTTGCGTTGCTCGTCGTCATCACTCGTGATTTCGAGTGGCACTGGAGGACGAACACCGAGGCGAAGCTCGTCGGGAAACCCACCTACATCGATCTCGATCGGACCGGTGTCGATGCGCGCGATCGCGAACCCGAGCCCGAGTGCCTTCTCGAGCTCGCGGATGTTGTGGGGAAATGGATAGAGAAACAGCATGCGGGCAGCCGCACGCGAGATCCGCACGCGTTCGGCATCGGCGCTGATCCGACGCAACAGGCCCGCGACGATCAGCCCGAGATCGTCACGGCGTTCACGCAGCGGTGGCAACTGGACGGTCAGGCCACCGAGCCGGGCGAACAGATCGGCTCGAAACTTGTTCGCATCGACCAGGCGATCGAGGGGGCGGTGGGTGGCGGCAACGACGCGGACATCTACCTTGATGGGTTTGGTCGCGCCGATCGCCATCACCTCCTGCTCTTGCAGGACGCGCAACAGCGCGACCTGTGCAGGCAATGCAAGCTCGCCGATCTCGTCGAGGAACAACGTGCCGCCATCGGCGGAGCGCACGAGTCCGGGCCGATCTTCGACCGCGCCGGAGAATGCGCCCTTACGCGCACCGAACAGCTCGCTCTCGACCAGCGTCGCGGGCATCGCACCGCAGTTGAGCGCGATGAACGATCCCGCGCGACCGGACAGCCGGTGCACCGCACTCGCGACCACCTCCTTGCCGGTTCCCGTCTCACCGAGCACGACCACGGGAATCGTCGAGCGTGCGATCTTGGCGAGCCGATCGAACTGCCGCGCGAGCCCCGGCACGAACGTGGTGAGCGGCAGATGACGGGACGCGGCGGTGTCGGCGATCGTGCTCGGCGTCGTTGGCAGTCCGCGAGGAACACGCGCACGGTAGACGAAGAATGTGTGCCCGATCTCGATGACGTCGCCATCGGCGAGCTCCGCGGTGGCTTCGAGACGACGGCCGTTGACGACCGTACCGTTCTTGGAGCCCCGGTCCTCGATCACGAAGTGACGGTGCTGCCGCACCAGCCGCACATGGTCGGTGGACATCCGCTCGTCCGCGACGCCGATCATCAGCTCTCCGCCGGTGCGAACGTGCTCGCCGGCGCCGCGGCCGACGAGAACGCGCTCGACATCATCGAGCAAGATCCGCTGGGGAGCCTCGAGCGGCCGGTCACAACACATCGCGCGCACGAGACCCGGAACGCCCTCAACGACGTGGTCGAGATCCTGCTCGTGAACGGAGACGGTGCTCCCCATGCGGCAATCGTAAGCCAGTTAGCACTACACGATCGCGGTGATGGTCAGCACCCGCTGGGGGCCGTCGTCGGTTTCGGAGCGGCCCTCCGCGACCTCGCACTCGTCGTCGACGTGCTTGCCGAGCAGCGCGCGGCCGAGCGGCGAGGTCGGGGTCAGCACGGTGACGTCGCCGGGCAGCACGACGCCACCACCGTGGGCGACGAGCCAGAACCGCCGGGTCCGGCCGGCTTCTTCGACCTCGACAAGCGCACCGAGCGAGATCGCGTCGTCGGCACCGAACGCGCGCAGCATCATCGCGCTCGCCGTCGCGACCGCTGCCTCGAGGTCGGCGACCCGGCCGGCAATGCCGCGCGCGAGGTACGACTGCTCGAGACCCCGGGTGTCCTTGTCGTTCTCCGGGCGCGCCTCCGCGTGCGTCGCCCCCTCGATGGCCGCGGCGTGGGCCGCTCGCGCCGATCCGAGCGCCGCCTCGAGCGCGGCGACGAGCGCGACCTTGAGCGTGGACTTGCCGGCGATCCTGGCTGCCGGCTGGCTCGCGCGCGTCACCGATTCAGTTTACGCGCGGCTCCGGAACTTCGCGCTCCCGGTCGTACGAGCTGCGCTCTGGCAGATCTCCCGATCGACAATCGCGTGCAAATTCGGCTACAACTCCTCCACTTCAGTGGGGTATCTCCCACGTGAGGCGACGCACGCTCGGGCTTTTGCGATCGCCTTCAGCTATGCTTCGTGACCATTTTACCTGCGAGACGCGATGTCCAACCGTAAAGCTACCTTTGCCAAGCGCCAGCGCGAGACCGAGCTCAAGGATCACGCGCGCATCAAGGATGAGCGCCGCAACGCACGTCGCGGCGAGACCAAAGTGAGCAAGGGGCCGGAGATCGACTGGGGTCAGGCGATCAACACCGCGAACACCAAGATCGATGACGTGATCCCGACGGGTCCCGGCGAGGGCTCGACGACGGCGTTCGACGCGATCCGCGACATGACGCCCGAGGAAGTCGAGGCCGCCGCCGCCGAGGTGGCCGCCGCCGCCAACCAGGCTGCCGCCCATGGCCGCGCGCAGAGCCTTGCCGCTGCCGAGGCCGCCGCTGAAGCCGCCGCCGCCGCCAGGCCGAAGCACGCTCAGCAGAGCCAGAACCCGCAGGCTCACGTCCCGACCCCGACCCCGACCCCGACCCCGACCCCGACCCCGACCCCGGCCGGCGTACCCGCAGCCGCCCCAGCCCGTACTCCCGCGGTCCGTGTCGTCGCAGAGAAGCCGGCGTCAGCCACTGGTGCCCCCACCCGTCCGACGCCCGCGCCACGTGCATCGCGAGCGGCTGCGTCCACGCCCGCTCCCGGCACCGGCTCGCCCGCTGCACCGTCCGCATCGCCGCGCCGCAAGAGCTGATCGCGACCGCGCCGCGGTACGCGTTGACGCCGCGAGGTGGCGGCGGGACCCTGCAGGCATGGCGGTTGGAGCGTTGCTCAAGGATTCATATCGCATCGCGCAGGCGGTGGTCCGCGTGCTCGGCGACTCGACGAAGACGCACGAGATCCATCGCGTCGAGGAGATCACCGGGCGTCCGCGGTTTCGCCGGATCCAGGCGGAGCTCGAGAGCACGCCGGAGGGCCGGCGGCTGCTCGTCGAACGACCAGAGCTATCGAATGAGCTCGTCGACTTCGATCACCTGCGCGCGCTGCCCGAGAGTACGCTCGGCGGTGCTTACGCGCGACACCTCGATGGCAACGGCATCGCCGCGGACTACCAGGCGGCGACGACGCGCCACGTCGACGATCTGGACATGGCGTACCTGATGCGCCGGTTCCGGCAGACCCACGACGTCTGGCACGCGCTGCTCGGCATCGGCATCACCGGCCACGAGGAGGTCCTGATCCACTGGTTCTCGTGGGGGCAGCTCCGGCTGCCGGTGTCCGCGATGATCATGATGCTCGGCTCGATGAAGCATCTCGTGCTCGAGCGCCGGTGGCAGGCGGTGCGGCACTCGACGCTCGAGGCCTATCGTGCCGGCCGCGATGCGGCGCCGCTCCTCGGCGTGGTCTGGGAGGACCTCTGGGAGAAGCCGCTCGAGCACGTGCGCGCGGCCTACGGGATCCAGCCTCTCGATCGATCGCGGTTCGACTGAGATGGGACGCAAGCGTCCCGAGCGCACCGTGCGACGCACGCACGAGCGAGCCGCACGCCAGCTCGTGCGCGCTCGCGAGAAGCTGGCGGCGCTCTCGACCGGTGGCTCGAAGGAGCACCCGATCCACGTCGACTCGGCGGCCGTCGTCGAGGTCCGCGTCCGCTCGCTGGCGTGTCCACAGTGCGCGGGCACGTACCGGCTGATCGACCACCGGGCGCCCGCGTCGGGCCTCCGCGAGGTCGACGTCAAGTGCGATCAGTGCGGCGCGCCGCGCACGCTGTGGTTCAAGCTGGTGACGAGCGAGCCGAACTAGACGATGCGGTCGCGACCGGCACGCTTGGCCTCGTACAGTCGCTCGTCGGCCTTCGCGAGCAACTCGGTCGGCGTCCCGCCATCGGTGCCGAGCATCGCGAGCCCCGCGCTGAACGAGTAGCTCTGCACGTCGGTGTCGTCGGGCCGCGCGCCGAGCGCAGCGCGCATCTGTTCGAGCACGTGGCGAGCCGCGTCGAGCGGCGCACTGCGCAGCACGATCACGAACTCCTCGCCGCCGTAACGGCCGATCAGATCACTGCCACGCAGCCGCTGCTCGAGGTGACGCGCGAAATCGCGGAGCACGGCGTCGCCGGCGAGGTGGCCTCGCAGATCGTTGATCTTCTTGAAATGGTCGATGTCGATCAGCGCGACGGTCAGACGCTCGCCGTCGGTGAACGACCGTTGGATTGCCTCGTCGAGGAGCTCGAGGATGTGACGTCGGTTGTAGAGGCCGGTCAGCCCGTCGCGGATCGCGAGGTCGCGCAGCTTCGCCTCGCTCGCGCGCAGCGCCGACTCGGCGCGCCGTTGCACGGTGATGTCACGGAAGCTCCAGACCCGGCCGACGATCTTGTTCGCCACGAGCTGCGGCCGGCTGCAGCGCTCGAACACGCGGCCATCGGTGAGCTCGAGGACATCGACCGTGTCTCCCGCGGTCCCGACGAACAGCTCGTTCGCATGCGAGGCCAGCGTGCTCAGGGGATCGGTGTGCTGCTGGATGTGCGCGCGCACCGCCGCAACGTCACGCAGCGCCTCGACGTCGAGCTTCCACATCTCGACGAACCGGCGGTTGAACGCGAGGACATGGTGATCGTCGCACGCGAGGATGCCCTCGCCGGTCGACTCGAGCGTCGCGGTCAGCAACGCCTCGCGCATCGCGCGGTTCTTGAGCTCGAACGTCAACGATGCCAGGCTGCCGAGGAACGCGGCGTCCTTGCGATCGGTCGTGGTCCACGCGCGCGAGGGTCCCACGTGCTCGTGGCAGATCACACCGACGAGCCGGAGCCCGCTGCGGATCGGCGCATCGAGAAGCGCACCGATCCCGAGCGGGGCCGAGTACGACGCGGCGAACTCGCGCGTCCGCGGATCGTGCAACGCGTTCTCGGCGGCGATCGTCTCCTCGGTCGCGAGCGCGGCGAAGTAATCCGGCAGCTCGGCGCTCTTCAGCACGGTACCGCTCGAGTGACGGTGGGCGGTCGCCTCGTAGAGATCCACGCACGTCAGCTCGCCGCGGTCCTGATCGAGGAGCCAGACACTCGCGCGCTCGACGCCGAGCGCATGCGCTGCGGTCTCGGTGATCGCGCGGATCGCGCCGTCGGGATCACCCTCGTAGCGCCGCCAGATCCGGGCGAGCTCCGCGATGGCGTCTGGTGTTGTGCCCGGCATCGCGCTTAGCCAAGGAACGTGCGGAGATCGAAGCCGACATCCTCGGTGCGGTTCTCGAGACCGGCACCGCTGCGCCACGAACGAGACTGCCCGCACGCCTGACACAGGCTGATATCGCGGCCGCCGCTCTTGCCGGCGATCACGTAGCTGAGGACTGCCTGCTCGTTGCAGCTCTCGCAGATGTGCAGCAGCAGGTCGTCTCGGCGAAACCCGCGCTTCGACAGCTTGTACTCGAGCGTGGCGAGGTCCGTGATGGCCATGTCCCGGATCGTAGTCGGTTTTGCGGCTCGCCGCACGACCTCAGGAACGCGCTAGCATTCGCCTGGTGCACCGGTGGCTGATGGAGGAGCTCGTCGCGCTGCTGCGCGGCCGTCGGGTGGTCGCGCTGACCGGCGCAGGTTGCTCGACCGAGTCGGGGATTCCTGACTATCGCGGGCCGCAGACGCCGGCACGTGTGCGGCCTCCGATCCAGCACCGCGAGTTCGTCGATCGCGAGGACGCGCGGCGTCGCTACTGGGCGCGCTCGCTGCTCGGCTGGCCACGGCTCGCGGCTGCCCGCCCGAACCTTGGCCACCATGCGCTCGCACGGCTCGAGCAGGCGGACGTGATCGCGGGTGTGATCACGCAGAACGTCGATGGCCTGCACACGACCGCCGGTAGCGAAGCGGTCGTCGAGCTCCACGGCGGGCTCGCTCGCGTGCGCTGCCTCGGCTGCGAAGCGATCATCGCGCGCGACGAGCTGCAGCGCCGGCTGCTCGCCGCGAACCCCGCGTGGTCCGAGCGCGCGCACGACGTGACGATCGCGCCCGACGGCGATGCCGAGCTTGCCGACGACCTGCTCGCGAGCTTCGCGATCGTGGCGTGCACCGCGTGCGGCGGCGTGCTGATGCCCGATGTCGTGTTCTTCGGCGGCAGCGTGCCCCGCGCGACGCTCGATGCCGCGTGGGCAACGTTCGATCGCGCCGAGGTCCTGTTGGTCGTCGGCTCGTCGCTGACCGTGTTCAGCGGCTACCGGTTCGTGCGCCGTGCCGCGGAGCGCGCCGTGCCGGTGGCGATCCTCAACCGCGGACCGACGCGCGGCGATGTGCATGCGGCGATCCGGGTCGACGCCGGTGCAGGCGAGGCGCTGACGACGCTGGCCCACGCGCTCGCCTGACGAGGCGCCGGCGACCGCAGTTGGTGCGGCCACCAGTCGCCAGCGTAACCGCCAGGATTGCCGGCGCATGCGCGTGGCGCGGGGCTTGCTTGACGAGCCACTCATGCATAGCTGGCTCGTCGTCGCAGCGATCGGCTTCTCGGCCTTTCAGGTCTCGTGCGTCGATGACGAGGACAGCTGCGAGTCCGACGACTGCCACGCAGAGGACGACGGCGCGCTGTTCGAGCAGGCGTTCGACGAGGCGATGGAGGAGGGTAAGGATGACGGGACCGATTGCTCGGGTGTCCGGGTTCCTGACCGCACCGGCTTCAACAAGCGCGTCGCGCTGACGTTCGACGACGGACCGAATCCGGCGACCACCCCGAAGGTGATGGAGATCCTCCGCCGCCACCGCGCGCCCGCGGCGTTCTTCACGAACGGCTCGCGCTATGCTGCGGCCGGCGCACCGGAGCTCGCGAAGCAGATCGCCGCCGACCCGCTGTTCATCCTCGCGAACCACAGCCACCGCCACCTCAACCTCGCGCAGCAGAACGCGACCACCGTCGCGAGCGAGATCGATCGCACCGATGCACTGATCCGCGGCGCTGGCGAGACGCCCCGGTTCTTCCGGTTTCCGTTCGGCAGCGCGACGTGCAGCGCGAAGCAGGCGGTGACCTCGCGCGGCTACCGGATGGCCGGCTGGCACGTCGACAGTGCCGACTGGTGCTATGCGGCGGGCGGCGGCACCTGCAAGGCGTCGACGTTTCGCCACGTGCCCGACGCCATGCGAGGCGACATGAAGGGGTACGTGATGCAGCAGGTGCGCGCGAACAACGGCGGCGTCGTGCTGTTCCACGACATCCACGCGTCGACCGCGAACGCCCTCGAGGGCATTTTGATCGCGCTCGCGAACGAGGGCTACACGTTCGTGCGCCTCGACGACACCGCAGCGTGGCCGAAGCTCAACGGCAGCACCGCACCCGTGCCCGTCACCAAGTTCATCGGTGACGCCTGCGCGTCGTCCGCGGACTGCGCGTTCATGGCGGGTGGTGGAACGGGGCGCTGCCACGCCGCGAAGTTCTGCACGATCACGTGTGCCGGCTCGTGCCCCGATCAGGCAGCCAAGGCGCCGACGTTCTGCATCGCCGATGTGGCATCGGGCAGCGTCCCGAAGGGTCTGTGCGCGTCGAAGGTCGCGACCCAGAACCAGAGCTGCGGCGCGCTGCCCGGCACGATCGCTCGGAGCGAGGCCCGGTTCATCGGGACGAGCACCGCGACCCCGGCGACCGCGACCGTCTGCGCGCCGCGCTGAAACGCGCCCCGAGCCGACGCTCGGCGAACACGCGCCGTGCGTTGTCACTTGCCGATCCGCAGGGCGGCTTCTCGATCTGGGTCGAGACTGCCGACCGCGGCGACGATGTCGCGCTCCTCGCGGAAGCGATCGCCTAAGGGTGTCGTGATCGATCCCGGCAGCACGTTCCGGCCAGTACCCACGGAGCGCGTCGCGTTCCGCATCACCTACTCGAGCGCCGATCCCGATCGCTTCGACGATGGCGCGCGCCGGATCGCCGCTGCACTTGCCCGCTGGCGACGCCGCACCGCGCACGCGGCCTGACGTATTCTTGCGGCATGTCTGACCTCGCCCAGCGCTTTGCGGATGCTCAAGCTCGCATCAAGCCCGTGACCGGCCTGGGCAGCGACGTGATGCTTGATCTCTACGCGCTCTACAAGCAGGCGACGAGCGGTGACGTATCCGGACCGCGTCCTGGCATGCTCGATGTCCGTGGCCGCGCGAAGTACGACGCGTGGGGCAAGCGCAAGGGCACGTCGAAGGACGCCGCGATGGAGGCCTACATCGATCTCGTTGGCAAGCACGCGCGGTAGCTGCGACCGCTGCGAAACGGCGGAACGTTCCCGCGGTGACGTGGCCCGTGCATTCAAGCATGCGAGGATGCCGCCATGAAGCCGCGTATCAGGCTGCTCGCCGACGCAGACTTCCCGCTGCTGTTCGCGCACATCTGCCGGAGCAACGACGAGTCGGGGCGCGACGGCGACGTGGTCTTCCGGCCGCGGTCGCGCCACGAGGTGATGGACGAGGTGGCGATCAGTGAGCGTCACCGCGAAGGATGGGCGCGACCGCTGCGCGAGCCGCTGTGGCTACGCACGTGGGGCCTCGTCGATGGCACCACGGTGCTCGGCCACGTCGATCTCACCGGCGGCAGGCTGCCCGCCGAGCTCCATCGCGCGACGCTCGGAATCGGCATCCAGCGCCGCGCGCGTGGTCACGGTCATGGCCGCGCGTTACTCGAAACCGTGATCACGTGGGCTCGCGAGCATCGCCTCGCATGGCTCGATCTCGGCGTGTTCGCCCAGAACACCCGCGCGCGGGCGGTGTACCGCGCGGCTGGGTTCGTCGAGGTCGGCACCGTGCGCGATCAGTTTCGCGTCGACGGTGTGTCGATCGACGAGGTCGTGATGACGCTCGCGCTCTAGATCGCCTAGATCCGCTCGAGCGCGGCGAGGAACGGCACGAGATGGGCGCTCATCGCGCGGACCTCGTCGACGCTGCACCCGAGCGCGACCGCGAACCGCAAGAGCTCGCGTGCCTCGCCTTCGGAGACGTAGCCCTTCGCGAGGATGACCGCGATCGCATCCATCACGATCATCGCGGCGAGCTCGCCGGGGTGGACCGAGTTGCCGCGAAACGGCCCGGCGTGCGCGCGCATCAGCGCCACGAGCTCGGCCGGCTCGAGGGGCTCGTCGAGGAGCAGATCGTCGAGGGCGACCGGCCGGCCGGAGCGCGCCTCGAGAAGCCGTTCGATCCGCACACCTTCCTCGACGCCGAGCTCGTGGTCCGCCCGCGCGATCGCGAGGACGGCACGCGCGTAGAGCTGCGCGAGGCCGATGTCGAACAGGCGGGCCTGGATCGCCATGGTCACCGACCCTGGAAGCTCCCGGGACGGCGCTCCATGAACGCGCGGAGACCCTCCTGCATGTCCTCGCTCGTCATCAGCGGCTGCAGATCGGGTAGCAGCCGGATCGCCGCGGCCGCCTCGGCCTCGGGCAATGCCGCGCGCGCGGAGGCAAGGGTCGCGTAGACGCCGAGCGGTGCCTGCTGCGCGATCACCTCGGCGAGCGCGGTGGCCCGCGCGAGCTGCTCGCCCGGCGCGACGACCTCCTGCACGAGCCCGATCCGCAGCG
>JBKJUF010000015.1:0-4207 GCA_046590445.1 Kofleriaceae bacterium
GTCGACTCGCCCGGTGACGTGCCCGTGCCCGGCTACACACCCTCGGTATCAAGGCACCACGATCCCGCGAGATCGCCTCACCCATCGCCGCACGATCGCGGCGCCTGCATGGACGAGGAATGGACTGTCCTCGACGAGGTAACGCCGCCCGAGCCGCCGAGGCTCGAGCACCATCCGGTGAAGCCATTCAAGGCCATTCCTCTGGAAGATCTCCGGCGCGCGGGGGCGGTCGCCCGAAATGATATCCAGCGCCGAGCCAATGCCGATTCCGATGCTCGCCCCGCTGCTCGACAGATTGGACTGCAACCAGCGCTCCTGACGAGGCGCACCGAGCGCGACGAGGAGAATTTCTGCACCGAGCTGTCTGATCTCGTCGACGATCTGCTCGCTCGCCGAAGCGTCGAGAGGAAACGGCGTCTGGATCGAGTGAATCTTCGCCCCCGGCGTCCGCCGGCGGAGCGCTGCGGCTGCGCGTTCGGCGATCTCGTGGCTGCCACCGATCAGCGCGATGCCGCGTCCCGTGTCACGTGAGATCTCGGCGCAGGTCCCGACGAGGTCCGTGCCGTTGACCCGGCCGCGGAGGGGGCGGCCGAGCAACCTGGCAGCCCACAAGATCGGTACGCCATCGGCAACCACGCAATCGGCTCGCCAGAGCTCTTCCGCGAACGCCGGGTCGTGCCGGGCCTTCATCACGAAGTCGACGTTCGCCGTCACGATCTGCAGTCGCCCGCCGTCGCGTAGCGTCGTGCGGATGAGCTCGGCCGTCTCGCTTGCCGAGATCGCATCGAACGGGCAACCCAAGATATCGATCCTGTCGAATCCTGATGGCATCGCAAGCTTCAGGTTCCGGTGCGGTGCTCGTCGATCACGGCGCGGAGCGCATCGCAGACGCTACGCACCAGGCCCTGATCGAGAACCAACGCGCTCGGGAGGTTGATGCCCCACGGGCTGAGCTCGTAGCTGACGACGTTGCGTGATACGGCCGCACGCGCGTGGAGAGAGCCTGCGTACGCAGGGAGCGAGCTCAGCGGATAAAAGAACGGACGCGTCTCGATCTGGCGAACCGCCAGCAACTCCGCCCACCGCTCCTTCGCGATCCCGAGGCCGCGCATGACCGCCGTGACCATCCAGTACGAGTTCGTCGTGCCGGGTGCTTCGGCGTTGAGCGTGATCTCGGCGACGTCGCCGAGCTCGGCGCGATACCACTCGAAGATCTGCCGCTTCCGCGCTACCAGCTCGTCGATCCGCTCGAGCTGCGCCAGCCCGAGCGCGGCCTGCATGCTGCTCATCTTGTATTTGAACGCGACCTCGCGATTGAAGAACGTGCGATCGCCAGGCACGCGGCCATGGTCACGCAGCACCAGGACGCGCTCGTAGAGATCGGTGCGATCCGTGACGAGCATCCCGCCCTCGCCCGTCGTCATCGTCTTCGAGCCGTGGAAGCTGAACACGCCGGTGTCGCCGAGGCTGCCCGCCTTGCGACCACCCTGCTCGGAGCCGTGCGCTTCGGCAGCGTCCTCGATGATCGCGATCCCCCGCGCCCGCGCAATCGCCGAGATCGCTGCGAAGTCGGGCATGTTGCCGTACAGGTCGACGACGATCACCGCCTTCGTGCGCGGCGTGATCGCCTCCTCGAACGCGCTCGCGGACAGACACCACGAGGCGCGATCAATGTCCGCGAACACCGGAGACGCGCCCACGTATGCGATCGGCGCGGCAGTGGCAATCCAGGTGACATCGGGGACGATGACCTCGTCGCCGGGTCCGATGCCGAGGGCCGCGAGCGACAGGTGGAGTGCCGACGTGCACGACGGCAGGCTCACCGCATGGCGCACACCGAGATAGCTCGCAAACGCGCGCTCGAAGCGCTCGTGATAGATGGCGTGGTCCCCGTACCAGGCATTCGTGACGGCATCGGTCACGTACGCGATTTCCTTCTCGGTGATCCACGGCCCCGCGATCGGAATCCGGCCGACGGTCATGCCTTCACCAGCAAGGGGAAGGTCGCATCTCGCTCGTTGATCATCACGGGCCGCGCAGGCCAGTCGATCGCGAGCACCGGATCGTCCCAGCGCAGGCCGCGCGCGGCCGTGGGCTGGTGGTCGACCGAGATCTGGTACAGCAGCTCGACATCGTCGCACAGTGTGAGGAAGCCGTGGGCGAAGTCACCAGGAATGTAGATCGCGGAGTACGAAGCCGCGGTCAGCTCGATCACGAACGACTGTAGATACGTCGGTGACGCGGGCCGGAGATCGACGATCACGTCGCAAATCGCGCCGCGAGTGCAACGGACGAGCTTGATCTCCTGGTGCGGAGCTGCCTGGTAATGCAGCCCCCGCAGCGTCCAGCGCCGCGGATTGAACGAGACGCTTGTCTGGGCGACGCTGGCGTCGAGGCCGTTCGCCTCGAGCTCGCTCCGGGAATACGTGCGGCCGAACCAGCCACGCTCGTCCTTGTTGCGCTCGACGTCGATCACGAACGCGCCGGCGAGTGGAGTCGGCGTGAACCTCATGGCAGCACCCGCGGCTTGGGGATCGGCACCACGAACCGCCCGCCCCAGTCGGCGATCTTGCGCATCTGCACGACGATCTCGTCCTGGAGGTTCCATGCGAGCAGCAGCA
This sequence comes from Kofleriaceae bacterium, assembly GCA_046590445.1. Lineage (GTDB taxonomy): Bacteria > Myxococcota_A > Polyangia > Haliangiales > Haliangiaceae > JABFXX01. The sequence continues at coordinate 2,622 of JBKJUF010000015.1, forward strand.
CGTAGTCCGGCTTGTCGATGAAGATCCGCTCGGGCGCGTAGATCGGGATCCGCGTCCCGGGGAGGAAGCGGCCCTGCTTGTGCGGGCTGCGATCGACCGTGTACTCGATGAAGTCGGTACGGATGCCGCAGTAATTGAGCAAGGTGTTGCCCTTCGCGGGGGCGCCGTACCCGACGATCCGCTTGCCGTCGCGCTTCGCCTCGATCAGCAGCGTCAGCAGCGCGCGCTTGGTCTCGACGACGCGCTCGCGGAACCGCACGTACGTCTCCTCGTCGTGCAGACCGCTGCGGCGCTCGAGAGCTCGCAGCGCATCGACTCGTGGTTCATCCGGCCGCGTTCCGGACGCCGCGAGCTGACCATGGAGCCGCAGCGATCCGCCATGGGTTGCGAGCTCGTCGACATCGAACACCACCAGGCCGTGACGGCGGAACAGCCCCTCGACGGCCTGCAACGACAGGTACGAGAAGTGCTCGTGATAGATCGTGTCGAACTGGTTGCCCTCGAGCAGCCGCAACAGGTGAGGGAACTCGAGCGTCACCACACCCTGCGGTGCGAGCGCACGTGCGAGCCCGGCGACGAAGTCGTCGAGTCGCGGGTTGTGGGCGAGCACGTTATTTCCGATCACGAGATCGGCGCGCTGACCGCGTGCGTGCATCGCCTCGGCATGGACGAGTCCGAAGAACACGATCTCCGTCGGGATGCCCTTCGCGAGCGCCGCCGTTGCGACGCTGCCCGCAGGCTCGATACCGAGCACCGGGATCCCACGCGCGTGGAAGTACTGCAACAGATAGCCGTCATTCGAGCCAATCTCGACCACGAGTGACTGCGCTCCCAGGCCATACCGCTCGACGACGATGTCGGTGTACGCACGGCAGTGTGCGAGCCACGACTCCGAATACGACGAGAAGTACGCGTACTCCGCGTCGAAGATTCGCTCGGCGTGCTCGAGCTCGTCGACCTGGACGAGGAAACACTGCTGGCAGAGGAAGACATCGAGCGGGTATGTCGGCTCCATCGCGAAGAGCTGCTCGGCCCGGAGGTACGCATTCGACAGGGGCGATGCCCCGAGCGACAGGAACGGGGCCCCGAGCTGGGCGCTGCAGGACCGGCAGCTATCCATGGGCGAGTCTCTCGAATGCGCGGATCTGTTCGAGGCGACTCTCGAACACCATCTGCGGATCCGCGAGCTCGGCGCGATAGCCGTCGACGGTCCACGCGACAGCTCGCGCGAGCCCCGCGACCGCCAACCACCCGAGCTGTTGGCGAGCCTTCGAGCTGTCGAGCGCGAGGACGACGGCTTCCTGACGCGCAGATGGATCGACGTGCGCAGTGTACGTGCCCGAACCCCACGCGCCGATCAAGGCTTCTACAAGCTGGAGTACGGACACGTGCGCGGTCTCGGTCGGACCGAAGTTCCAGGCCGTGGCAAACCGTTCCCCCTCCGTCACGAGCCGAGCGCCGAGCTGCAGATATCCGTGCAAGGCATCGAGGACGTGCTGCCAGGGGCGCACCGCGGTTGGATTTCGGATCGTGATCGGCCTGCCCTCGCGAAGTGCACGGATGCAATCCGGCACGATCCGGTACTG
>JBKJUF010000046.1:0-8351 GCA_046590445.1 Kofleriaceae bacterium
GTGCCGAGCGTCTCGATCGAGTGGCGGATCAGCTGGCTGCGGTCGTAGACCGGCACGACCTTCACGCCGGGCGGCAGCGAGCTGGCGACCTCGTCGAGCTTGGCTTTCACGCCATCGATGACGTTCAAGGCGTTCTCGCCGGACCGCATCACGACGATGCCGCCGACGACCTCGCCACGCCCGTCGAGGTCGGCGAGGCCGCGGCGGATATTGCCGCCGATCGTCACGTCCGCGACGTCGCGGATCCGGACCGGGGTTCCGCGTGCGTCGGTGGCGACGACGGCCAGATTCAGATCTTCGACGCTGGTGACGTAGCCGCGGCCTCGGAGTGCGTACTCGTGCTGCGCCATCTCGATGACGCGCCCCCCGACCTCGGCGTTCGCGCCTCGAACCGCCGCAGCGATCTGGCTGACCGAGACGTTGCGCGCCTTCGCACGCTCGGGATCGATCGTGATCTGGTACTCCTTCTCGTAGCCGCCGATGCTCGCGATCTCGGCGACGCCCGGCACGCTCTGCAGCGCGTAGCGCAGCGACCAGTCCTGGAACGAGCGAAGCTCCTGGAGGGAATGCTTGCCGGCCTCGTCGACCAGCGCGTACTGGAAGACCCAGCCGACGCTCGTGGCGTCAGGGCCGAGCTGGGGCGTGACGCCCTCGGGCAGCTTGTCGCGCACACGCGCCAGGTACTCGATCACGCGGGACCGTGCCCAGTAGAGGTCCGTGCCGTCTTCGAAGACGACATACACGAACGACATGCCGAACATCGTGAAGCCGCGGACCGTCTTGATGTTCGGTGCGCCGAGGAACGTCGTCACGATCGGATAGGTGATCTGATCCTCGATCAGGTTGGGGTTGCGCCCCATCCATTCAGTCGCGACGATCACCTGCGTGTCCGAGAGGTCCGGTAGCGCGTCGAGTGGAGTTCGCAGCGCGCTGATGACGCCCCAGATCGTGAGCACCGCGGTGGCGCCGAACACGAGGAGTCGCTTGCGCGCCGATCCCTCGATCACGCGGGCGACGAGGCCCGGGCGCTTGCCGTCGTCAGTGGCCGGCATGGCCACCCGGCGCGCTGCTCGCGCGCAACCGGCTCTCCGAGTCGAGCAGGAATTGCGCGCCGGTCGCCACGCGGTCGCCCGCCGCGAGTCCCGAAGTCACGCGATAGTGAGCGCCGACGAGCGGTCCGAGGACGACTTCGCGCGGCTCGGCGTGCGTGCCGTGGACGACGAAGACGATCGCCCGGGGGCCGGTGCGGATCACCGCGGACTCGGGAACCGCGAGTCCCCGGCCGATTGCCAGCTCGAGCTCGGCGGTGACGAACGCCCCGGGCAGGAGCTTACCGTCCTGGTTTGTCATCTCGAAACGGACCTTGCGGGTCCGCGTCCGCTCGTCGATGGTAGGCGCCAGGAAGGCGACCGTCGCTGGCACCGGTGCGAGCTGGCCCTCGACGCTCAGGCGTGCGGTCGATCCGACCTTCACGTGCGGCACATCGGCTGCGTAGACGTCGGCCAGCACCCAGACGCGAGACAGATCCGAGATCGTGTAGAGCTCGATGGACGGGTCGATGTAGAGGCCGTCGACGGCCTGCTTGGCAACCACCGTTCCGGCGCGCGGTGCGAGCAACGGAAACGTCCGTTGCGGCTCGCCGGTCGCCTCGACCTTGGCGACGACACTCGCCGGAATCTCCCAGAGCGAGAGGCGGCGGCGGGCGGCGTCCAATAGCCCGGGTGGGCGAGCCGTCGACGACTGGCGCGCGAGCGATGCGAGCTCGAGCTCGGCGGCGTAGACCTCCTGGCTGTAGATCGAGACCAGCCGTTCGCCGCCTCGGACCTTGCGACCCACGAAGTTCACGTGAATGCCTTCGATCCAGCCGCGAACACGGGCGTGCACGTGCGCCGTCCGCGTCTCGTCGAGCGTCACCACGCCCACGGTCCGGATCGAACGCGTGAAGTCGCGCTCGGCCACGATCTCGGTCGTGAGTCCCAGCGCGGTGGCCTGGCTCGGGTCGAGCGCAACGGACGCGTAACCGGCAGGACCGCTCGTCGTCCTGGGATCAGCGGGGGCCGCGGCACTACCGTGCGCGGCGTGGGGGTCGGACTCGGTCGGTCGCGCGTCGGGACCCGAGAACGGCCAGCCATCCCGCGCGTACTGCGTCGTGGTCATGGCTACAAGCGCCAGGACCGTGGCGGACACGGCTCCGATCATCGGGTGTTCTTTCCAGAAACTCGTCATGATGTCCCCTCGCCAGATGCCCGACGCAGCCGCGCCCACGCCAGCCCGAGGTCGTATCGAGCGGAGGCCAGCTCGCGCTCCGACGCCCACAGCGCTTGCGCCATCTCGATCACGCTGACCAGCGGTACCTGTCCCGCGGCGTACGCCGCGAGGGTCGGCGCGATCGCTTGCTGCGCGAGCGGCACGATCGTGTCTCGCAGCGCGACGTACCTCTCGCGGGCGGCGATGATCGTCTCCCGCGCGCCTCGTGCCTCACCGCCGACCATCCGCCGCATCGCATCGAGGTCGGCGTTCGTCATGTCTACCATCGCACGCGCCTCGGCGACGCCCGCCCGGAGCTTGCCGCGCCAGATCGGGACGCTGACGCCGATCATCACCATCCAGCCGGCGCCGTCGGACATCGTGTACGCCGGACCGGTGCGGATCATCGCCATCGGCGAGTACATCGAGCGCATCACCCGGACGTCGGCTTCGGCGCGATCGATCTCCGCGCGCCCGCCACGCAGCTCCGGGCGCTGCCTCACTGCGGCACGCTCGATCTCCTCGGGAGGCGGCGGTGGAGCGTCGGATACCGTGATGTCGAGCTCGGGGATCGGCGCGTCGCGGTCACGCGCGATGCTCGTATTGAACATGATCTCGGCGCCGCGGATCTCCGCCGTCAGTGCCCGCCGCTCGGCGCCGAACCGAGCCACGTCGACCTGTGCGCGAAGAACATCCGATTGCGCGCCGGTGTTCGACGAGTAGCGAGCGAGCGCAGCGGCGACCAGCTGCTCCGCGAGCGCGTGCTGCTGCTTCGTGATCTGCGCGTTCGCACGGACCTGCGCGAGCATCCAGAATGCCGCCGCGGCGTCGAGCTCCACGTCGAGGCCGACACGGTCGTTGTTCGCGCGCTCGCGGCGCACGTCGGCCTCCGCGGCTCGTTGGCGATGTCTGCGAACGCGCGACAGGGGAAATGCCTGCTCGACCGTGAGGCTCGCATCCAAACCGTGGAGTGCGAAGGGCAGGTGATCGATCGACGCCGAGATGATTGGTTCCTCGAGCGCCGACACGATCGCAGGGCGCTCGGCAGCTGCGCGGATCCGCGCACGAGACGCCAGCACCTCGGACCGACGTTCACGCGCCAGCGCGACCACCTGATCGACCCGGAGGGGCGTGGGGAGCGCTGACTCCGCAACCGCGGTCAGCGGGACCAGCGTGGCCGCGAGGACGAGAAGCCGCATCCAGCCTCCTGGGTGCAAGCGTCACTCCGCGCAACGCAATGCTGGCGCATCGATCGCGGCGCAAGACATGCGTCGAGCCAAGAGGTGTGCGCAAGCGTTGCGTGGACTGACCGGGCCAGGGTCTACGCCACCAGGTGGTTCGCACGCGACATCACGAGCGGGCACGCAGGGTGCACCAGCTGCGGTCATGCTGATGCCCAACGTCGAGCACTACATGACACGCGAGCCGTACCAGGTCGCCTCGACCGACATGCTCTCACGCGTCAAGAGGCTCATGCACGTGCATGACATCCGTCATCTGCCGGTGGTCGATGGAGGTCGCCTCGTCGGAATGATCTCCGACCGCGACGTCGAGGTCGTCGAGGCGGTTCCGGGTATCGATATCGCGCGAGTCGAAGTTGCACGCGTGATGGCGCCGGCGATCGACGTCTGGGCGGAGACCCCGCTCGATCAGGTCTCGACGCTGATGGCCGAGACCAAGCGTGACTGCGTCGTGGTGCGGGGCGGGCGAGGCGTCGAGGGCGTCTTCACGGCAACTGACGCGCTGCGCGCTCTCAGCGACCTCGTGCGCCGCGCAACTGCATGAAGCCAAGGAGAGCGAGATGATGACAATGAAAGCGGCTGTGTTCCTCGGCAAAGGCCAGATCAAGATCCGAGAAGTCCCACGTCCCGTTCCTAAACCCGGCGAAGCCCTCGTCAAGATCACGCTGACCACGATCTGCGGTACGGACATTCACATCCTGCGGGCCGAGTTTCCGGTGAAGCAGGGACTCGTCGTCGGCCACGAACCTGTCGGCCGCATCGAATCGCTCGGGCTTGGCGTCACCGGTTTCGAACCTGGCGATCGCGTCATCGTCGGAGCGATCACCCCGTGCGGGCAGTGCCGGGCGTGCTTGTCGGCCAACGCGTCGCAGTGCGACCACGGCGGTGACGGCTACGAAGCGCTGGGAGGCTGGCGACTCGGAAACACGCTCGATGGCTGCCAGGCCGAGTACGTGATCGTGCCGCACGCGCAGGCGAACCTCGCGAAGATTTCGGACGATCTCACCGACGAGGAAGTCGTGATGTGCCCGGACATCATGTCGACCGGGTTCTCGGCCGCGGAACGCGGCAACGTGAAGATCGGTGACAGCGTGGCGGTCTTCGCGCTCGGACCCATCGGGCTATGTGCCGTCGCTGGCGCCAAGCTCTGCGGCGCGTCCCTGGTGATCGGCGTCGACAGCGATCCGCGTCGCCTCGAGTTCGCGAAGCGAATGGGCGCCGACGTCGTCCTCGATTTCAAGAACCAAGATGTCGTCAGCGAGATCAAGAAGCTCACCAATGGAGGCGCCGACGTCACCATCGAGGCTCTCGGTCAGCAGGTGACGTTCGAGAACGCACTCCGGTCGGTGCGGCCCGGCGGCACGCTGTCGAGCCTCGGTGTCTATTCTGGACACCTGAAGGTGCCGATCGACGCATTCGGTGCTGGCCTTGCTGATCACTCGATCGTGACGACACTCTGCCCTGGCGGAAAAGAGCGCATGCGCCGCCTCATGAACGTTGTCCGCGCAAAGCAGTTTCCGTTCCGCGAACTCGTGACCCATTCGTTCGCGCTCGAGGACATCGAGGCGGCGTACGAGCTCTTCGCGAATCAACGCGACGGCGTGATGAAGGTTGCGATCCGACCGTGATCTGTTGAACCGTCGGCACCGTTGGCACCGGACCGCACGCGGCAGGCGCAAATCCTGATGAACTTCGGTTCGAACGGGATCAAGTACAACCGCCCTGGCGGCCACCTCACGTTTCACGTCACCCGCCACGACTGCACGATCCGGATCACGGCAACCGATGACCCCGGTGTTCGCGCTGACCGCAGCCGCGTTCGTCAAGGACACAGGACGTGCCCGCGAGGCGGGGCTCTACCGCTATTCGACGAAGCCGGTGAAGGTGGACGAGTTGATGAGCTTGCTCGAGGAACTGCTCGGGTCGAAGCCGTAAGCGCACCGACTGCAGGCGAGGCATGGGTCACGTGCAAGGCATGCCGGCGATCGCGGCATGTCTCGCGTCGACGCCTGGCCCCGCGTTCGCACCACGCAGGGATGGAGGTGTCCCGTGAATCCAGAGCTCCAGCCGATCCAGGTCGTCGTTGCCTATGACTTCTCGCCGAGCGCAGAGGAGGCGCTCGCTCGTGCCATCGAGGTCGCCGCCCGAGCGCCCCAGCACGTCCTGCACATCGTGGCCGCCCTCGACGGCCACGGCGCCATTGGACCGTCGCACCACGCGACCTACCAGACCGCCGAGCAGATCCAGCGGCAGGTGACCGAGCGGGCCACCGCCGCGTTCGCAGGTCGCAAGACCGCGGCAGAGGTCCAGTTCTTCGTGCACGCGCGGATCGGTCGTCCAGCCACACAGATCCTCGACGTCGCCGAGGAAGTCGGGGCCGATCTGATCTTCATTGGCTCGCACGGCAAGACCGGCGTCCAGCGGTTCGTGCTCGGCTCGGTCTCGGAGCGCGTCGTCCGCGAGGCACGCTGCCCGGTCATGGTCGTGCGCCCCAAAGGCTACGCGGATGTCGAGTTGCTGCACGTCATGAAGTACGAGCACCATCGCGCGAGCTTCACGCCGCCGCATCGCTACGGCTACGCCGATGACCGCGTCGTCAAGCGTCCCACCGACTGGCCGCTCTACTGACGCTCCGCGAGGAGCCAGGCCACGCGGGGAGCGCGTCGACGCTCGAATCGCGCAAGCGTTGCGGCGCGTGGCCGCGGGCGCAGAGGATGCGCGAAACCAAAGGCGGCTCGCAACCGATCGCGCACGTTCAGGCCCCGCCTGAGGCACGCGAGGTGCACGAAGTTCCAGCATGTTGATGCCCACCGTCGACCACTACATGACGCGCGAGCCTTACTCGATCGCGCCGACCGAAAATCTCGCGACCGCGCAGCAGCTCATGCACGCGCACCTGATTCGACACCTGCCGGTCGTCGACGGCAATCAGGTCGTCGGCCTCTTGGTCGAACGCGATGTCGGCGTGCTCGAGGGCATCGCGGGTGTCGCGCTCGATCACGTCGAGGTCGCGCGGGTGATGCGCCCCCCGGTCGAGGTCTGGGGCGAGACGCCACTCGACGAGGTCTCCGAGCTGATGACCGCACACAAATCGGACTGCGTCGTCGTCCGCGGCGGCCATGGCGTCGAGGGCATCTTCACCGCCACCGACGCACTCGAGGCCCTCGGGGATCTGTTGCGTCGCGCAACGGCGTGATGGCGAAGTCCATGCACGACCTCCGGTCATGCAAACACCTCTCGACATCCCCTTCCGCGGCCTCGACCACAGCCTGGCCATGGAGGCCGCCATCATGCGCTGGAGCTCTCGCCTCGATCATGTGTGCGATCAGCTTCAGCGTTGCGCGGTCGTGATCGAGCTTCCACATCGTCACCAGCGCCACGGCCACAGCTTCCACGTGCGGATCGAGCTCACGGTTCCGGGTCGCACGATCGCGACCACGCATGCCGCCGACCAGGATCCCGCTCACGAGGACGTCTACGTCGCGATCGCGGACGCTTTTCGGGCTGCCCGCCGCCAGCTGCTGGATCACGTTCGCGTCCAGCGTGGTGACGTCAAGCAACACGCGTCGTAGGAATGCGCACCGCGTGCGCCCGGCGTGCGCCGCCCTGCTGCCGTTGCGCGAACGGGGCTCGAACGATGCCCACGAACCCGTGCGTTGCCGATACCGTTGCCGGCGCGCGACTTGCTCCTCGTCAGCGGCAAGGAGGTGCGACATGAACAGCAACGCCCAAGTCCGACGGTGCACGGTCTTCCGAATGCACGGCGACACGTCCGAGTCGTGGGACGTACAGGCTTCGCAACCCCCAGACCATCACCGCACGCGCACGATCGCGGACACCATCCCGATCCACGAGGTCATGAGCCCGAGCATCATCTGTGCACGACCCGATCTCGACGTCTGCACGGTGGTGAGCCTGATGGTGCGCCATCACGTGGGCTGTATCCCCGTCGTCGACGAACGTCGGCGCCCGATCGGCATGATCACGAAGTTCGACATCGTCGAGCAGCTCGACGCCTTCATGAGCTCGGCCGTCAACGGCTGTCCGTTCCCAGAGGATCTCGCGGCACGAAGCGCCGATGAGATCATGATGCCGATCGCGATCACGCTCGACGAGCAAGCCACCGTCGCGCACGCGGCGTCGATGATGGTGTCCGAGGACACGCACCACGTCCTCGTGGTCTCGCGTCACGGCGCGGTGCTCGGCGTCGTCTCGTCGAAAGACATCGCGAACTGGATTGTCGACAACGATCGGCTGACGCCGCACCGCACCGATGCGGCAGCCTGGAGTGCCTGACGTGGTCGGCACGGCACGTGCTCATGATCCAGTCATGCGCAAACGTCTCGTCACGCTCGCGGTGATCGGGGCCTGGTTGTCAGGCTGTCAGGCGGTGGCGCCAGCGCTGCCGTGGCTGCACGGTCTCTCGGATGTCGTGACGTCGCGTGCGGATCTCGACGTCGGCCTCGCGGCACCCGACGACAGCGAGCTCGGTGCCGGCTGCGGTGCCGGCGCCCTCCGCCGCATCCAGCTCGTCGCCGACGTCGCACCGGCTGCAGGCCGCGAGCTCGTCATTGCCTCGTACGCGAACGGCGTCGTCATCTTCGGTCGCGAGCACCAGCGCCTGTACGCCACGGCTGGCTATCCGTGTGACGGATCGGGCGACGAGCTCGTGACGATCGCCTCCGGGCGCGCGTACGGCGAGCCGACGCTCGTGATCACTGCGGTCACGGGTGGTCGACACGAGGCCGACACCTGGCTCGCTCTCTATCGCCCCGGCGTGGGCGGCCGCCTCGACGAGGTGTTCACGGGCGTCGTCGAGCATCGCGTCGGTGACCAGATCTCGCCGCGCTCGACCTGGTCACC
>JBKJUF010000301.1:0-39830 GCA_046590445.1 Kofleriaceae bacterium
GCAGTGAGCTCGAGCATCGACGATCCTGATCGTCGTCGAGATCCTCGCGCCCCCTTCTCGACGAGGGCGACCGTCCTCGTGCGTCACAACGCAGGGGTTCAGGTCACGATCGACAGCATCTCGACGGGAGGTGCACGGTTCGTCGGACCGCTCACCGTCGCGATCGGCGAATGCGTGCAGATCTTGTTCGAGATCGAGGAGATACCGGTCGAAGTCCTCGCCGAGGTCGTGCGCGTCGACCGCGACAACGTGTTCAACGATCGCTTCGCGACGAGGTTCGTCGATCTCGCGCCAGCCGTGCGAGCGCGCATCCACAGGCTGGTCTTCGCCACGCTCGTTCTTCCGAGCTGAGCTGATAGGCAAATGGAAGGCGAGGCTTCCGCTACCCCTACGATCACGCTTGTCGGCCGCGAGCTCTGCGATCCTCACGGGTCACGCACATTCACCGCGCGGCTGAGCTACTTCGAGCGCCGAGACCTGCCCCGCGATGAACGAGCCGACCGTCCTCTATCCGATCGCTGCGCTCGGCGGCCTCGATGCGGCCGGAAACCTGCTCGTGCGATGACGTCGATCGGCGCGCTCAGGCGACGCGGAAAGGTCCTCGTGATCGCCCGAGACCGGGCGGTCGTCCAGGCGATCGAGATGGCACTCGACAATAGACACGAGGTGATCACGACCGCAAACTATCGTGACGTGGTCGACTACATTCGCCTCGGCACCGAACCCGACCTCATGGTTTCGGACCTCGGCGACGTCGGCGACCGCAGCGGCCTGAAGCTTCATGCCGGCGTGGCTCGCGTCGCGCCGCACCTCGTGGAGCGCATCGTCTTTCTCGTCGGCAACGCGCTCGATCAGACGACGACCGCATTTCTGGACAGCGTGGGCAACCAGCGCCTCGACCGGAGGCTGGCAGGACCGCGCATCCTGGACATCGTGACGGCTCGGACCACCCGATGACAGGCCATCACGAGAACCGCGTGATCGCCCGTGGCATGTGATGGCGGCGGCTCCGAGGACATCGAGCGGGCGGACGACGTGTGTGGTCTGCAAGATGCTCAAATCGACGATCGGACTGCTCTGCGGTCCATGCTGCGATCAGATCTCCGCGCCCGTCCCGATCGCTCCCGAACAGATCTTCACGAGGCCGCACGGCGTGACATCGGTCGCGGCCCTGATCGATGTCTGGGGAAGGCCGCATGGGATCGGACGTCACGCGGCGGTGGGACGTAGTTCCGGGACACCGGGCATGGCCATTCTTCACGGCAGCATCTCACGCGACCACGCGGTGATCTCGCTCGAGGAGGAGGGGGGCTGGAGGCTGCGTGATGTGGGCTCGCAAAACGGCTCGAGCGTGAACGAACAGCCCGTGACGGATGTCGTGATGCTGACGGACCGGGCCAGGGTCCGCTTCGCCCGGGTCGGGTTCTTCTTCCTCGAGGACGCGACCAGTCTGCCGTTCGAGCAACGACGCAAGCCCGTGAAGACGATCGACTTCTTCACGCGCGCACACACCCTCGTTCCAGACGGCGACACCGACGAGTTCCCCACCGTGTCGCTCGCGTTTCAGCAACCAACCGGTGGCGGCGTTGGGCTGATCGAGATCGATGGCACTTCGATCCAGCTCACCCTCGCGCAGTTCGAGCTCCTCTCGATCTTGGCCAAACGGATGGTGGCCGATGCAGCCGCACCGCGCGAAACCCGTGGCTTTGTCAATGCTGGAGCACTCCTCCAGCGGCTCTCGCTAGATTCCAGCGGGCCCGGTGAGGACTCGGTGCGCCAGCTGGTGCGCCGCGTGCGCCGACTCCTCGCGAACGTGAACCTCGGAGGCCTGATCGAGTCGCGTCAGCGCCTCGGATATCGGCTCGCCGCCATGCCGCTCATCAAGAGGCAAAGGTGACGAGCCACGTGATCGCGTCGCGACCTACGATCTAGCTACAGGCGCTCGATCCAGATCGGGGCCGACCACGCCATCCGGTCGGGGCTCGGCTCCTTGACCTCGAGGTAGAAGAAGCGCTCGCCGGTCGTTGGCAGGTCGACGGTGATCGTCTGCCACGAACCGCTCGGGACCGTCTGGCGGCGCACCTCGGTGACGGCGTCGCCGCCGATCGTGCCGCTCAGTACGGCGACGTCGAAGCTGCCGGTGTAGTTCGGATCGACGAGGAAGATGTCGAGCCGCGCCGTCGTGCCGCGGGTGACGAGCTTTTGGCCCATCGGGATGCGGCCGTCGGCGTAGAGCCGGAGCTGGAGCTCCTCGTCCTCGCTCGCGTAGACGGCGCGCGCGTCGATCGCGTCGAGCAGTGCGCCCTCGCTGAGTGCCGGCGCGATGATCGCGGTGCGCGACGAGTGGCCGGTGCCCCAGTTCGCGAAGTGGTTGTCGTGCGGCGCGGTCGGCGCCGTGCGGAAGCCGTGCAGCAAGTAGTAGTCCCAGTCGGTGCGGCGCGTGTAGCGCTCGACGGCGCCGGTGGTCGAGTTGACCGACAGCGACGGGTTGTCGCGACGTTCGCCCGCGAATTCGGTGCCGCGACCGACGAGGATCTCGAACAGCCGTGCATAGGGACGCGAGGCTTGCTCGACCGCCGCGAGCGTCGCGTTCACCGTCGTGCGGTCGGGCATCGCGTCGCCGGCGATCCACGCGGGCAGCACCGCCTTCAGCGGGAGGTAGTCGTCGAGCCCGAAGTCGTTGAACTTCTTCTCGCGCTCCGACGTGTTCGCGATGTCCTTCAGGTTGACCTCGAAGATCTGATCCCAGTTACCTGCGATCGACTCGGCCTGCCGGCGAAACGTGCGCGGGTGGTTCATCTGCACGAGCGGCAGATCGCCCGCGGTCTCGCGGCCGGGCAGGAACTCGCCGTACAGCAGATCGAAGCGGCCGCGCTCGAGCTTCGCGAGCTCGCGGCTGCCGAAGATGTTGACGTGGTTGCCGGTGCTGTTCGTGCTCCACTCCATGCCGGCCAGCGCGACGAAGCTGCCACTCGAGCCGCGCGTGACGTCGGCGGCGACCAGCTCGAGCTGCTCGTACTGCGCGGGGATCATGTTCGCCGCGTCGCCGGCCTCGACCGCACCGTCGTCGGCGGTGTGCGGGGTGAGCGCGAGGAAGTCGAGCTGGCCCTCGTCACGGCCGTACTCGTAGGCGTAGCGCGCGGCGTCGCTCGGCGTGTTGCCGACGTCGACGGGTTGCATGACGCCGGCGGCGTCTGCGCGGATCGCCTTGCCGTCGTCGAGCGCGGCGCCGGTCGCGGTCGCCGCGTAGTGGGCGTGCAGGTTGCCGAAGTAGACCTGGGTCTCGTCGGCGTGCTGCTGCGCGGCGGTCTTGCCGGTGTCGAGCGACGCGCCCGACAGCGACCACTGCCACAGCCGATCGTAGAGCTCGCGATACGGCCGCGCGATCCGCGGATCACGGTAGCGGACGAAGTTTTCATAGTTCTTGAAGAACGCGCTGCCCGACCAGTTGCCCGAGCCGTTCACGACGACGCGATCGTCGACGATCACGAGCTTGTGGTGCATCAGCTGGAACAGCTCGGCGTTCGTCTGCTTGTAGCGGATCGTGCCGCCGGCCGCGAACAGCCGCGTCCACGCCGCACCGGTGTGCTCCGCGCGATCGGCTGCGTTGACGATCACCCGGACCTTGACGCCGCGCTCGGCGGCCTTCGCGAGCTCCTTGACGAGATCCTCGAACGCGAGGTGATGCATCAGCACGTCGATCGTCCTGGTGGCGCGCGCGAGCTCTTCTTTGATCATCTTGATCGGCTCGCTGCTCGGCGCGAACTTCGCCTCGGGCGTCGAGCACGCGCCGGCGCCGCCCGGGTTCTTCGCCCAGATCGCCTCGAAGTGACACGCGAAGCCGCCGAGCAGCGGATCGCCGTCGACGGAGCGGATCACGATCGTGCTCTCCTCGTTGATCGAGGTGCCGGTCGACGACCAGTTGTTGCTGCCGGTCGCGAGCGTCAGCTCGTCGGCGAGCAAGAACTTCGCGTGCTGGAGCCCCGCCGGCGTCCCACCACCTGGGATGAACCGGACGGCGACGCCGGCCGCCGCGAGGCGGGTCGCGACCGTGTCGCCCATCTCCTGGCCGGCATCCATCGCGACCCGCACCGCGACCCCGCGGGTCTTCGCGCGGAGCACCGCTTCCTCGATCGCCCGGACGCTGAACGTGTAGTTCGCGATGTCGAGCTTCGTGGTCGCGCCATCGATCAGCGCCACCAGCCGCGCGGTCACCGGCGAGCGCGCGGACAGGAAGGTCTTGTCGTCGGCGGTGCAGACGTCGCAGTACGGCTGGGTCAGCACGACATCGATCGTGCGCTCGGCACCGAACCCGTCGCCCTTGCCGTCCGTCCACGGATCATCCGAGGTCTCGGGCGTCGTGCTGCACGCGCTGCAAACGAGGAGCAGCAGCAGCCGGGCAAGGTTCGCGCGCATGCGCGCGGAGGCTGCACGCGTCATGCCCCCCGGATTTCGCCCGACACCCGAGCCAGATCACCAGCTTGGCGCTGGCCATCCCGGTCGCCACTGGCTAGTGGCGGCGTCGCGCGAAATCGGGCGCAGAGGTTGACAAGGTTGCCAGCATCCCCGGGATCGTCCGGATTAACTCATTGGATTGACAGGCGTTACTGGATAGCTGAACAGTTGAGCAGTGACCGTCGCGTGCCTCGATCTTCCGGCCTTGCCGCTGCAGCTCGTGTGGCGCCTCGAGCCGGCGTGGCGCACGCATCCGGTCGTCGTGATCGACGAGGATCGACCGCAGGGCAGCGTGCTCTGGACCTGCGAGCGGGCACGCGGTGCCGGCGTGCTGGTCGGCCAGCGCTACGCGCACGCGCTATCGCTGTGCGGCGGCTTGCGCGCACGCGTCGTGCCGCCCGGGCAGATCGCGGCGGTGATCGAGGAGCTGCGCACCGCGCTGCACCGGCTCTCGCCGCGCGTCGAGCCAGGTGAGCCGGGCACGTTCTGGCTCGACGGTGATGGTCTCGATCACATCTTTCCGGATGATCAGCGCGCGCCGCACGGCAGCGCGTGGGGCGTCGCGATCGCGAAGGTGATCAACGAGCTCGGGTTTCGCGGTGCGGTCGTCGTCGGGTTCTCGCGGTTCGCGACCTACGCGATCGCGCGCGCGACACGTCATGGCGTCATCGTGTTACGCAGCGATCTCGACGAGCGCGTCGCCGCGAGTGCCGTGCCGCTCGCACGCCTCGACGTCACCCCGAAGCTGCGCGACTCGCTGGCGCGGCTCGGCGTGACCACGGTCGGTGGGCTCGTGCGGTTGCCAGCCGGTGGCATCCTCGAGCGGTTCGGTCGCGACGCGTACCGGCTCTATCAGCTCGCGGCCGGCGAGCGCTGGGATCCGTTAGTGCCGGTCGCGCCGCCGGAGGCCCCGGACGAGCGGGTGATCCTCGACGACGAGGACGATGACGTCGAGCGGCTGATCTTCGTGCTCAAGGCGCCGCTCGATCGGCTGCTCGATCGGCTCGCCGAGAAGGGGCGGGCGCTGACCGCGCTGCACGTCGAGCTCGCGCTCAAGCACGCGGTCGGCGACATCGAGATCCGCGCGGACTGCATCAAGCCCGCGACGCCGACGCTCGACGCGCGCACGCTCGTGCGGCTCGTCCACCTCCGGCTGACCGGCATGCCACCGGTCGCGCCCGTCAACGCGATCCGGCTCTGGGCCGAGGACGTCGCCGCGACCCGCGAGCAGCTCGCGCTGTTCGCGAGCAAGCCACGCCGCGATCTGCGTGCGGCGGACGAGGCGATCGCGCGCGTGCGTGCCGAGCTCGGCGACGATGCGGTCGTGCGAGCCGTCCTCCGCGACGGCCACCTCCCCGAGGCGAGCTTCGGCTGGGAGCGGCTCGTCCACGTGGTGCACGCGAAGCCGACGCCGAAGCGCGTGCGCCCGCTCGTCCGTCGATTACTCGCGAAGCCGCAGCCGCTGCCGCCGCAGGCCCGGCAGGTCCGCGACGATGGCTGGCTGCTGTCCGGCCTCGAGCACGGCGCGGTCGTGCGGATCTACGGGCCCTACGTCGTCTCCGGCGGCTGGTGGACGCACGAGCTGCACCGCGAGTATCACTTCGCCGAGCTCAAGCGCGGTGATTGCCTGTGGGTCTACTACGACCGCAATCGTCGACGGTGGTTCTGGCAGGGCGCGATCGAGTGATACGCTCGCGAGCTTGTCGGACGTCACGAACGATCATACCGCGCCGGAGCGGCTGTGGAATCAGCGCGATGTCGTCGCGACATACACGAACCGCAAGTACGTCACGCCATCCGAGGTGCGCGTGATCGCCGAGTGCTGGTCGAACATCAAGGATGCGCGCGTCCTCGACATTGGCATCGGCGCGGGCCGCACGATTCCGTACCTCGCGCCGTACGCCAGGCGCTATGTCGGCGTCGACTTCATGCCGAACATGGTCGCCGCGGCGCAGCGGCTGCATCCCGGCCGCGATCTCAGGCAGGCCGACGCGCGCGAGCTGCCGTTCGGCGATGGTGAGTTCGACTTCGTGCTGTTCAGCTTCAACGGCATCGACTACGCCGGGCCCGCCGATCGGCCGCGGATGCACGCGGAGATCCGGCGCGTGCTCGCGCCCGGCGGGCTCTTCGCGTACTCGACGCACAACCTCGACTCGCTCGACGCGCCGCGATCGCGCCCGCGGTTCGTGCCCGAGTTGCCGAAACTCTCGGCGTCACCGGTCCGCAGCGCCGTGCGCGTCGCGCGCGGGCTCGCTGCTGCCGTACGCAGCTATCGCAACTTTCGCCGCCTCGAGCCGCTGCAGCAGGTCGGCGACGACATCGCGTTCATCATGGACGGCGCACACGACTACGGCCACATGTCCTGCTACGTCACGCAGGATCACGAGCGGCGCGCGCTCGCGGCCGCCGGCTTCGACGTCCGCGCCGTGATCGACCCCGACGGTAGCCTGTCGTCGGCTCGCTCGCGTGAACGCTATCTGTGCTTCGTCGCCGCGCGGCGCTGACTTTCGCTTGACCTGCTGTCGGTTCGCGGGCGTGATGCCGGCATGTCGGAACCGGTGCGAGTGCGTCGCGTCGCGATCATCGCGGGCGTGCTCGTCGCGCTCTACGTCATCGTCACGTTCCTGATCCGGACCGTGCCGGATTCGCTGGTGTCACTGCTCGGCGGCCCGTCCGGCGGCGTCGATCGGATCGGTGGCCTGCGCGTCGACTACCGGCCCGCACCGGGCGCGGAGGTGGCGGTCGAGCGCTACCTCGCGAGCCGCGCGAACGTCAGGCGCGAGCGCGGCCTGCTCGTCCTCGAGTTTCCCGGGATCGCCGAGGACCTGGTGCCCGACGTCACCGAGCTCCTGCTCGGCGGCGACCTGGTGATGAAGGAGTCACTGGAGACCGAGTACGCGCGCGAGATCGGCGAGGCCGACGACGTCCACATCGAGATCGATCAGTGGCGGCCTGACGAAGGCAGGGTCACCCACACCAACGAGTACCTCAAGGCGTACAGCGTACAGGCGCTGGAGCGCGCGATCGCCGCGGCGAAGGCGCGCGGATGGTCGTTGCCCGCCGGCCAGGAGATCGCGTTCGAGGCCGTCGAGGGCTACCCCGGCGACGAGGATCCGCGGTCCTACTGGCGCAGCCACCTGCTCGCCTCCGAGATCGTGATCGATGGCTCGATGATCGCGGACGCGCGGCGCTCGTACGAGCAGAACACGAACCGGCCGATCGTGCTGCTCGACTTCACGCGCGAGGGTGGCGATCGGTTCTGCACGATCACGGCGCGGCTCGTCGGCAAGAAGCTCGCGACGGTCCTCGGCGGCCGCGTCCGCTCGGCGCCGATCATCATCGGCCGGATCTGCGGCGGGCGCGCGTCGATCACGATGGGCGGCGGCGACCCGCGCGCCCAGGACCGCGAGGCCGCGGCGCTCGCCGCCGTGCTCGTGCAGGCCGGGTTGCCGCCGGGCGGCACCGTCGAGAACCACCGCTGGACGCCGCCCGCGAACGTCGCGCAGCACGAGTGGGCGGCGCGGCTGCTACTCGGCGTGCTCGCCGGCCTCGGCTTCGCGCTCGTCGTCTGGCTCGTGCTGCGCGTCGCAGCCCCGACCTGGCGCACCGCCACTCCACCGGTCACAGGTCGATTCCCGTGGCGCCGGCTCGCCGTCACGCTGGTCGCGCCGGTCGCGCTGATCGCCGGCGCGAAGCTCACGCTGCCCGGCATCAACTCGTTCGAGCTCGAGTACCTGCCGTCCACCACGCTCGGCACCAGCGCGAGCGTGATCGCGCTCGGGCTGACGCCCGTGATGATCGCGTTCTTCGTCGTCGAGCTCGTCGCGCTCGCGGTGCCGCGGCTGCGGTGGCGCCGCCACGATCCGCTCGGGCGGGTCAGGCTCGGGCAGGCCGTCGCGGTGCTCGCCATCGTGCTCGCGCTCGTCCAGGGCTTCTTCATCGCGACCTATCTCGAGGGCTTCGGCCGACCGCTGTACGGCGGGTCGTTCGGCGATATGTTCGGCGGCGGTGGCGGTGGTGGTGGTGGGGTCCCGATCGTCGATCACCCCGGCTGGAAGTTCCGGTTGCTCGTGATGGGCTCGCTCGCCACGGGCACGCTGCTGCTCTCGGTGGTCGCCGGCATGCTCCGCGAGCACGGGCTCGGCAACGGCTACGCGGTGATCGTGGTCGCGAGCATCGTGATCGAGATCGTCGGCCCGTACGTCCACGAGCCCCGGTTGACCGAAATGCTCGGCCGCGGACACGTGCTCGGCCTGATCGCGCTCGCGATCACCGTGCTCGGCACCGCCTGCGTGCTGCGTTGGCGCATCGCCGCGGATCACCGACACGTCGCGTTGCGCATGCCGGTCTCGGGGATCGCGCCGCTCCACGACACCGCCGCGATCCTCTATCTCGTCGTCGTGATCTCCACGCTCGGCCTCGGCGGCGCGCTCGCCGACACGATGCTGCGGATCGGCGAGCTGCGCGCGCGCCCCTCGCTGTTCGTCGGGTTACTCGTCCTCTCGATCCCGCTGTGGGGATGGATCCTCGCGCGTCCGTCGCTCGTCGCGCGCGTCGCGATGCAGGCAGGTCTCGACCGTCCGACCACCGCAGCCTGGTGGCGCGGCGTGAGCGTGACCGGCGTCCTGCTCGTCACGACCGGCGTCCTGTGGATCCTCGCGACCCGCACCGATGGCGCTGCCGGGCTGCTCGCCGAGCCGGTTGCCGCGATGCTCGGCGTCGCGGTCGCTCTCGACGTCATCGCCGATGCGCGCGCCCACCGCCAGCGCCTCGCGCCCGCGGCCGTGCTGCACCAGATCCAGTATGCGGGCGTCGCCGAGCGAGTCCTCGCCGATGCCCGCATCCCGTGTCACCTCCACGGCAGCCACACGCGCGCGCTGTTCGCGTTCTTCGGTCCGTTCGTCCCAATCGTCGTCATGGTCCCCGAGGCGCTCGCGGCCGACGCGCGCAGCAAACTCGACGACGCCCTGCGCGCCGCTCGCGCTCCGGTCCCTGCCGCCGTCGTCGTCGAGTCGTGAGCCCACCGCATCTCGTGGCCGTGTTCGTTCACCGCCGCGCCACGCGATCACGGAGCCTTGGGGTGAATCATGCGTAACGGCACCCAACCCCGCCTCGCGGGATCGGGGACAAACTTGCCGTTCACGTTCTTGCCGACGAAACCGTAGACCCAGGTCTGACGCTCGTTCGAGCGTGTCGCCCGGCGCTTGAACACGGAGATCTCGCGCACAAATGTCCGCCCGTGCGGAACGAAGAAGTGATCGCCGACCTGCGCGACGTCGACCGCGACCGGCGCGGTCGTCGTACCCGGCTTGGCTCCGGGACTCGGCAGGTTGAGGGTGATGTTGACCTTGGAGCCACGGTTCTCGGTTTGTAAGTAATCCGCGACCTGGTTGCCGCCCGCGGCCTTCTGGTTCGGCCGGATATAGCGGCGCTCGTCACGCTCGGTGGCTTTCGCCGCACCCTCGCGCGCCGATTTCGGGTTCGCGCCGTTGCTGATCAAGAAGGTCGAGACATGTGCGACCGACGCGGCTTTGGGCTGCCACGTACGGGCACGCTTGTTGACGTCGGCCTTCACCCGGGTGTGGAACGTTTGGTCGCCCTTCAGCGACTTGATCGGAAGCCACGCGGCTCCCTTGGAGCCGTGCCACGTGAGCACGCAATCGACGCGGCTTGCACCGATCAACAACTTGCGGGTGTGCGCCGGATTGATCGCGAGGCGCCTGCTTCCACGCTTGATGTCGGCGCGCTTCACCACATCGAGCTGGCGGGTCATCGAGCCAGACACGATCGTGAAGCGCGGCGCGGTCGCCTCGTTGATCGAGAATTGATCGCGACCGTTGACGCGGACGCCTGCGCGGTCGATCTGCGTCTTTCGGTTCTTGAGTCGATTCGCGCGCACCCCGCCGCGGTTGTAGCGATCCTGCTGCGCCCACTGCGGCTTCCCCATGCGCACCTTGCGATCGAGCGGCGCCTGCTTGACGACCGCGCGCGCCGGTTTGGCCTTGCGGGCGATCTGCGCCGGGGTCTGCGTGACCGGCATGGCCACGGGCTGCGAGCTTCCGACGGCGTGATCCGCGACCGCGTCAGCTTCGTGCTCCGCCGCATCGCCGGGGGTGGTCGTCGCGAGCTTGGCCTGCGCCGTCGGGTTTGCCCCGCGTTGTTGCACGGTGTGCGCGAGCTCGTGAGCGAGCAGCTTGTCGCCTTCGGGAGTTCCCGGAGCCAGCTGACCGGACGCAAAAAACACGTCTTGGCCAACCGCGAAGGCCTGCGCGTTCGCAGCCTGCGCCGCCATGTTCGCGGCCTCGCCGGTGTGAACGCGCACGCTCGCCAGGTCACGGGTGGTCGTCAGCTCGACGCGACGACGCACCTCGGGAGGCACCGGCGCTCCACCGCCCGAGTCTCGCGCCGCGGCGATCCGCTCGCCATCATGCTCGCCGCCGTCGGCGTCCGGCTCGCCACCCTCGTCCTCGTCACTTTGCTCGGCGCCGTCCTGGTCGTCGTCGAGCGTTGCGTCCTCGGAGGAGTGCTCGGGAGCATCCGCGTCCTCGGCGGCCTCGTGATCCGCCGGGGCCGACTCGGTCAGCGCGGCATCGGGTTCGGCCTCTTCCGCGGCCGCCTCGGGCTCCGCTTCGGTATGGCTGACCTCCGCACCGTCGTCCCGAGCGACCTCCGGAGGATGCGCCGCATCGTGATGCGCGAGCGATACTCCCTCGCGGTCACCATCGGGTTCTTGGTCGAAGTCGGGCGATTGCTGGGGCTCCGGTTCGATGTCCTCCCACTCGACATCCCCGAGCATCGGTGCCGCGCGCATCTCCTGATCGGCGTGCGGCTGCTGCGCGAGGGTCGTCTTGCCCGGCGCCGGCGAGGGTGCCTTTGCCTCGTCGAGCTGCTCGGTCTGGGTCGACTTACCCGCGTGCCGGGACGCCTGTTCAACCATGCGCCACGGTATCGCGAGCCAGCAGCAGCTCGACAGTGGTTTCGGTGGCGGGCTGATTGGAGGGAGGGGGATGGTCGACGGAACAGGGCGAAATGGATACCTGGGCGACCTGGGCGACGTGAGGGGCCGGTGGCTACCAAAGCAGCCACTTGAGGATCAGTCAGGTCGGCGCTATACGGCCGGGTCAATAGCCATGCGCCGTCACCTAACCTCGTCGTTGTTGCTCCTCGTCAGCCTGCTCGCGTGCTCGTGCGTCCGCACCGTGACCGGGAAGGACGTCGACGCCGGCGATCAGCCGTTGCCGATCGAGATCACCGTGGAGCCCGCGGATCAGTCACTCGTGATCGACAACGACGTCGCCGCGACCGGCACGTACAAGGCGATCGGCAAGTTCCCCGATGGCAGCACCGCGGACATCACCGACCGCGTCGGCTTCGCGCTCGCGGACGGCACGCTGGGCTCGTTCGTCGGCGCGGACCTCACGTCGACGCTCGACAAGGGCGGCCGTACGCGCGTCACCGCGACGCTCGGCGGCGTCGAGGGCTCGACGGGCATCGTCCTCGTCCTCAAGAAGCGCTATTCCGACCCGAGCTCCACCGGCTTGCCCGCGGATCCCGCGGGGCCGTTCAGCGGCACGCCCGATGCGGCCCGCGCGCCCGACGTCGTGTATCCGAACGACGGCGTGCTGCTGCCGCCGAACCTTCGCATCCTCGAGTTTCACTTCCGGCCGGGCGCTGGCAACACGCTGTTCGAGATCGCGTTCGAGAACGCGCTGATCGATCTCAAGATCTACGCGCGCTGCACGCTGCCGATGAACGGCGGCTGCATCTACACGCCCGACAGCAAGGTCTGGCAGTGGATCGCGGAGACCAACCGCGGCGGCGAGGAGCTCGCGGTCCGCACGCGCGGCACCGATGACGCCGGCACCGGCGTCGGGACCTCGACGGACGTCAAGCTGACGTTCGGCCTCGACGACGTCAAGGGCGGCATCTACTACTGGAAGGCAGGTGGCGGCGCGAACGGCGAGTCGGCGATCATGCGCTACGACTTCGGCAGCGTCACCCAGACCACCGCCGAGCGGTTCGTCGGCCCCGATCAGGCGAGCGGCAAGTGCGTCGGCTGTCACGCCCTCTCTCGCGACGGCACGAAGCTGGTCGCCGCGGCGGGCGGTTGGGATGTCGAGGACAGCCTGTTCGTCGACGTCGAGACCGCGACACGTGTCGCGACCCCCGCGAAGACCGCGTTCGCCTCGTGGAATCCCGATGGCTCGAAGTACGTCGGTGTGTACGCGTTTGCCGGGACGCCGAGCCATGACCTGATGCTGTTCGACGGCTCGACCGGCGCGCAGACCGGCGTGATCGCGGTCGGCGCGACCGCAGCCAAGTCGACGAGCCACCCCGACTGGTCGGCCGACGGTTCGAGCATCGCCTTCGTGCGCGCGGGCCAGGCGCACGAGAGCGGCGTCAACAACCAGCGCTTCTATCAGGGCACGATCGAGGTCGTGAAGCAGCAAGCGGGCGGCACGTTCGGCGCCGCGCAGACGATCGTGCCGGCGCAGGCCGGTCGCAACCGTTACTACCCGGCGTTCTCGCCCGACAGCAAGCTGCTCGCGTTCAACGAGTCGACCTGTCCGACGGGCACGGCGCACATCGACTGCAACGCCGACTCCGATCCGACCGCGACGGTGTACGTCGTCAAGCCCGAGGCCGGCGCCTCGCCGATCGCGCTCGCGCGCGCCAATGCGCCCGGCAAGACCGACACCAGGACCGCGCTCACGAACTCGTGGCCCAAGTGGGCACCGTTCGAGTCGCAGCGCACCACGACGGCGGGGTCGCGGCTCGTGTGGATGACGTTCTCGTCGAGCCGCAACTTCGGGCTACGCACGCCACCGGCCGGCGCCAGCGGGGAGTCGGCCTCCGGCACGCTGCTGTGGATGGTCGCGATCGATCCCGAGCGCGCGCTCGCCGGTGCCGATCCGAGCTACCCCGCGTTCGCCTTGCCGTTCCAGGATGTCACCAGCTCGAACCACATCGCGCAATGGACCAAGGAGATCGTCGTCCTCCAGTAGCCGTTGCGGATGGCGTGTCTTCACGAATCACAAGCGCTCGCCTTCGTGGCGGGCGAGCTCGATGCCGCGGGGCGTGGCGTTGTCGAGGCGCACGTCGATGACTGCGCGGCGTGTCGCCAGCTGCTCGCCCAGCTCGTGAAGAGCGGCTCGCCGACGCCGCGCGACGCTGCGATCGGCGAGACCATGCTCGCGTCCTCGCCGCCGCCATCTTCGGCGTCCGAGCGCAGCACGACCGGCGAGTGGGCGCCTGGCACGCGGATCGGGCGCTACGTCGTGCTCGCGCGCGTCGGGCGCGGCGGCATGGGCACGGTGTTTCGCGCCGAGGACGTCGAGCTCGGCAGGCCGGTCGCGCTCAAGCGCCTGCATGCCGACGCCGATGACGAATCGCGGGCGCGGCTCCTCCGCGAGGCGCGCGCGGCGGCGCAGCTTCAGCACCCGAACGTCGTCACCGTGCACGAGGTCGGCGAGCATGCGGGGACGCCGTACCTCGCGATGGAGCTCGTCGACGGCGTCACGCTGACCCAGTGGTTGCGCGAGCAGCCGCGGTCGTGGCGCGAGATCACCGGCATCGTCGCGCAGGCCGGACGCGGGCTCGCCGCCGCCCACGCGCGGGGCCTCGTGCATCGCGACTTCAAGCCCGACAACGTGCTCGTCGATCGCACCGGCCGCGCTCGCGTTGCGGACTTCGGGCTCGCACGCGCCCACGATGCGCCGAGCGAGCCGTCGGGGCAGCCCGGCACCAGGATCGGCACCGACGAGCGGCTCGCGCGGATGACCGCGACCGGCTCGCTCGCCGGCACGCCGGCGTACATGTCTCCCGAGCTCGTCGACGGCGGCTCGCCCGACGCGCGCAGCGATCAGTACGCACTCGCGGTGACGCTGTACGAGGCGCTGCGCGGCCAGCATCCGTTCGCGGGCGAGACCGCGGCCGCGCTGTGGGTCGAGATGGCGTCGGGGCGCGTGCGATCCGGCGGCCGCCCGGTGCCAGCCTGGATCGATCGCCACGTGCGGCGAGGCCTCGCGGTCGATCCTGCGGCTCGCTGGCCGGATGTCACGAGCTTTGTCGAGGCAATTGAGACGCCGCCGCGCCGACGCTGGACGTGGCTCGCCGCCGGCGCGACCGCGCTCGCCGCCGCCGGATCGATCGCGTTCGTGATGACGCGGGCGCCGACCGCGAGCGGCCCGAGTTGCGACGAGCTCGCGAACGAGTACCAGCAGCGCGTGACCGCCGCGGATCTCGAGCCGGCGATGAAGGATCCGGAGCAGGTCAAGCTCGCGCTCGACGCGCTCGACCGGTTCGCCGATGCCTACCGCAAGGGGGTCCGCGAGTCGTGCCGTGCGACGCGCGCGGGGACGCAGTCGAGCGTGATCGGCGACAAACGCTCGGCGTGCCTCGAGATGGCGAAGCGACGCGCGTGGCGGGTGACGTCCGGGCTCTCGAGCGGCATCGACGCGCGACCCGGCCTCGTCAGCGTGCTCGACGAGCTGCCCGACGTCGCCGCGTGCAGCGATCCCGAGTGGCTCGATCGCGCAGCGCCGCTGCCGGTCGCGGCCGCCGATCGCGAGGCGCTCTATCTCGCCGAGGCAAAGTTGATCGAGGCCGGCAAGGTGCGCGACGACGGTCAGCTCGATCAGGCCGCGACGTTGACGACCGGCGTGATCGAGACGACGAAGCGCCTCGGCGATCGCTCGCTCGCGGCGCGCGCGAACCTGTTCGCCTCTGAGATCGCGCGGGACCGCGGTGACATGCAGCAAGCCGCGCTCGACGCGATGGAGGCGTGGTCCGCCGCGAGCGCGCATGGCGACACCGACCTCACGCTGCGCGCCCAGCTCGCGATGCTCGGCGCGTCGGCGAGCCGTGATCAGCGTGCGATCGAAGGCTTCGCGGGACTCGGCACCGACGTGCCCGAGACCGCGAACGGTGCGCGCCTGATCGCGGCGCACGGCGATGCGCTGATGGCAGCCGGCAAGTTCGCCGAGGGCGAGGCCGCGTACCGGCGCGCGCAGGCGATCCGCGAGCAGGTGCTGCCGGCCGAGCACGTCGATCGCGCGCTCGGGATGCAGCGGATCGGAGCGGCGCTCGTGATCCAGAAGCGCGCTGCCGAGGCCTTGCCGATCCTCGAGGCCGCGCACGCGGTCGTCGAGCGTGCGTTCCCGCCGCTACGCCGGGAGGCGATCGACGGCGTGCGCTACCTCGCGATGGCGCAGGAGGAGCTCGGGCAACACGAACGCGCGCTCGCGCTGCGCCGCATCGTCCTCCAGCGCCGCACCGCACTGCTCGGTGGCCGCTCCGGGCTCGTGCTCGATGCCCGCGCCGACATCGCGCGTGCCCTCGGCGATCTCGGCGACCACGCCGAGGCAGCGCGCGAGCTCCAGATCGTCGTCGAGGGCTTCGATGGCCTGCTCGGCGGCAAGAGCGTCAATGGCGCGAATGCCCGGGTCAGCCTCGCGAACGCGCTCGTCACGCTCGGTCGCTTCGACGAGGCGGACGCCGCACTCGCGAAGGCCGTGCCGATGCTGATCACCGCGCACGGTGCCGACAGCCCGTACGCGCTCGTCGCCGAGTATGCCCAGGTTCGCTCTGCCGTCGAGCGCGCGCGGCCGGTCCGGCTCGCCGAGGCCACGGCGCAGCTCGATCGCATCGAGCCCGTGTTCGCGAAGCTGTTCGGCGCCCAGTCGGCGCCGGTCGCCGCGGCGCTGGCATCGCGGGCGCGGATCGCACTCGCGCGCAACGATGCAGCCGGTGCGGACGCGCTGATCGCGCGAGCAATGCCGATGCTCGGGGATGACAAGCGCAGCGATCGCGGCGAGCTCGCGATGCTGCGCGCGCGCGTGCTGTGGAAGCTCGGCAACCGCGACGCCGCCCGCGCGAGCGCCGAGGCTTCGGCCCGCGACTACGATGCCGCCGGCGCCGGCTATGCGAGCGATGCCGTCGCCGCGCGTGCGTGGCTCGCGAAGCCGTCTGCAACCGTCACACCGCGCGAGCCTCCGGCGATGGCGGCCAAGGCGCGGCCGTAGCTCACCGCGCGTGGCGCAGGCGTTCGATGTCGGTCTGCGCCGGGTGGACGAGCACCGCGCCGTGATCGCCGTCGACCGCGAGCAGATCGCCGGGGCGCACCCAGCCGAACAGTCCCGCGACGTCGCTGATCACCGGTAGCTTCGCCGCGCGGGCGATCGCGATCGCACACGGCGCGACGACGTCACTCGCGACGAGCGCGGAGGCGCCACGGGCGACCGCGATGATCGCGACCACCGCGCCGATCCGATCGGCGATCCAGATGCCGCCGGGGCGCAGCGCGCGGGCATCGCCGAGCAGCGCGCACAGCTCCTCGATCTCGGAGACCTGATCGGCGGCCTCGCTGACCGTGCCGAGCCGGTAGGGCGCACGCGCGTACTCCTTCGCGACGGTACGCAGCCCGCCGGGCTGGTTCGCGACCGCGGCCAGCCGCTCGCGGAACCGCGCATCCGACAGCGCGAGCGCGAACCGATCGAGTGCTCCGCCGGTCGCGGGATCCGGGACGTCGCACGATGACGAGACGAGCCGCTTCATCGCACGCCCGAGATCGTCGCGCAGCCGCGCGAACGCGCGCTCGATCGCGATCGGCTCGCTCGCGGTGAGCGCCTGATCGTGCGACGTCACCGTCGGGACGACGGCCGCACGCCCGAGCACCGCGCCGCCGACGTGCGCGATCCCGGTCAGCCGTGCGGAGCGGACAGCGCTTGCCCGGCGGCGTTCGATCGCGAGCATGACCGGCGCGCCGAGCGCGGTCGCGAGCGTGACCTCCTCGGGCGCAAACGGGCGCGCGTGACGCTGCAGCACGAGCACGCCGATCGCGCGGCCACCGCCGTTCAGCGGCACGCCGACGAAGACCGGATAGCGCTCCTCGCCGAGGCCGGGCACGTGCTTGTACGCGGACTCCGCAGCCGCGTGCTCGGCGGAGACCGGCCGCATGCACTCGGCGACGAGGCCGGTGATACCTTCGCCGACGGCGAGCGTGGTCGCACCGATCGCCGCGGCCGGAAACCCGTGGTTGCCGCGCATCACGAGTCGGTCGTCTTCGACGACGTAGACGCTGACGATCTCGACGCCGGAGATCACCGCGATCTCGCGGCACATCGCGCTCAGCATCGCCTCCAGCGGTCCGTCGTGGCCGGCGAGCTCGATCAGCCGGAGGATGCCGTCGACGCCCCGATCACCGCGGTGATGGACGTGGATGTTCGACGCCGAGGAGCGCTCCGAGGTCACACCATAGCGTGACACCTCGAATGTTTCCGTCACGTTTCAGACCCGTAAGAATGCCAGCCTGGCCGCAGGATTCGCGCCTCGCGGTCGCCGACCTTGCCATCCGGGACACGCCCTTACAGCTTCGCGAACAGCGCCTCGACGTAGCGCGCCAGATCCTCGCGATCGACCGCGGTGCACGCTCGCTGGGCCGCGACCGCCGCGCGCACGATCGCCTTGCCCGCCGGATCGGTTGCGAGCGCGACGAGCTTCGCCGCGACCTCGTGGCGATGCCACGGCCGCCCGTGTGCCCCGCACGCCAGGAGCTCGACGTAGGCATCGGCGGCGGCGGCACGTTCGCCGCTGGCGGCAAGCTGATCGGCGAGCAGGAACGCGAGTCGGCCATCGCCGGGTCGGCGCCGTCGCGCCTCACGCGCGAGGCCGACCGCGAGTGGGTAGTCCGCGGCTGCGGCTGCTGCCGTCGACGCGGTGACGAGCACATCGATGTCGTCGCCGGCGCGGGCCGCGTCCGCCAGCGCGTGAGCACGCTCGCGCGCGCGTGCTGCATCGCCGAGGCCCGCGAGCGCGCGGATCGGCGACAGCCGGTAGCTGGGCTGTGCGGGCGCGAACGATGCCGCGCGATCCCATGCGGCGACGGCGTCGGCGAGCCGCCGCGCCCCGAGCAGCGCGCGAGCGTGGGCGTCGTGAAGCTCGGCTCGATCGGGCGCGCGGGTGACGGCGTGCTCGCGAGCGGCGAGCGCCGCGGCCGGGCCGCCCTCGAGCTCGATGCGGTCTCCGGTCGCGGTCGCGAGCTCGGGCTCGGTCGCGGCGGCGGCGAGCGCGTCAAGAGCTGCGGCTGGCGCGACCGAGGCGGCGCGATAGGCGAGCGCAGGGTGGTCGGTCAGCGGCGCGGCCGCGATCGCCGCGGCGACTTCGGCAGCGCGCGCGGCGCGCGCGGCGACCGTGACCTCGAGCAACCGTCGGGCGTGGTGTCCCGCTTCGTCGGGCGCGCGCGCGAGCCCGGCGTCGAGCTCGCGGATCGCCTCGTCGAAGCGCCCGAGCCGATCGAGTAGCTCGGCGCGGCGAAATCGGATCGCGGGCTCGCTCGCACCGATCGCGAGCGCGGCGAGCGCGTCGGTGGGGCGCTCGTCGAGCAGCCGTGCACGCGCGAGCTGCTGCGCGGTGCCGGTGCCCGTCGCCGAACCAAGCGGATGTGCGCACGAGCCGCGCGCGGCCTCGCAGGCGTCGTCGATCAGCCCCGCGAGCGAGCGCCCGCTGATCGTGCTGCGGCTCAGCCGATCGAGCGCTCGCGCGAACCCGCTGCAGTCCGTGACGAGCGCTCGGATCCGGACCGACGCGTCGGCGAGATCGATGCGCGCCAGCTCGCGGGCTTCGCGATCGCGATCTGCTGATCGACCGCAGCCAATGACAAGCACCAGCACGAGCGCGACACGCATCCAGTCGCAGCATATCGGATGTAGGAGCGACACCCCGCTAACGACTGTTGGCGCTGCACACGGTTGTGCTCACCAAAACTCACGCAAGTATCGAGAATCAATCCACGAGAACCAGCACGTCGCTTGCAGCCTGCCCCGCTGTGCGCACGCTCGTGATCGTTGTTCTACTCGCCGCCAGCACGGCCCACGCCGATCGACTGGGCTCTCGTCTGGTCGAGACCCGGCTGGTCGCGCGCGGCGAATACCTGTCACCCCAGTTCTCACCGGACGGGCGCTCCCTCCTGGTCAGCGGCCCGAGCATGCGTGGCCTCTACATCGCGCCGATCGATCCCGCGAGCGGCCAGGCGAGTGGATCGGTCCGCCAGCTCACCGCGGATCCGGAGGCCGGCGTGCATGCCCGCTGGGCTACCGATGGCAGCGTCAGCTATCGCGCGCACCGCGCCGGCACGCGCCGCGATCTCGCGATCGACCGCAGCGGTCAGATCCGCACCGTCACCGTCACCCCTCCCGTCGCTCTCGCGCGTGACGATCGGATGTACGTGCAGCGTGCCGGCAAGCTTGCCCAGATCGGCTCCGGCGATCGATTCTTCGGCGCCGTGGTCGCGCCCGACGGTGACAAGGTCGTGTTTCAGGGTCTCGTCACCGGCCTCCACGTCTATGTCCGCTCGACCGGCGCGCTCGTCCATGTCGGTGCCGGCACGGCGCCCGCGTGGTCGCCAGACAGCAAGCGCCTCGTGTTCGAGGTCACCGAGGACGACGGCCACGATCTCGTCGGGTCCGACCTCTACCTCTACGACGTCGCAGCCGATCACGTCTCCCCGCTGACCGCGACCGAGCAAGTCCTCGAGCGGCACCCGAGCTTCTCGCCCGACGGCACGCGGATCGCTTTCGATGACAACCAGGGCGGCATCCTCGTCGGCCGCATGGAGGTGCGCTGATGCGCCGTCTGGTCCTCGGCCTTCTCGTGTTGGTCGCGCCGAGCCTCGCGTACGCCCAGCAGAAGATCGTGATCGATCCCGGCCACGGCGGCTCGGACCCCGGCGGTACCGGCACCGGCATGCAGGAGAAGGTCATCGTCCTCGACGTCTCCAAGCGCTTCAAGACGCTGCTCGACGCCGATACCGCCGATACGGCCGGCGGTGGCAAGTGGACCGTCGCCCTGACGCGCTCGACGGATGTCTTCGTGTCGCTCGTCGGTCGCTCGGCGTACTCGAACAGCCAGGACGCAGATCGCTTCATGTCGATCCACGCGAACGCGTTCGCCGATCCGTCGGCCAACGGCATCGAGACCTTCGCGCTCGCCGAGGGTGGCCAGTCCGCCGCGCTCCGCAACCTCGTGCAGGCCGAGATGGTTGCCGCGTGGAAGCTCACGAACCGCGGCAACAAGGTCGCCAACTTCTCGGTGCTGCGCGAGACTGCAGCACCCGCCGTGCTGCACGAGCTCGCGTTCATCACCAACGCCGCCGACGCCGCGAAGCTCGGGTCAGCAACCGAGCGCCAGAAGGCTGCCGAGGCGCACCTCCGCGCGATCCAGCGCCACTACAACATCGCGCCGTACCTGCCCGGCACGCCGACGCAGCCAGACGTCGGAGATCTGTCGGGCACCGTGATCGACGATCTCGGCCCGGTCGAGGGCGCGACGGTCACGCTCGATAGTGGTCAGGAGATGGCGACGGATGGCGAGGGTAACTTCGCATTCACCGGCCTCGCGATCGGCACTCGCGGCGTGACGGTCACCGCGGCGGGTCACACGTCACGCATGGTCGATGTCGCGATCGCGAAGGGGCTGCGCGCGAACACCGAGATCGAGCTGATGCGCGACGATACGGGCGAGCCCGTCAATCCCGACGCCACCGGCGGCTGCAGCACCAGCAGTGGTTCCGGCCTCGCCCTTGGATGGCTGTTTGCAGTCGCCGTGGTCGCGCGCCGCCGCCGTACCCGGGAGTTGACGAGCTGACCGTGCGCGCCGCTCTGCTGATCCCCCTCCTCGCGGCGTGTACCGCCGGGGTCGCTGACGAACCGGCGCTCACGCAGGTCGAGCAGCACGCCGGCAGCGTCTGCGCCGATGGACCGACGACGTACGGCATCGACGTCTCGCGGTACCAGGGCGCGATCGACTGGCAGCAGATCGCCAACGCGGACGTGAAGTTCGCGTACATCCAGATCAGCCGTAGCCTCACCGATCTCGACGTCCGCTTCGACTACAACTGGAAGCGCGCGAAGGAGGTCGGCATCCTGCGCGGCGCCTACCAACGATTTCAGCCGGATCAGGACGTGATCGGGCAGGCGAACGTCTTCCTGAACAAGCTCGGACCGTTCCAGGCCGGCGATCTGCCGCCGCTGCTCGACGTCGAGGACGATGGCGGGCTGTCACCGACCGTGATCGCTCAGAAGGTCCGCCAGTGGATCGATCACGTCGAGCCCAGGGTCGGCGTCAAGCCGATCATCTACACGGGCTTCTACTTCTGGCGCGACAAGGTCGGCAGCGCGGACTTCAGCGCGTACCCGCTGTGGATCGCGAACTACAGCGCGACGTGCCCGCTCGTGCCCGACAAATGGACCCGCTGGGCGTTCCATCAGTACAGCTCGAACGCCGTGTTGCCCGGGATCACGGCGAACACCGTCGACGTCAACAAGTTCAACGGCACGCTCGCGGAGCTCAAGGCGCTCGGCACCGCGCCGGTCTGCGGCGACGGCGCGTGCAACGGCACCGAGACCGTCGATTCGTGTCCCATCGAGTGCACGCCGTGCCAGCTGATCGCCGGCGCGGATGGCGCCGCGGCCGACCACATCGTCGACGACAGCAGCGCGTGCTTCCGCGGCGGCGGCGATCCGCAGTTCATCCGCACCGAGACCGCAGGTCACGGCTCGTCCCTCAAGTGGACGCACGCGACGAACCTCGCGACACCGTCGAACTACGGCCTGTGGAACCTCCACTTCGCCGAGGCCGGCCGCTATCGCGTCGAGGCGTTCACGCCGGCGCCGTTCAACGACTCGCGCCAGGCCGTCTACCAGGTGACCCACGGCGGCACGACGACCGCGGCGCAGGTCGACCAGAACGCGACCGACGGCTGGAACGTCGTCGGCGAGCTCGACTTCGTCGCCGGCGGCGCGGGCCAGCGCGTCCGCCTCGACGACAACACCGGCGAGCCGAACGAAGCCAACGTCCAGCTCGTGTTCGACGCGCTACGCTTCACCAAGCTCGACGATCCCGGTCCTGATCCTGATCCCGATTCCGCGCCCGGTGGCGGCTGCGACGTCGGTGGCGGCGCTGGCTCGTGGTTGCTCGCGCTCGCGATGATCGGCTTCGCGCGTTTCCGGCGCGCTCACGGCCGGTAGCAGCAGTACGTCCCGGTCTTGACCGAGGCCGCGAGGTGCTCGCCGATCCGTCGCGACCCCGCGCGGATCTGCTGGAGCGCGTGGTTCAGCCGGCGCTGCACGTTGCTGCGCGCTCGCTCGCTCGCGACGCCCACTCGTCGCGCACGTCCGCCGATTCCGACCGCGCGCGAGAGCTCGGCCGTCAAGGCTTCGAGCTCCTCGGCAGCACGCTCGGCACGCCCCCGGTCGCCCCACGCTTCCGCCTCGTCGCGGATGGCGGTCAGCTCGTGCAGCCGCTCGCGATAGGCGTCGCGCGCAGTCGGGTCGAGGACCTCACCGGCATCGCCGCCATCGACAGCGTCCGTCGCACCGGCGAGCTCGAGGACGTGGTGTTCGCGGCCGGGCTCGTCGACGAGACGCGCGAGCATCTCGATCCCGCGCGAGCCCTTGACGTGCACCTGCTCGCCGAAGCCGCGGACGACCCAGAGCTCGCCCACGTGGACGATCGCGAGACCGACATCGTCGATCGTGCCGCTCGCGGCATCTGGCGCGAGCGGGGCGGGGATGCGTGCATGGCCGCGGACGGTCAGCGTCGGCATGTCGAGCCGCTCCGCGGTGGTGATGGCGCTCGCGCGCAGCGCGTCACAGCGGCCGTCGTCACCAGCGCGCATCCGTGCTGCGAGTGCATCGGCCCAGTCAGCCTCGATCCATGCGGCCCACACCGGGCTGCGTAGCCGACGCGCGACGGCGAGTGCGTCGGCGGCGTGACCGTCGACCGCATCCCACCGCTGCGTCGCAGTCGCGAGCACCAGCAAGATGCGGTCGTAGAGATCGATCACCGTCGAGCCTGCCATCGTCGCGACAACGATCCGCCCGCGCCGCGGCAGCACCAGCCGGTACATGGATTCGGCCTGCTCGAGCGTGCCGGCCAGAGCGATCGCGGTCGCGACCAGCGGCAGGAAGTCCGAGTCCGCGCGCGAGCTCGCCGGGATCTGCGCGAGCGCCTCGCGGGTCTCCGCGACATCGCATTCGAGCGCAGCGATCCACGCCGCGAACGCCGGACGCGCCGGCGTATAGGAGAACAGCAGGGCACGCTGCTCCGGTGTCACCGTCAGGCCCCGCGCCGGCGCCGACAGAGCGCGATGCAGCTCGATCAGCCACGTCCCTTGCTCGTCGCCGCGTGCCGCTGCGATCGCGGCGTCGACCGCGACGTCGGCGTCCGCGAAGCGACCCTCGAGCGACGCGACGAGCGAGTCGACGAGGTGGAGCGCCCGGATCCAGCGCGGGACGTTGAGCGCGAGAGTGCATGCCCGCAGCTGGTCGAGCTGGAGGTCGAACGCATTGCGATCGACGAGATCGAGCGTGTTGAAGCACTGCCGCAGCAGCGTGTGCACGACCCGCACGCGATCACCAAGCGCGGTCGCGAGCCGCAGCGTCTCGTCGAGGATCTGCACGAGCTCGTCCGGGTCGGCATACTCGACGAGCGCGGACGTGGCGGTCCACAGCACGTCGAGACGATCGCGATCGCCGAGCGTCGCGGCCTGCGCGATCGCCTCGCGCGCGGTCGCCATCGGTCCCTGCGGATCGATCGCTGGTTGCTCGGCGGCCGCGATCCGCGCGAGGGCGCGGGCGCGCAGTGCGCGGACCGTTCCCGTGTCGGGCGCGACGCCGAGCTGGTCGACCGCCTCGCGCAGCAAGGTGACGAGCATCGCGTCGGTGTGGGCGTAGCGATAGTGCAGGCCGCGGACGAGGACGACCCGCGCGAACAGCTCGACGTCGAGGTCACGTGCAACCGGCGCGACCTCGTCGCACAGCAGGACGGCGCGCTCGTGTTGCGCGGCATGTTGCAGCGCCTCGGCAAGCGCGCACGTCAGCTCGACGCGCCGGCGGCGGTCACCGGGTGCGGAGAGCCCGAGCGCCTCGAGCGCCCGCTCGAGCAGTGCGGCGGCGTCCTCGAAGGCGAGCCGTGCGCTGGCGAGTGCCGCGGCACGCTCTGCCGCCGCGACCGCCGCTTCGGCCGCGAGGTGGCCGGCCGCGAGCAGGTGATGCGCGATCGCACTCGCGTCATCGCCACCGCGGCGATCGAGGATCCCTGCGGCGCGCAGGTGCAGCCGCGCGCGTTCCGACGGTTCGAGCTCGTCGGCGATCACTTCTGCGACGAGCGCATGCGAGAAGCGATAGCGATCGGCCGTCATCGTCGTGACCATGCCGAGCCGCACCGCGGGCGCGAGGCGCGCGACGATCTCGTGGTCGGCGACACCGGCGATCTCGGCGGCGACGCTCGCGCGAAACACGCGACCGACGACCGCTGCCGCACCGAGCACGTTCGCGGTGGCAGCGGGGAGGCGTGCGATCCGATCGGCGATGACCGCGCGCACGCTCGACAGCCGGGGCAGCTGCGAGGTGCCCTCGACCGCGGCAGCCACCAGCTCCTCGACGAACAGCGGATTGCCCTCGCTGAGCTCCCACACGCGCGCCGCGTCGCCGCGTCCCCCGACGAGCGTGGCGACCTCGTCGCGCCCGAGCCGTCCGAGCAGAAGCCGGCGAGCGCCGCGCTGGATCCGTGCCAGCATCGTGGCGCTTGCAGGCGTCGCGTCTCCGTCGCGCGACGCGATCGCGACGACGATGCGCAGGCCATCGAGCCTCGTGACGAGGTGCTCGAGCAGCTGGAGGGAAGATGGGTCGGCGGCATGGGCATCGTCGAGCAGCAGGGCGAGCGGAGACGCCGAAGCCGCGCGTCGTGCGAGGAACGCGACGACGTCCTCGAAGCGTGCAAGTCGCGCGCTCGCATCGGCGTGGATGTCGACCTGGGCGAGCTGGGGCAGGACATCGTCGACGGTCGCGAGCGCGCGCACGATCTGCAGCCAGGGCCAGTAGGCCTCGGTGAGCCCCAGCTCGGACGTTCGCCCCCACGCGGCACGGCCACCGACCGCGGCCACACGCCGCGCGACCTCGTCGAGGAGGCGCGTCTTGCCGATACCCGGCTCGCCGACGAGCATCACCACCGCGCGCTCACCTCGCGTCGCGCGCTCGATCGCTTCGTCGAGGACAGCGAGCTCGTGCTCGCGACCGACGAGAGCGGCGCCGTCCATCGCCTCCTAGTAACACACTACTTGCGAAGCTTGACCTCGATGATGCTCGCCGACGCTCCTGCGACGAAGGTCTCACCACGCACCGTCATCGCCTTGCCGTCCTTCGCGAACGTCAGCTCGATGACTTCCTTCAGTGGCTTGCCTTCCTGCGTACCCGTGTACACGAACTCGAGCTTGTCGCCGGCGGTCGTCTTCGCGACGTGATCGTGGGTCTCGCCCGCGTTCGTCACCGAGAACCAGTGATACGTCCCGCTGTTCGGCTCGTACCCGAAGAGGTCCGTCTCCTCGTAGACCTTCATGCCGGGAACGCCGGTGACTCGGAACGCGCAGAGCATCCCGAACTGCGCCGAGGTCCGCTTGCACGTCAGCGTCGTGCCGAGCTTCGCGGTGTCAGCGCCGATCGCGAGCGTGCCGGCGCCCTTCCAGGTGCCGAGCATGCGCTCCAGATTCGCGACCGGTTTCGGCAGCTCCGCGTTGGCGGTGATGGGGGTTGCGAGGAGGAGGGTGGTGAGCGAGAGCTTCAAGGTGTTCGTCATGGCTTGTCCTTGCTCCCCTCGCGTGACGATCCGTGGAACATCGTTCCAACCGCCGCCCGATCGCATGAAAAGATCCAAGCTCGCGGATTGACAGCGGTCTTGCGTAGCTGAACACTCGCGCAGTGCACGCGCCGCTCTGGTGCAAATCGAACTTCTCGTTCCTCGAGGGCGCGAGCCACCCCGAGGAGCTGGTCGAGGAGGCCCACCGCGTCGGCATCGGCTCGATCGCGCTCACCGATCGCGACGGCGTCTACGGCATGGTCCGCGCGCACGTCAAGGCACGCGAGCTCGGCGTGCATCTGTTGTGCGGTGCGCAGGTCACGATCGCGGCGCCGGGCAGCGCGCTCGTCGCCTCGCCGGTCACCGTCAGCGGGCTTCATCACGACGAGGTCGGCCGCGGTCCGGGGTGGGGCGCCGATACCGACGATCTGCAGCCTGCGGCACCGACGACCGGCCGGCGCGGCCGCACCAGGCGCGGCAAGCCGCGGCAGGCCACGCTCGAGCTCGCCGCCGCGGATGGCGCCGCCAATGCTGCCGCCAATGCTGCCGCGGATGGCGCAGCCGCCTCGACAACGCTCGCGCTCCTCGCGATCGATCGCACGGGCTGGGCGAACATCACGCGCCTGCTGACCGCGGGACGCCGGCGCTGCGACAAGGGCACGTCGCTCGTCAGCTGGGCCGAGGTCTGCGCGCGCGCCGAGGGCGTGATCGCGCTTTGGGGCGGCGAGGGCAGCATGCTCGCCGACGAGCCCGAGCCACCGCCGCACGTGATCGGCGATCTGCGGGACGCGTTCGGCGATCGGCTGTACGCGATGGTCACGCGCCACCGCCGCGCCGACGATGTCGCGCGCGAGGCTCGCGTGCGCGCGCGCGCCGCCGCCACCGGTATCCCGAGCGTCGCCGCGAACGAGGTGCTGTATCACTCGCGCGCGCGCCGCCCGCTGCAGGACGTGCTGACCTGCATCCGCCACGGCGTGACGCTCGCGACCGCCGGCCGCCGGATCCGCGGCAACGACGAGCACGATCTGCGCGCGCCCCACGCGTTCGCGCGGCTCTATCACGACGATCCCGCGAGCGTCGCTCGCACGCTCGAGGTCGCCGCGCGCTGCACGTTCTCGCTTGGCGAGCTGCGCTATCGTTATCCGTCGGAGCGGCTCCCCGACGGCACGACCTCCGGTGACCACCTGCGCCGGCTCGTGTACGAGGGCGCGGCGTGGCGCTACGACGACGACATCCCGCCGAACGTCCGTCGCCAGCTCGATGCCGAGCTCGCGCTGATCGAGGAGCTCGACTATCCCGGCTACTTCCTGACGATGCACGAGATCGTCTCGTACTGCCGGCGTCGCGAGATCATGTGCCAGGGCCGCGGCTCGGCCGCGAACTCCGCGGTGTGCTTCTGCCTCGGCGTCACCGCCGTCGATCCCGTCCGTATGGGCCTCCTCTTCGAGCGCTTCCTGTCACGCGAGCGCGCCGAGCCGCCCGACATCGATCTCGATATCGAACACGAGC
Source organism: Kofleriaceae bacterium (assembly GCA_046590445.1). Classification (GTDB taxonomy): domain Bacteria; phylum Myxococcota_A; class Polyangia; order Haliangiales; family Haliangiaceae; genus JABFXX01. The sequence goes on from JBKJUF010000301.1 coordinate 27,595, forward strand.
GCCGCGAAGAAGTCATCCAGCACGTCTACTCGGTGTACGGCCGCGATCACGCCGCGATGGTCTGCAACGTCGTGCGCTACCGGCCACGCTCCGCAGTCCGCGACGTCGGCAAGGCGCTCGGCATCCCCGAGACCGCGCTCGATCGCGCCGCGAAGCATCTGTCGATGTACGGCCTCGTCGAGCCCGAGGCCCTCGCGCGCGCCGGTCTGCGCGACGCCGCGACGCCGGGTAGCTCCAGTGCGCTCGAGCACCTGACACGGCTCGCCGACGAGATCCTCGAGTTCCCGCGCCACATCTCGATCCACCCGGGCGGCTTCCTGCTCGGCCACGAGCCAGTCCACGACATCGTGCCGATCGAGAACGCCTCGATGGCGGACCGCACCGTCATCCAGTGGGACAAGGACGACCTCGAGGACCTCGCGCTGTTCAAGGTCGACCTGCTCGCGCTCGGCGCGCTTCACCAGCTCCACCTCGGCTTCGATCTGCTGCGCGCGCACCGCGGCATCGACCTGACGATGGCGACCATCCCCGCCGAGGATCCCGACACCTACGACATGATCTGCACCGCCGACACCGTCGGCACCTTCCAGATCGAGAGCCGCGCGCAGATGTCGATGCTGCCGCGCCTGCGCCCTCGCACGTTCTACGATCTCGTCGTCGAGGTCTCGCTCGTCCGCCCGGGCCCGATCTCCGGTGGCATGGTCCATCCCTACCTGCGGCGCCGCCGCGGTCTCGAGCAGGTCGAGTATCCGCACCCGTGCCTCGAGCCCGTGCTCGCGAAGACGCTCGGCGTGCCGCTGTTTCAGGAGCAGGTGATGCGGCTCGCCGTCGTCGCCGCCGACTACACGCCCGGCGAGGCCGATGGTCTGCGCCGCGACATGGCCGCGTGGCGCCGCTCCGGCCGCATCGAGAAGCACCGCGAGCGCCTCGTCGGCGCGATGGAGAAGAAAGGCATCGCCCGCGAGTTCGGCGAGCGCGTCTTCGAACAGATCCGCGGCTTCGGCGAGTACGGCTTCCCCGAGTGCGTCGTCGGCTCGACCCGGGTGATCGACGCCGACACCGGTCGCTGGGTCACCATCGAGGACGTCGTACGTGGCCGGCATCCCCTACGCGCGACGCTGACGTGCGGCGCCGATCTACAGATCGAGCCGCGTCACGTGATCGCCGCGAAGGCGAGTGGCCGCAAGCCGGTATTCCGGCTGCGCACGCTGGGCGGTCGCGAGATCGAGGCAACCGCGGAGCATCCGTTTTTCACGAAGCACGGCGCGAAGGCGGGATGGACGAAGCTCGGGGACCTTCGGGTCGGCGGCGAGGTGGCCGTCGCGACGGTGCACGATCGAATCGCCGAGTGGGCCGAGATCGCGTCGATCGAGCCGCGTGGCCTGCAGGAGACCTACGACCTCGAGATCGAGGGGAACCACAACTTCCTCGCGAACGACTTCGTGGTGCACAACTCGCACGCCGCGAGCTTCGCGTTGATCGCGTACGCGACGTGCTGGATGCGGAAGCACTACCTCGCGGAGTTCACGTGCTCGCTGCTCAACGCGCAGCCGATGGGGTTCTACTCGCCGGCAACCATCGTCGGGGATGCGCAGCGGCACGGGCTCGCGATCCGGCCGATCGACGTCACGCGCAGCGCCTGGGACTGCACGCTCGAGGACGTCGACGACGACTTTCAGTTCGCGGTGCGGATGGGGCTGCGGTGGACGAAGGGGATCCAGCTCGCGGATGGGCAGCGGATCATCGAGGCGCGGCGGGCGCGGCCGTTCGCGTCGATCGAGGACTTCGTGCGGCGCGCGCAGGTGTCGAGCCGCGCGCATACCCAGCTCGCGGAGGCCGGCGCGCTCGGCGAGCTGGAGCCCGGGCTCGGCAACCGCCGCGATGCGCTGTGGCAAGTCCACGGCTGGATCGTTCGCCAGCACGACACGCTGCCGGTCGGCGATGCCGGCGGCCAGGCCGACTTCGAGCAGCTCTCGAAGCTCGACGAGATCTTCTGGGACTACGCGTCGAGTGATCACTCGACGCGCGGGCATCCGCTCGCGCCGCTGCGGGGCGAGCTCCGCGCGAAGCACTGGCCGGATGCGCGCACGCTGACCCGCGGCCGCGATGGTCAGCGCATCGAGTACGTCGGCATCGTGATCTGCCGGCAGCAGCCGGGCACCGCAGCGGGCGTCGTGTTCATGACGCTCGAGGACGAGACCGGGTTCGTGAACCTCGTGGTCTGGCAGCAGGTGTTCGCGGAGTACGCGCACGTGATCAAGACGACGTCGCTGCTCGGGATCACCGGGCGGCTGCAGGTATCGGAGGGCATCGTCCACCTGATCGCGGAGCGGGTCTGGGTGCCCCAGCTCTCCCGTCCGGTGATCGATGTCGGCAGCCGCGACTTTCACTGACCATGCGAGCGATCCAGCTCCGGATCGGAAACGCGTGTGACACGATCGGGCGGCTGCGCCCGTAGCGACACGATGCGACGCGACCACCAGCAGGCCGTGGAATCGAGTCGTGTGACTGCGACGAGGTGGGATCAGCGTGGCGATCCGACGGCACCACGTCGCGCCGTCGGTCACCTAGCGTGAACGTCTTGTCTGATGCGTCCTCGCCTGTTGATCGCTCAGCGCTCGCGAGCTCACCGGAAGATCACCTCGAATGGCCGGCTCCGGCACGGCCGGTTCACGCTCGATCTCCACGGCCGTTCGCTGTGGCTCGACGGCAAGGCGATCGCATTGACTACCGTCGAGCTGGCCGTGATGCGCGCGCTCGTCGACGCACACGGCCGTGCACTGTCGCGTAACGAGCTGCTCGCTCGCGTGGGGCAGCGAGGAGCTCGATACGACCGAGCGCGCTGTCGATAACTTGATCCTGCGATTGCGCCGCAAGTTGCCGCGGCCAGGGCTCATCGAGACCGTACGTAGCGTCGGGTTCCGGCTGGCGGAGTGAGCGTGGGCGCTCGCCGCAATTGCTGGTCCGCGATTTGCTGAGCTGGTGCCAGCCATGACGATCTTCGAGCTCCTCGCACGCAAGCACGGCGAGATCGACGCCCTGTTCCGCCAGACCCACGACGCGCTCGCAGCCTCCCGCGCCGATCAGGCCCGAAACTGGTTCGACATCCTGTCGACCACCTTGATCGCGTGCATGCGCGCCGAGCACGCCGTCGTCTATCCCCGGTTCGCGCACCTCGCGGGCCTCGAGGACGAGGTGATCCAGGCGATCCGCGAGCACGACCGCATCGAGCAGGCCGTCAATCACCTCCGCCTCGCGCCGCTGGCCCCGGATGCGTGGCACGGCGCCCTGACGCGGCTCCAGGTGCTGGTCAACGATCACGTCGAGACGGCCGCGTGGATCCTGTTTCCGGTCGCGCGATTGCGGCTCAGCACGGCGGAGGGGACGAAGATCGGCGAGGAGTTCGCAGCCTACGAGCCGATCGCCGCGTCGGTCGCATCGCCTTCGATCACGTATGACATGGAGGCACGATGTGACCTCGAGTGGCGTGCGCCCACGCTCACCAGGTTTGAATCCGCGCCACCCACGCTACTGATCGAGCAGGCAGCCTGAACGTCACTCGTCGTCGATCTCGATCACGATCTCTTCGGTGATCACGAGCTCCTCGATCACCGACGGGGTCGACGTCGTCGGTGTCGGCTTCGCGTCGGTCGCGGTCGGCGCGGTCGGGGTCGGCGTCGGCTTCGCCGTGACCACCGCGTCGTCGTCGCCGGCATCGTCGTCAGCATCGCGTGCGGCGACCGCAGTCGCGCTGCGCGGCGCGAGACTCTCGCCACCGTCGACCTCGCGCTCGGTCTGCTTCGGCCATGCCGGTTTGCGAGCATGAGCCGAGCTGCACGCGCCAAGTGAGGCCGCGACAAATGCGGTGAGGACCGATGCGAACAGGGCAGCCGAGACGACGCGCATCCGACAAGCGTACGTCGGACGCGCGGCCGCCGCCAGGCTTCAGAACGGGCCGAGGCTATCGACGCAGATCAGGGGCTTGGTCGCCGGGAAGTAGTAACCCGAGGCCATGCACATCTCGTCGGCCGCCGCGCTGTCGCCGCTCGTGATCGTGCGGTTGCTCGGGTTGTTGTAGGTGCACGCGTACGTGACCTTGCCGCTCGTGAAGCTATGGAACGGCGACGTCATCCAGGCCTGGGCGCCCGGGTGCTCCCAGTCGGTGCTCGAGAACACGGTCGAGGTGCCGTCCTTGACCTCGGTCTTCACGGCCTGCTTGTGGGCGTGTGTCGACATCAGCCAGAACTTCGCGCCCTGCGGTGCATTGCACGTCTGGGTCTCGACTTCACCGACGGCATTCGGCGGGATGTTGATGCTGTTGTTGTAGGTCACGAACGCGGCGGTCTTGGTGTACGCGGTGCCGGCCTCGTGCGCCTCGGCGTTGATCGTGATGTGCGCTTTGATGTCCGCGTCCGTCGCGTTGTAGTAGTGCATCTGCACGAAGCCGGCGGAATTCGCCGGGATGTCGATGCCGAGCGGCTTGCCGGCGCCGTCGTCGACCGGCAGCTGGAGCTCGGCGGTCGGCGTCTGCGCCGAGTACACCCAGCTCGGAGGGGTCGCGCCCGCGCCGAAGCCGCAGTTGCTCGCGCTGACCGTGCCCGGCGGCATCTTGTCGGTCGTGCCGGTGGTGAACATGATCAGGTGATGGCTGCCGGGCGTCATCACCGACGTCCACTTCTTGATCGCGAGGGGCTCGGTGTTCGGCGTGCGGAAGTAGTAGCAGTACGTGATCTCGACGCCGGCCGGGATGGTGACCTCGGGCGAGATGAGCTGGAAACCGCGGGCGGGTGGATCGACGACCATGCTGTCGGGCGTCGGGTCACCACCATCGGGGGCGCTCCCCGATCCTCCACAGGCTGCGATCGCGGACACGAAGAGACAGGCGAACAGGCCGTTGCGCATCGAAGACCCCCTTGGTCGCGAGCAGCCTATCAAGGCTTGTCGAGCTGTCCACAGCATTATTGAATTCGAGTTCCGTTTCCTGCTGACAGCGAGTGATGCTGGCGTGCGCCAGGCCACGTAGACTGCCGGCCATGTCGCGGTTCGACGTGGACTTCTTCGTGATCGGCGGCGGCTCCGGTGGCGTGCGAGCTGCGCGGGTGGCGGCGGAGCACGGCGCGCGGGTCGCGGTCGCCGAGGCCGATCGCTGGGGCGGCACGTGCGTGATCCGCGGCTGCGTCCCGAAGAAGTTGCTCGTGTTCGCGAGCGAGGTCAGTCGCGCGATCGCCGATGCGCGCGGCCATGGCTGGACGATCGACGGTGCTCGTCATGACTGGGCGGCGCTGGTCGCCGGGAAGAACAAGGAGATCGCGCGATTGTCCCAGGCGTACGCGGCCCGGCTACGCACGGCCGGCGCCGAGGTGATCGCCGGACGCGCGGTGCTCACGGATCCACATACGGTCGAGATCGACGGCCGGAGCCTCACCGCCGCTCACATTCTGATCGCCACCGGCGGCGTCCCGCGGCATCCGCCGGGCACCTGGATCACGTCGGACGAGGCCTTCGACCTGCCCGCGCTGCCGCGCCGGATCGGCATCCTCGGAGGTGGCTACATCGGGGTCGAGTTCGCGCACATCTTCGCGGGCCTCGGCGCCGAGGTAACGCTGATCCACCGCGACACCCACGTGTTGCGCGGCTTCGATCCGGACGTCCGCGAGGCGGCGACGACCGGCCTCGTGGCCCATGGCATCGACGTCGTGTGCTGCGCCGAGCTCGTCCAGCACGGCAGAACGCTCGTCGCCGACGATCGCAAGATCGAGGTCGACCTCGCGATGTCCGCGATCGGCCGGGATCCGGCGACCCGGGGCCTCGGACTCGAGGAGGCCGGCGTCAAGCTCGATGCCCGGCGCGCGATCGCCGTCGACGAATACTCGCGGACGTCGGTCCCGAGCATCTTCGCGGTCGGCGATGTTACCGGCCGCGTCGCGCTGACGCCGATCGCGATCCGCGAAGGCCACGCGGTCGCCGACACGCTGTTCGGGAACCGCCCGACGCCAGTGCACCATCACCTGATCCCGACCGCGGTGTTCGCGCAGCCAGCGATCGCCACGATCGGGCTGACCGAGCCCGCCGCGTGCGCCGCCGGTCACGACATCGTGGTCTATCGTGCGCGGTTCCGGCCGATGCGCTACGCGCTGTCGGGGCGCGACGAGCAGGTGCTGATCAAGGTGATCGTCGATCGCCCGACCGATCGCGTGCTCGGTGTCCACATGGTCGGCCCCGACGCGCCGGAGATCATCCAGGCGGTCGCGATCGCCGTCACGATGGGCGCGACCAAGGCGGACCTCGATCGCACGTTCGCGCTTCACCCGACGACGGCCGAAGAGCTCGTGCTGCTGCGCTGATTACGCGACGCGCGCCATCGGCAGCTGCCCGGGCAACATCCCCTGGTCGATCGCCTTGTTGAACGAGTCCTGGATGATCGCCATCCCGATCGGACCGAGCAACCAGTACAGGATGAACGCGAGCACCTGCGTCTGCTTGCCGCGCGTCACGTGCTCGACGCCGCCGGCCCACTTCCACAGCCAGTAGATGTTCGCGATCGGCACGAGCAAGAGCCACGCGGTCGGGATGTCGGCGCCCGCGCGGACCATCTCGCCCTTCGTCTTCACGAGCCAGATGAGCGGATAGATGATGAAGAACGTGACGATCGTCAGAATGATGACCATCGGAATCGAGCGCTTGTTCATGGTGCCTCCCCCAAAAAGAAATCCGCGGAGAGCCTACGACGGCTGGGCGCCAAACGCGATGGCGATCGCTACGGTGGCGCGCCGGCGAGGATCCAGCGCTCGACCACCTCGAGCTTTTCCACGCATAGCGGATCGATCACAGCTCGGGCAACGGCATCGCCATCTTGGCAGTGAAACGCGACGCGGATAGCCGTCACCGCTGCGAAGATCGAGGAATGTAAAGCAGACGGCAGTTTGTACGCGTCACGACAGCCGATCTCGGTAGTCGTGGTAGCCAAACCGGCGGTGCACCGTGATCTTGCGCGCCTGCGGGTCGTGCGTCGCGATCGACGGGAGCCGGACCCCGTTGAACGTGCTGGTCTTGACCATCGTGTAGTGCGCCATGTCGAGGAACACCAGCTTGTCACCGACGGCGAGCGGGCGATCGAAGCTGTAGTCGCCGATCACGTCGCCGGCCAGACAGGTCAGCCCGCCGAGCCGGTACGTGTGTGCGCGCTCGTTTGGCTCGCCGGCATCGACGATCACCGGGCGGTACGGCATCTCGAGGACGTCGGGCATGTGGGCGGTCGCCGAGGTGTCGAGGATCGCGATCGCCATGCCGTTCTCGATGATGTCGAGCACGGTGCTGACGAGAACGCCGGTGCCAAGCGCGACGGCCTCGCCGGGCTCGAGGTAGACCGGCACCTTCCACTTGTCCTGGAAGTCACGGACGAGGCGGACCAGCAGCTCGCGATCGTAGTCGGGCCGCGTGATGTGGTGGCCGCCGCCGAAGTTGACCCACTTCATGCGCGGGATCAGATCTCCGAACTTGTGCTCGAACGCCGCGATCGCGCGCTGCAAGGCGTCGCTTCCGACCTGACACAGCGTGTGGAAGTGAAGGCCGTCGAGGCCATCGAGATCGTGCTCGTGAAGCTGCGATCGCACGGTGCCGAGGCGCGAGCACGGACCCGCGGGATCGTAGAGCGCGACCTCGACCTCCTGATGCTCGTGGTTGACGCGCAGCCCGCACGAGATCGTCCGGCCGGCGCGGCGCGCGGCCTCGATCGTCGGGCGGTGACGGCGCCACTGCGACGGACTGTTGAGCACGATGTGATCGGCGAGCGTGACGAGCTCGCGCATCTCGTCGTCGGAGTACGCCGGCGCGTAGGCATGGACCTCGCCGCCAAGCTCCTCGCGCGCGAGCCGCGCCTCGGCGATCGAGCTCGACGTGGCGCCGGCGAGGTACTGCCTGACCAGCGGAAACGTCGACCACTGCGCGAAGCCCTTGAGCGCGAGCAGAATCGTGCAGCCGGCACGCTGCTGGACATCGGCGAGGATCCGGAGGTTGCCCTCGAGCGCGCCGAGGTCGGTGATGAAGATCGGCGTCTCGATCGCGCTGACGTCGATCGCACGCGCGACGTCGATGCCGAGCGCGGCCCCAGCGGACACCGCTAGCTACCTCTCCTCGACGTGCCAGGGCAGGCCGCGCTTCGCGAGGTCGTCGAGGAAGGGATCGGGGTCGAGCTGCTCCATGTTGAACACGCCGGCGCCCTTCCACTTGCCGGTCACCATCATCACAGCGCCCGTCACGGCCGGAACGCCGGTCGTGTACGAGATCGCCTGCGCGCGCACTTCCTTGTACGTCTCGGCGTGGTCGCAGATGTTGTAGATGAAGTAGCGCTTCGGCTTGCCGTCCTTGATGCCTTCGCAGAGGCATCCGATCGACGTCTTGCCGGTGTAGTTCTTGGCGAGGGATGCCGGATCCGGCAGCAGTGCGCGGAGGAACTTGATCGGAACGATGCTCAGTCGCGCACCACCCTCGCCCTGGAACTCGACCGGGTCGATCCGGGTGATGCCGATGTTGTTCATCACCTCGAGGTGTTTGAGGTACGACTCGCCGAAGGTCATCCAGAAGCGGATACGCTTGAGCCCCTTCAGGTTCTTGGCGAGGGACTCGAGCTCCTCGTGATACAGGAGGAAGCTCTTCTTCTCACCAACGCCCGGGTAGTCAAAGATCCGCGACACGCTGAGCGGGTCGGTCTCCTTCCACTCGCCGTTCTCCCAGTAGCGTCCGCGGGCGGTGATCTCGCGGATGTTGATCTCGGGATTGAAGTTCGTGGCGAAGGCCTTGCCATGCGAGCCGGCATTGCAGTCGACGATGTCGACGTAGTGAACCTCATCGAGGAGATGCTTCTGAACGTAGGCGCAGAAGACGTTCGTCACGCCAGGATCGAAGCCCGAGCCGAGCAAGGCCATCCGACCGGCGCTCTTGAAACGCTCCTGATAGGCCCATTGCCAGCTGTATTCGAACTTCGCGACGTCGAGCGGCTCGTAGTTCGCCGTGTCGAGGTAGTCGACGCCCGCCTCGAGGCATGCGTCCATGATGTGAAGATCCTGGTATGGCAGCGCGACGTTGATGACGACCGCAGGCTTGTACTCCTTGAGGAGCTTCGCGAGCTGCGGAACGTCATCAGCGTCGACTTGCGCCGTGCGGAGCTTCCGGCCGTGCATGCGCTCGACCTCGGCGGCGATCGCCTCGACTTTCGAGAGCGTGCGGCTCGCGAGCATGACCTCGGAGAAGTGTTGCTTCTCCATCGCCGCTTTATGCGCGACGACGCCGCCGACGCCACCGGCACCGATGATGAGGACCTTCGACATGGCCCTCTTATACGATCATTTTTGATCAGAGTCGGCCGGTGAGCGCGAGCACGACGAGAACGAGGATGATGAGGCCAGCGGGTCCAAGGCCCGCAGCGCCGAAGCGCCCGTAACCGACACCGCCACCGAGGAGCGCGAGGAGGAGCAGGACGATAAGTAGTGTCATCATGCAGCTGGGTTCTGCAACGAACCTGCCACGCATGCTGAGGTGTCAGGAAGTCACGCGCGTGCGGCGACGCCCTCGGGAAACCGAGCAGAAGCTAGTCGACGCCGTCAGGGATCTCGACCGGCGTGGCGTCTCGGTGCGCCGCTTTGTCGAGCTTGCGTGCGAACCGGCGAGGCTTTCGATCGAACGCATCACGTCCCGCTCGTCTCGCATCAGCCATACGCTGTGCGATTTCTGCCTGCATGACCTCTAGGACCGAGCTCAGCGCGTCCGAGGGCACGGCGGTCCCGTGCGTGCGAGCAAAGTCGCGCAGCATGATGAGATCGACGACCGCACCCTGTGCATCGGTCGCACGGTCGACCTCGCCATGCAGCTCCGCGACGCGGCTGCCCGTGTATCCGGCGAGAAGGTCGAGCTGGTAGAGCAGCTCCTTGCTGCGGCGACGCCACGTGTGAAACGAGCGCTTGCTCGAACGTGCGTCCTTGCGCGCACGCCGCGCGTCCCGGTAGATGCCTCGCACGCCACGGAGCACCGTCGGCCAGGCGATCGAGCCGGGCAGCGCCGCTTCGAGCGCCTCGACCTGCGCCGCCGCGCGTGCGGCCCCCTCGGCCAGCAGTTGCTTGATCTCGGCGGTTGGCGGAACTGCTTCCCGCGCGGTGTTCATGATCGCCTTTATCGTCGCCGCGTCCGCATCCCCGAGCGTCAGGAGCGTGACGGCCTCTGGCGCAACCGCATGATCGCGTGCAGTACCAAGCGCGCGCCGTGCGTCACGCAGGGCGCGACGAACTGCGCGGCGCTCACTGCGAGGCAGCGCGCCACTGACGAGCGTCAGTACCGCACGTGCACGGCGCAGCGCTTTGCGATAATCGTGGACGGCCGTGACGGCGTTGTAGTCTACGCTCGCGGCAGCATCGCGTGCCGCCTCCGCCGCTCCTCGAAACTCGGCGACGAGTGCGCGTCGCAGCTGCGCTTCGTCGTCGATCACGGAGTGCTTCCCACCGAGTGGACCGAGCTTGTCGTCCTCTGCGTACGCCACCGTCTCCGCTTTGTGCCCGTCACCATTCGACGTCGTTGCCATCACGGTCGGCACGATACACCGAGGTGTCCGGATTAGTTGCGCTGCGACGAAATTGTCACCGAGGATGCTGCGATGCCGAAGTCGATCCTGTTCGAGCCCGTCAAGAATCCGTACCTCGTGCCGTTCGACGGCGCGTTCGACATCGATAAGGTTGTCACCGACGAGAAGGATCGCCCGTCGAAGAAGGAGAACGTCAAGGCTCTCGAGGAATGCGTCGAGAAGCTCGCGAAGCTGCAAGGCAAGCTCTACGCGCAAGACCGCTACTCGGTCGTCTTGATCTTCCAGGCACTCGATGCCGCCGGCAAGGACGGCACGATCAAGGCCGTGATGAGCGGCATCAACCCGCAGGGCTGCGAGGTCCACGCCTTCAAGCAACCGACGACGAAGGATCTCGAGCACGATTTCATGTGGCGCATTCAGTGCGCGCTTCCCGAGCGCGGCCGCATCGGCATCTTCAACCGCAGCCACTACGAGGAAGTCCTCGTCGTTCGCGTTCATCCCGAGTACCTCGCCAATCAGCGGCTTCCGCGGATCCCGGATGATCTCGATGACCTCTGGGAGGAGCGCTTCGACTCGATCAAGGAAGCCGAGCGTCACTGGGCGCGAAACGGTGCTGTCGTTCTGAAGTTCTTCCTCAATGTCTCGCAGGAGGAGCAGCACAAGCGCTTCCTCGCTCGCATCGAGGACCCGGCAGCGAACTGGAAGTTCTCTGCGGCCGACTTCAAGGAGAGCAGTCACTTCGGCGACTACTTGAAGGCGTACCAGTCGGCACTGCGCGCGACGAGCAAGCCGTGGGCTCCGTGGTACTGCGTGCCGGCCGACTCGAAGAGCTACATGCGCCGGATCGTCGCCGAGACGATTGTCGACACGCTGGCCCAGCTGCCGATCGCATATCCCGACGCGACGCCCGAGATGCGCGCCGAGATGGAGAAGGTTCGCGGCCAGCTGAAAGCTGGCGATTGATCGAGCCTCAGGCGGGCGGCTTCGTCGCGCGCACGCCGTAGACGATCTTCTCGCAGCCGTAGTCGGCGGCCGTACCTCGCCCCTGACAGATCACCGCGACGGTCGAGCCACCGGTGGGTGTCAGGATCGAGATCTTGCCGATTTTTCCGCCGATTCGCGTGTTCATGAGGCAGCCGGGCTGACCTGAGAACGTTGCAGGCTGGACCTTGTCGATGACGGTGTTGACGCCACCCTGGGCCTCCCACAGCTTCCCGATCTCCTCACATGCCTGACCCTGCACGGGGAACGGCACCGGCACGAGCATGACGATCGCGCGTTCGTCCTTGGCCTCGGCAACGATCGTACGGCTGCCAGGCGGCAACTCCATCGGTAGCTTCTTGACGAGCTCGTTGATGTCGCGCCATCCCGCTGGGATGTCAGCCTCCACATTGCCGACATGGACTTGCGTCGCGCGGGTCGCGATGAAGCGATTCTCGCTCTTGCTGCTACAGCCGAGCGCACTCGCGACGAGGCCGACGGCCGCACACCACTTCCACAGCGAACGCTTCAACATTGACGGCCAGGGTAGCAGGTTCGTAGTCGGTGCAATGCACGCGGACGATGCGCGCCTTCATCCTTCACCTGCGAGTCGGTCGACGGCTTGCGAGAAGGCCGGGTCCAAGGCGCATCGACCCATGATCGGCGACCCGACGATCGCCTTTGC
>JBKJUF010000338.1:0-16265 GCA_046590445.1 Kofleriaceae bacterium
GGGCTAAATCGGCCGCGCGGCGTGCCCGCGGCAGTGTCGACGATCGCCGCCGCGAAGCGTGCGACGTCATCGATCGTCGCGAACAGACCGGCGTGACCGCAGACGCCGCCGCCGAAGTACGCGTTCTCGTCGTGGACGCGGCCGCAGACGAGGCCACGCGCCGTCGGGGTGCTGTCGAGCTCGGTCGCGACGGCGCCGGCGAGCGTGGCCACGCCCGGAAAGCGCGCGGCGAGCCCGAGCGGACCCGCCACGTGATCAGCGAACACGTCCTCGAGGGCCGCGCCGGCGGCACGCTCGACGATCGCGCCGAGCATGATGTAACCGAGGTCGCTGTAGATGGCGGTGACGCCCGGCGCGTACGCTGGCTCGCGCGCGGCCATCGCCACGAGCTCGCGTCGCGGATCGGGTACGCCCTGCTCCAAGACGCGAAAGAACTCGACGTGGGCCGCGCATCCGGCCGCATGACCGAGCAGCTGCCCCACGGAGCCAGTGCTGGTGGCGTCGGGAAGCCACCGCCGGATCGGCGCGTCGAGGTCGAGCCGACGGTCGCCCACCAGCACCATCGCGCACGCCGCGGTTGCCATCGGCTTGGTCAGCGAAGCGACGTCGAACCACGTGCGCGCATCGATCGGCTCCCCGAGATCGGGCACCCGACGGGTGTGACCGCGGAGCACGCGTGCGATCTCGACGCCGGATTCGCCGACCGACACCGCAGCCGCCGAGCCCACACCACAACCGAGCGCGTCGTCGACGAGAGCCGTGATTTCACGCTCGATATCGCTCACGCTCCCATCGTACCTCCCGCGAACGCCCGCTCTGTCGACATGGTAGATTGATCCCACGTGACGCGTTACGAGCTGCTCGACCGTATCGGCGTCGGCGGCATGGCTGAGATCTTCCGGGGCAAGGCCGTGGCTGCCGGCGGCTTCGAGAAGCCGGTCGCGATCAAGCGCATCCTCACGCACCTCTCTCAGGACAAGCGCTTCGTGGAGCTCTTGATCGCCGAGGCCAAGGTGCTCTCGCTCCTCAAGCACCGCAACATCGTGCAGATCTTCGACGTCGGCCTCGGCGACGACAACAAGTACTTCCTCGTCATGGAGTACGTCGACGGCAAGGACCTCGGTGCGATCCAGGCTGGCCTCGAAGCACGCCGAGCCCGCATGCCGCTCGACCTCGCGCTCCATATCGGTGCCGAGATCTGCGAGGCCCTCGAGCACGCGCATACGGCCCGCGCCCCCGACGGCAAGCCGATGACGTTGGTGCATCGCGACGTGTCGCCGTCGAACGTGCTGCTGTCGCGCGCTGGTGAGGTCAAGCTGACGGATTTCGGCATCGCGAAGCGGGCCGAGCAGGAGACCCAGCACGGTGCGGTGCGCGGCAAGTTCGCGTACATCTCGCCGGAGCAGGCGCGCAACGAGCAGATCGAGCCGCGGAGCGACGTGTTCGCGGTCGGCATCTTGCTCTGGGAGCTCCTCGCCAGCCGCCGGCTGTTCTCGGGCCAGGGCGATCTCGAGGCGCTCCGCGCAGTCCGCGAGGCCCAGGTTCCGCGGCTCGCTGATGTCAATCCGCGAATCGCGCCCGACATCGAGAAGCTCGTGATGGCTGCGCTCTCGCGCGAGCCGCGCAACCGACCAACGGCGGGCCAGCTCGGCGCGAAGCTGCGCTCGCTGCGCTACGCGATCGAGGTCACGGCCGGCGATCCGGCAACCGAGCTTGCGAAGATCATCGACGCCGCCGATCAGGTGCAGCGCGAGAGCAAGCAGATGGTCGCGCAGCAGCTGCCGCGCATGAGCGCGACACCGGGAACTGGCTTCGATCCGATCGATCACACCGAGGCCACCGTGATCCGGATCCGCACCGCGGATGACTTCTCGATCCCTGACAAGAGCGCCGGCATGGCGAAGGCGCGCTCGGTGATCGAGGCCTTCGAGGAGGAAGAGACCCGGCTTGCGCAGATCTCGGACGATCAGCTCAAGCTCCTGCGCTCGCGTCGCGACGGCCACACCGCGCCACCACCACGCTCGCCCGGCATATCGGGTCCGGCGCGCGGACGCCGACCGACCGACGAGCCAACCGTCGCGCACCCGCCGATCGATCCCGACTCCGGCGAGCACATGCCGACCGGCTCGGGCTTCGGGGCCGACGAGAGCACGCGCCTCCTGATCCCGTCCCGCGATCGCCGCACGCCGCTCCCCGACCGCATGCCACGCCCCGCGACCGTTCCGCCACCGATGCCCGCGCGCGGTGCCTCCCCCTTGCAACGCCCGAACACACGTGCCGCCGATCAGAGTGGCAGCAGACAGCCGATGCCCGGCGCAGCACCATCTCCGGCGCCGCAACACGAACAGCCGACGATGGTCGCCGGACCGCTCGGCTTCCCGCCGCCACAGCCCGTGATCCTGCCGCAGCAAGGCATGCAGATGCAGCCGAGCTATCCGATGCCGCCACAGCAGCAACAGCCGATGTTTCCGTCGCCGCTGCCGATGCAGCCGCAGCAGCCGTCGCAAGGGCCGGGCAATTACCCGACGTGGCGCGCGCAGCCGGCACGCAACCTGTCGCCGTCACAGGACATGCAACAGCGCCCGATGTACTCGCAGCACCACGTCCCGCCCGTCGCCGGCTTCAACCGTCCGCGCCGCCAGCTGCTTCAGCCGTGGATGCTCGTCGTCGGCGCGCTGATCATGGCCGCGATGGCGTTCGTGATCACGCGCGTCCTGCTTTCGTAGCTCGCGATCGCTGCCCACATGGCAGATCGCGGCTCTCGCTCGGACGTCCTTACCGGATGCCGCGAGATCACGCGTTCCGGAAAGCTGTGGCTTGTCATGAGGTTGTGAGTTTCCTCCCGCAGACGGTCACGAAATGACCGCGCGGCCGCACGTGGAGGGTGAGATGCATGTGCATGCCCGAGAGCGGATGGCGGATCTGACGACTCCAGAGCCGGTGGCGGATCCTATCGCGGTGATGGTCCAGGAGGGCCGACACCGCGATGCGCTCGCTGCGTGTGCACGCGCGCACGGCACGATCCTCGGGCGACTGTGCATGGCGCTGCTCGGTTCGCAGGCCGACGCCGACGAGGCCACGCAGGAGACACTGCTGCGCGCACACCGCGCGATGGCAACGTATCGCGGCGAGGGATCGATCAAGGCGTGGCTGTGCGGCATCGCGCGGCACGTCTGCGCGCACACGCTCGAGACGCGACGGCGGAGCCGCGAGCTGCTCGAGGTGGTGCCAGCCGAGGAGATGTCGGAGGACGCGCGGACGCTGTTCGCGACCCGGCGACGCACGCGCGCGATCCGTGACGCGCTCGCCCAGCTCAAGCCAAGTGAACGAGAAGCCGTGGTCCTGCGCTACGTCGCGGACCTCAGTCATCGCGAGATCGCGCTCGCGTGCAACCTCGATGAAGCCACCGCGCGCAAGCGGATCAGTCGGGCCCTCGCCCGGCTGCGCACCGTCATGCCGCAAGAAGGAGTTGAATAGATGTCGACCGCATGTGACAGCACGCTCGACGAGCTCGACCTGCTCGTTGCCGGTAACCCCGACGCGATCGCGCGTCACGCCGATCACCTCGCGAGCTGCGACGACTGTCGCGACGCACGGCACGAGGCGACCACGCTCGCCGCGCGCGTTCGCGATGCCGGTGGTGATCACGCGCCGCTGACGGATCTCGTCGATCGCGTGCTCGCCGCGGCGGATCGCGAGGTCGCCGCGAAGGCGGTCGAGGTCGCGACACCGCAGCGCGCCGCGAAGCCCGCCGTTGCGACGGCCGCGAACCCACCCGAGGCCGCGCCCGCGAAGGCCGTCGAAGCGATCGTCGAGAAGACACCCGAGGCCGCGCCCGTGAAGTCACCCGAAGCCGCGCCCGCACCGCTCGCAGCGGTTGCCAGCGCGAAGCCCATCGCGGCGTCCCCCGCCAAGGCGGAGGCAAAGCCCGAGCCCGACGCGAAGGTCATCGACATCGCCTCGAAGCGGCCATCGCGCACGCTCGTCGCGGCCGCCGCGTTCGCAGCGGTCGCTGCCGCTGGCGTCGGGATCTATGCGTTCACGCAGCGCCCCGGCGCGCCGGCGCAGACGAACCCGACGGTCGCGGCCGATGGCTCGATCGGCAAGCTCGAGCGCGTCGAGCGCGCCGCGAAGGATGGCGCCGATGGCGTCACCGTGCACGTCAACGGAGCCACGCGCGCGCTGCGCACAGGCGAGCCGCTGCCCGCAGGAGCGGAGATCCAGACCGATGATCGCACGCGCGCCTCGGTCGTCCTCGTCGACGGCTCGAAGCTCGTGCTCGACCACGCCACCCGCGTGGCGTTCGATGCCGGCGAAGCGCGGCGCATGCGGATCACCGCAGGCCGGCTCGTCGCGGATGTCGCACACGTCGAGAAGCGGCCGGCCTCGGTCGCGACGCCGACCGGCAAGATCGACGTCGTCGGGACGCGCTTCGCGGTGACCGCGACGGACAAGCTGACGACGGTGCAGGTCGTGCGTGGCGCGATCGTGCTGCACGCGACAAAGTCGGGTAGCAAGCAGGATGTCCGCGCAGGCGAAGAAGGCCTGATCGACGACGGCGTGCTCACGGTGTCGGCCGCGCCCGGCATCTCGCGCGAGGTCGAGTGGTCCGAGCTGAACCCGCCGGCTGTAAACGACACGACGTCCGCGGGCCTCGGCGCGCTGCGCGCGTACAAGCCCGGCGAGAAGCGGGACCGCGACTGGAACCTCGCGCTCGCGAACCACGAGGTCAAGGTCCGGATCTCCGGGCCGATCGCGCGCACCGAGATCACCGAGACATTCCGCAACGACGCGAGTGACACGCTCGAGGGCGTCTACCAGTTCCCGCTGCCTGCCGACGCCCAGATCGACTCGCTGTCGCTCGACGTCGACGGCGGCTTCGAGGATGGCGCGTTCGTCGACAAGGAGCGCGCGGCGAAGATCTGGCGCGGCGTGATCGACAAGGCGACCCCGAAGGTCGTGAACCGCCGCCCCGAGGAGGATCTCATCTGGGTGCAGGGACCGTGGCGCGATCCCGCGCTGCTCGACTGGAAGCGTGGTGGTCGGTTCGAGCTCCGCATCTTCCCGATCCCCGGCAAGGGCTCGCGCACGATCAAGATCGCGTACACCCAGGTCGTGACGCCGCGCGGTCCGTGGCGCCAGTACGTCTACCCGCTCGCGCATTCGAAGGATGGCTCGACGGTCGCCGACAAGTTCTCGGTCGACATCGAGGTTCGCGGCGCGGCGCCCGGTCGCGTGCGGACCGCCGGCTATCAGCTAAAGGCCGATGCGAACCGCCAGGGCGTCGAGGCGCTGACCATGTCGCACAGCGCGTTCGTGCCGCGCGGCGACCTCGTGATCGATTACCGCGCGGCCGACGGCGACGCCGAGGTGCGTGCGTGGACGTATGCCGGCGGCGCGGCGGTCGCGCCGGACGAGAAGCTCGCGGCAAAGAAGCAGGTCGGCAACGATCCGAAGGTGATCGAGGCGCAGCGTGCGGTCGCCGGTGACGTGCGGCCGACCGCGGTGCTCGCACTGCGGCCCAAGCTGCCGCGCTGGGATCAGGCGAAGCCGCGCGACTATCTGATCGTCGTCGACACCAGTCAGTCGATGGCGGGCGAGCGGCTGACGCGCGCCGGCGAGCTCGCGCGAGAGCTGATCGGCGAGATGGATCGCCGCGATCAGTTCTCGGTGATGGCGTGCGATAGCGAATGCCGCCGGTTCGACGGCGGCATGCGAACGCCGACGACCACCGCCGCAGCCGAGGCGCGCACGTGGCTCGGCACGCAGACCGCCGCCGGCGCGAGTGACGTGGTCGGCGCGATCCGCGCGGCGAGTGGTGACTTCACGAAGGGCACCGCTCGTGAGCGCTGGGTCGTCTACGTCGGTGACGGCTTCGCGACCACGGGCTTCCGCCGGATCGGCGACGTCGAGAAGGCGATCGCGAACACGACCGGCTCCGAGATCCGGGTGACCACCATCGGCATCGGCAGCGACGCCGATACGAGCCTGCTCTCCGCGGTCGCCCGCGGTGGTGGTGGCAGCTACCTCGCGTGGGTGCCTGGCCAGACCGTGCACGCGGCAGCGATCGCCGGCCTCGAGTCGACGTACGGCACGGCGCTGCGCGACGCGAAGCTCGAGCTGCCTGCGGGGCTCTCGGATGTCGCGCCGAGCGTGTTGCCGACGGTGCGGGCCGGCGAGGAGATCCTGATCGCCGCACGCGTCACCGGTGACGTCGCGGGCGACATCGTGATCCGCGGCACCGTGGCCGGGCAGCCCTACGAGCAGCGCTACCCGGTGCAGCTTGCCGTCTCGTCGGCAGCTGGCAACGGCTTCGTGCCGCGGCTGTGGGCGTCGCTCGCGATCGACCAGCTCGAGCGCGGTGGCCGCGGCGAGGACCGTGCGCGGATCGTCGCGCTCTCGCAGGGCTACGGCGTGATGTCACGCGAGACCTCGCTGCTCGTCCTCGAGTCGGCGGCGATGTTCGAGGCGTTCGGGGTCGATCGCAGCGTGCAGGCCGCGAAGTGGACCGGCGAGGAGGCGCTCGAGGAGACGACCGCGCAGGGCACGATCGACTACGCGGCAGACAAGCTGGCCAAGGACGAGGGAGCTCCGGCGATGGCCGGCGCAGGACGCGCGGCCTCGGCCCCGAAAATGGACATGAGCAAGCAGGCCCCGATGAACGAAGACGGCGGCGGTGGTGGTGGCGGCGGCATGATGATGGAGGAGCCGCCGATGACGAGCCGTTCGCGGCGGCCCGGGATGATCGCGATGCGACGCGTGTGGTTCCGCGTGCCGTCGGTGACGCCGTACGACCGCGTCAACCCGAGCATCCAGAAGGCAATCGACGCGGCCGACACCGCGCTCGCGGCGAGCCCGGACAGCCGCGAGAAGCATCGCTCGCTCGTGCAGGCGCTGTCGTACGCCGGCGAGATCGAGCGGGCGCGCGACGTCGCGAGCCGCTGGCTCGAGCGCGACAAGCTCGATCCGCAGGCGCTCGGCTACCAGGCCGATCTGCTCGGGCGCGAAGGCCAGCGCGAGCTCGCGCTCCGCACGCTGTCCGGGCTCGTCGATCTCGATGCTGATCGCGTCGTGCTCCACGAGCGCATGGTCCGCGCGTACGAGAATGCGGGCCGGCTCGCGCAGGCGTGCAGCCATCGCATCGCGATCGCTTCGATCCAGCTCGCCGATGCGAAGGCCGCGGGCACCGCAGCGCGCTGTCTCCGTGGCATCGGCCGCGACCGCGACGCCGACCTCGTGCTGCGCGGCCTGCCGAGCGATGCCGATCGCACGGCTGCCGAGAAGGCCGCGACCGTGGCGCCGATCCCCGCGCGCACCGGTGGCGACCTCGTCGTCGGCGCCCGCTGGGAGAGCGGCGCGGACCTCGACGTCTCGCTGATCGCACCCGACGGCTCGCGGGTGTCGTGGATGGGCGGCCGCAAGGACGTCGTCGTCACCGATGCGACGAGCAGCGAGCGCGAGCAGATCGCGGTGCGCTCGCTCAAGCGCGGCAACTACCTGCTCGAGGTCACGCGCAACGGTAACGCCGCAGGCGCGGTACGCGGCTCGCTCGATATCAGCGTGCTTGGTACGAAGCGCACGCTGCCGTTCGAGCTGCTCGATGGGCGGGCCATCGTCGGCCGCGTCGCGATCACGATGGACTCGCGCCTCGAGCGGGTCTTTCAGTAGCCGCGCGGCGTAACCGGACGGACATTGCCGCGCTGTTCAGGCGTGTCACGTCACGGCTCGGTGTATGGAGTGGTGATGACGTCGGCGCGCAGGTATCTGACGAGCGCCTCGGCGGTCGCGCTCCTGGCCAGCCTCGTCGCATCCTCGGGCTGTCGGCTCGGCATCCCGAGCGTTTCGAAGGTCGAGGTTTGGGCGCCAGGTCAACGCGCGATCGTCATGCCGATGCGCGGCACCGAGGTCACCGATGCGCAGGTCGCGACGATCGTGAACGACCAGCTGCGCCGGCTCGGTGACGTCGAGATCCTGGCGCCCGCGCCGTCGAACGTGCCGGTCGCGACCGACGATCGCCAGCACGTGTGCGCACAGGCGCGCGTCCTCGGCGCCGACTATCTCGTATTGACGAGTGCGGACATCTCGGTGCTCGACAATCGCGTCTGCCTCGTCGGGACGAATCTGCTCTCGAAGATCGTGCTTCCGTTGCCGATCCCCATCCCCTGGCTGAACAAGGTCGCGGTCGTCGACGTTCCACTGGCGTCACCGAACAAGTGCATTTTCTCCGTCGAGATCGGTAACGCCTGGTCGGTCACCGTCAACGCGCACGTGTTCAGCACGGAGCCATGTCTCGCGACCGGCGGACAGTTCACGATCGAGCGAGGCACCGACCGGACGGTTCCTGATGGTGTGGCGCTGCAAGCAAAGATCGAGAACAAGACCGCGGACCTGTTTCCCGACCGCGCCACGATCGCCCGCATCGACGGTCACCGCGGGCTCGTCGATGGACCGCGGAACATGCGGGTCGGTGACCTCTATGAAGTTCGCAACGGCGCGACCGGTCAGGGCAGCCTGGCGTACGTCCACCGCGTCGATGCCAGGCAAGCCGTGGTCGAGCCGTATGCGCCCACCGACGAGCTTCGCGGCGGTGACCTGCTACTCCGTCGCGGCAAGCCGCAGTCGATGGAGTTTCTGGCCTACGCAGCCTCGAGCCAGATCCTCGTCGGTCGCGATCGTCATCTGGCATCGGGCGCTGGCGCGCTGTTTCGCGGGCAGTTCGGCAGTCTGTTGATCGGGATCACCGCCGAGTACCTGCGAATCCTCGACGGCGACGCCCGCCGCGACACCGACACGACGAGCACGGTCAAGGGGGGCCTGCAGGGCGGCTTGCACCGTCACGTGAGCACGCGGCTGGACGTCTATGGTTACCTCGAGCTCGGCTACACCGCGGCGCTCGGGATCTCGCTCGAGGGCGACGATCGGGTTCCGTACGCCGGTGCGTCTGCCGGCGCGCGCGTGGCGCTCGGCAAGTGGTTCGTTGGTCTCGAGATCGGCGGCGTGTACTCGGGGATGCAGGACTGGGACGGTCGCGCGTCGGTCGGCCAGCGCGGCGCGGCGGCACGCTTCACGCTCGGTCGCAACTTTCGTCCGAACGTCGAGCCTGTGACTGACGCAGGCGTCGCCGTGGAGGTAGATGTAACGTCGAAGTGACCGAACGCGAGCGCGCGCAAGAAACCTGGCCGGGCTATCTCGCACGCGAGTTGCTCGCCGAGATCCCGCGGCTCGTCGGCGCGTCGGCGCAGGTAGCAGGCGATCAAGCGGCCCGAACAGCTGGCACCGATCGAGCCGGCTGCCGTTCGACGCCGGACTCGTCGCGATCGTTGAGCCCTCCGTGCGTTAATCCCAGGTGGCTTCGAGCTGACACAGCTCGTCGCCGCGGGTCCGACACAGCGGCTCGGTCAGCACGACGTTCTTGCCGCCGGACAGCTCGATCGACCGCTCGCACCAGCCCATCACCGAGAGGCAGTGCGTGCGATCCGGCGAGTCGAAGCCGCGGATCCGGAGCACCGTGGTCTTCGGGCCGCGCGTCATCACCTCGAGGAACCCGCTGTCGTAGTGCGCGCTCCACAGCCGCACCGCGCGACCGAGGATCCAGTGCACGGTGCCGACCTTGAAGAACAGCCGGTAGATCGTCGTCAGATTCGCATCGGCGCCGTACCGCCCGAGCTGCTTGATCAGCCCGAGGTCACCCGTGCCGAACAGCCGATCGAGCACAGTGTTGAGCTCGACGAACTGCTCGAACGGATACCACTTGGCCTTCTCGATGCCGCGCTCGATCGAGAATCGGAGCTCCGGGGTGACCTCCCCGAGCAGCCTCTCGATCCCTGCAGCCCCGTGCCCCAGCTGGACCCAGAGGATGCGCGACGCCAGCGCGCTTCCCTTGACGTTCGCCACGCCACTACTATACGTCGCCAACGTGTCCAGCCGCCAAGATCCTGCCGATCCCGTCGATCCCGTCGATCCCGTCGATCCCGTCGATCCACTCCGCCCACTCCGTCGCCTCGAAGAGATGGAGGCGAAGGCCCAGCTTGCCGGTGGCAAGACGCGCATCGCGAAGCAGCACGAAGCCGGAAAGCTGACGGCGCGCGAGCGCGTCGAGGCGCTGCTCGACGAGGGCAGCTTCGTCGAGCTCGACAAGTTCGTGACGCACCGCTGCGCCGACTTCGGCATGCAGGAACAGAAGATCCTCGGTGATGGCGTGGTCACCGGACACGGTACCGTCGATGGCCGACCGGTCTGCGTGTTCGCGCAGGACTTCACGGTGTTCGGCGGCTCGCTGTCGGGCGCCTACGCGCAGAAGATCTGCAAGGTCATGGACCTCGCGACGAAGATCGGCTGCCCGATCGTCGGGCTCAACGACTCCGGTGGCGCGCGGATTCAGGAGGGCGTCGAGTCGCTCGCCGGTTACGCCGACATCTTCCTGCGCAACGTGCTGACGAGCGGCGTCGTGCCGCAGCTCTCGGCGATCATGGGCCCGTGCGCGGGTGGTGCGGTGTACTCGCCGGCGATCACCGACTTCATCCTCATGGTCGAGCGCACCTCGTACATGTTCATCACCGGCCCCGAGGTGATCCGGACGGTGACGCACGAGGAAGTGACGAAGGAGCAGCTCGGCGGCGCGTCGACGCACGCGAGCAAATCCGGCGTCTCGCACTTCACCGAGGCCGACGAGCTGTCGTGTATCGCGCGGATCCGCGAGCTGCTCGCGTTCATGCCGAGCAACAACTCGGAAGATCCTCCGCGCCGACCGACCCAGGATCCCGCGGACCGCGCCGACGTCGCGCTCGACACGATCGTGCCCGTCGAGTCGAACCGGCCCTACGACATCAAGAAGATCATCAACGCCGTCGTCGACGACCACAAGTTCGTCGAGGTCCAGAAGGACTACGCGAAGAACATCGTCTGCGGGTTCGCACGCTTCGACGGCCGGCCGACCGGCATCGTCGCGAACCAGCCGGCGCACCTCGCGGGCTGCCTCGACATCGACGCGTCGCTCAAGGCCGCGCGGTTCGTACGGTTCTGCGATTGCTTCAACATCCCGATCGTCACGTTCGTCGATGTCCCTGGCTTTCTCCCCGGCACGACGCAGGAGTACGGCGGCATCATCAAGCACGGCGCGAAGCTGCTCTACGCGTTCGCCGAGGCGACGGTTCCGAAGATCACCGTGATCACGCGCAAGGCCTACGGCGGCGCGTACGACGTCATGTCGAGCAAGCACATCCGCGCCGACGTCAACGTCTCGTATCCCGCCGCCGAGATCGCGGTGATGGGGCCCGAGGGCGCGGTCAACATCATCTTCCGCAGCGAGCTCGACAAGATCACCGACGAGACCGAGCGTGCGGCCGCGCGGGCGCGGTTCACCGCCGAATACAAGGAGCGGTTCGCGAACCCGTACAAGGCGGCGTCGCTCGGCTACATCGACGAGATCATCCGGCCGCGCGACACCCGGTGGACGATCATCCGCTCGCTGCGCACGCTCGCGAACAAGCGGCAAACCAACCTGCCGCGCAAGCACGGCAACATCCCGCTCTGACCGGGGACGGTGTCAACCTTGTCAACCTTTCGGGCGCTCTGAGCGGGGACGGTGTCAACCTTGTCAACCTTTGGGGTCGGCGCGGGGCGAAAGGTTGTCAAAGTTGACACCGTCCCCCTCGTGATGGTGATCACGGCGCTCGTCGCGTGCGGCTCGCCGCGGCGCCCGACTCCGCTGCCGCCGTTGCCGCACGCGGCGTACGCGCATTACCTCGACGGCAAGCTCGCGGCGTATCGCGATGACTGGGCGGCGGCGGCCGATGCGCTCGGCGATGCGGCGGCGGCGGCGCCCGATCAGCCGATGGTCGCGGTCGAGCTCGCGCGTGCCCAGCACAAGGCGAAGCGAGACGTCGCGGCCCGGGCGACGCTCGCGGCCGCGCGCACGCGGTGGCCGAAGCACGCACAGGTATGGCTGGCATCGGGCGATGCGATGGCGAGCGTCACGCCGGCCGAGGCGATCCGCGCGTACCGCCGGGCGATCGAGCTCGAGGCGACCGACGAGCGCGGCTACCTCGGGCTCGCGAAGCTCGAGAAGCCGTCGGCCGCGCTCGGCACCCTGCGCCGTCTGGTCGCGCGGATCCCCGAGTCGGTCGACGGCCGCTACCGGCTCGCGCAGCGGCTGTCCGCGATCGACGATCTCGCGGGCGCGATCGCGCAGCTCAAGATCGTGCTCGAGCGCGATCCGGACCACATCGACGCGCGACTGGATCTCGCCCGTGCGTTGCGCCACGAACGCCGCCTCGACGAGGCGATCGCGCAGACCCGGAGCGCCTTCGATCGCAGCGGCCAGGCGCTCGACATCGCCGAGGAGCTGTTCTGGTTGCTGTGCGAGGCCGACGATCGCACCGCGGCGGTCGATCTGCTGACCCTGCTCGACGACGATCGCAGCGATACCGAGGCGCTCGCCACCGTGGCGCGCTTCGACCGCGGCCTCGGCCGGCTCGACGAGGCCCGTGTGATCGCCGCGCGGATCGCCAAGGTCGATGCCGAGCTCGGATCGCTGTCGCTCGCCGAGACCGAGCTCGCCGCTGGCGATCACGCCGCCGCGGTCCGGCGTGCGCTCGCGGTTCCCAGCTCCTCGGAGCGGTTCGTCGACGCTCGGCGGATCGGCGGCGCGGCGCACCTCGCTGCCCAACACCCCCAGGCCGCGCTCGACGTGCTCGTGCCGGTGCGAATCGCGAAGCCCACCGACGTCGACCTCGCGACGCTCGCGGCCTTCGCGCTGGTCGATCTCGGCAAGCCCGCCGAGGCCCGTGCGGTGCTGAGCAAGCTGCCCGACGGACCATCCGCCCTGTTTGCCCGTGCGCGCATCGCCGATCGGGCCGGCGATGCTGCCGCGGCGCTCGCGATCGTCGAGGGGATCCTGCGCGAGAAGCCGGAATCGACCGCTGCGCTCAACCTCGCGGGCTACCTGCTCGCGGATCGCAACGAGCGTCTCGCCGATGCCGAGCGCTACCTGCGCCGCGCCCGCGACCTCGCGCCCGGCGATCCGGCGATCCTCGACAGCTGGGGCTGGCTGCTGTTTCGCAAGGGTCAGACGCGGGACGCCGTGCGCGTGCTCGACCGCGCCGCCCGGTTCGCGCCCCGCGAGCCCGAGATCCTCCTGCACCTGGCCACCGCGTGGGCGGCAGACGGCGCGCCGCGGACTGCCGCGGGCGTGCTCGACCAAGCGGCCACGCTGCACCCGACGACCGCAGTCCGCCGCCGGATCGACGCGCTGCGTTCGACGCTACCGCGTCCCCGGGGAAACCCGCCCCGGTGATATGATGATCGTCATGAAGCGCGTGATGCTGATCGCGGTGCTGATCGCCTGGGCTGGCTGCAGCAAGGGCCCGTCCGAGGATCAGTGCAAGCAGCTCCTCGAGCACCTCGTCGACCTCGAGTTCAAGAAGGCCGGAGCCTCGGCCTCGGGAGACGCCCTCAAGGCGGATCTCGCGAAGCAGAAGGCCTCGGTCATCGAGACCAAGTCCGCTGACTTCATCGCCGCGTGCAAGGACAAGACGGCGAAGTCGCGCGTCGTGTGTGCGCTCGCCGCGACCGATCTCGAAGCCGTCGCCAAGTGCGACGAGCAGTAGTCGGCTCGACGCTCAGCGCCAGGCAGCGTCCTTCATCTCGAGGTGCGCGGTACCGGCGACCGGCTTCTTGCCAGCGACCGTGAACTTGCCATCGAAGGTCAGCGAGAGCGTCGAGCGCTTGGTGTCGAGCTCGAGGGTGCCGCGGTGGATCGTCATCTTCGAGCCGTTCTCCTCGCAGATCGTCGGCGCGTCGAGCGCGTAGATGTGCTGCGTCGAGGTCATCGATCGATGAAATGCGAGCACGCAGCCGGTCTGCAGCTCGATCGTGAAGTGCCGCTTCCGCGTGCGGGTGGACACGACCTCCATGCGATTGGACTGCTTCATCGGCGGATGGCCCTTCACGACCAGGGCGACGGTCGCCTTGCCGACGTATGTGCGTGCACCGTCCTCGCGCCGCTGCGGCTTCGACGGCGGCGGCGGTGCCGCATGGGGCGGCGGACTGTTCTTGCCCGGCCGCTTCGCCTTCGCGATCGGCTCGGCCGGCGGCCGCGCATCGGTCCGCGTGCCTGCAGCTTCCGTCATGAGGTCCGAGATCCCGGCGCGCGCCATGAAGCGAGGTGACGGGCCCGGTCGCCCGTCACGTCCCGGTCGACCCGGCGGGCCCGGCTGGCCAACGAGGTCGTCATTCTCCGCGGCGCCGCCGTATCCGCCCTCGCCCGCGCCGCCACCGGGCCCCGCGCCGTTGTCAACGACCACGAACTTCGCGAGCTCGGGGCTCGCCGCGTCGTAGACCACCGTCACCTCGCCGCCATCGCCGCCGTCGCCACCGTCGCCACCGCGACCGCCGTTGCCGCCGCGCTGACCTGCACCGGCCGCGTCACCGCCGGGACCGCCGCCACCGCCGCCGCCACCAGCACCACCACCTGCGAACACCTTCATCGTGATCGTCGGGTCGAGGAGATAGGCCTGCATCGGCCAGCCCTGCGGCTCGACGGTCACCGCGACGAGCTTGCCGTCTTGATACGGGATGTAGCCGATCGCGACCGTCGTGCGGGGGGCGTGGCCGCCTGCGCCACCGCCGCCCGCATCGCCGCCCTGGCCGCCCGCGTCACCCGCCTGGCCGCCGTCGCCGCCGCCGCCGATCTCACCGCCGGCAGCCGCCGTCGGTGCCCAGCACTTCCAGTGGGGCTCGAGCTCGATCTTCGACGTGATCGACGGATTCGCGATGAGCGTCGCCGTGATCGTCACCTTGGTGTCGAGCATCGCCATCGCGGCATCCGGCGGATTCCACGAGCGATCGTTCATCCGGCCGACCGAGGAGGTCAGCCTTACGAGCGCCGGATCGAAGCGTTTCTCGTCGACGACGCCTGGCATGCCCTCGTAGTACGTCTTGCCGTCCTTCATCGTCGCGGCGACCTCGACGACGTCTCCGCGCGCGCAGATCCGTCGATCCTTTGGCCCATCGCCGCTGATCACCTGCAGCGTGGTGACGTTCTTCGGATCGATCTTGGCGTAGCGCGCACAGCCGCTCGCGACCACGCACAGCAATAGCAATCGATGAATCATCTCGAGTCCCCCCCCGCGGCTACCTCACCACGCAAGCGCGGGCCGCGCAAACCGCACGGTTGGCTTTGCGCGATGGCTCAGCCGAGCGCGGTGATCACGGCGTCAGCGACGATCTCGCCGACGGCTGGTGACGCGGTCGCGCCGTGACCACCAAGCGCGGCCGCCCACACGAGCCATGGTCGCTCGGGATCACGGCCGAGGCGCATCCGGCGATCCGCTGCAAACGCACGCTGACAGGCCCACCGCCGCACGATCGGCGCGCTCGCGAGCTTTGTGGATGCCGTCTCCAGCCGGCGGCGCAGCCGATCATCGGCCTCGCGAGCCGGCTGCTGGTCGGCGGCCATGGTGACGTCCGCGTCGCACGGTGACAGCAAGATCCCGCTGCCGTCGCGGCGGAGGTAGACCTCGTCGCGGCCGAGGTACCAGACGTACGGCGCATCGGGTGCCGGCGTGCCCTCGACGACGAACAGGTGGCGCTTGAACGCATCGAGCGGTGGATCGCCGGTGAGCGCGCCAGCCCACGCGCCGGTCGCATCGACGATCACGCGCGCCGCGATCGTTCCGCGCGCCGTCTCGACCCGGCCGGCCTCGATGCGGGTCGCCGCGGCGTCGCACGCGATGTCGAGGTTCGCCGCGAGCGCGTGAAGCAGGCCGGTCGCGTCGATCACGCCATCGCCGGGCACGTACAGCGCCCCGACGATCGGCAGCTCGGTCAGCTGTGGCCAGCGCGCGAGGACATCGGCGCGCTCGATGATCGCGTGGACCACGCCGAGGCGGTCGGCGCGCGCGATGTAGGTGGCCGCATGCGCTGCGTCGTCGAAGCACAGCATGCCGCCGGTCGGCGCCCACACCGCCGCGAACCGGTCACGCAGGCTGGCGGCGCCGCGAATCGCGAGCCGGCTGGTGTCGTCATCCTCGCAGAGCTGGCGGCCGAGCCCCGCACCGCGTCCGCTCGCGTAGCGCCCGAGCTCGGGCTCGCGTTCCAGCACGAGTGCCGGGACGCCACGGCCGGCCAGGGCCCACGCCGTGGCACAGCCCGCATAACCGCCGCCGAGGATGGCGACGTCGACGGCGCCGGGAAGCGCGGCCGGCGGATCGGTCCCGAACACGGGCCCCGCTCGCCAGCCTTCGCTGGCTCGCTCCATCTCGGGC